>CAYTAV010000001.1:0-1094 GCA_964435875.1 uncultured Gammaproteobacteria bacterium
GCAGGCAATCCCGGAAAACAAAGCGCTTGTGCATTAACAGGCGCCTTTTTTTGACAAAAAGGCGCTTTTTAGTTAATTTTAAATTAATCTTTGGTAAAATTCATATTTAAAATTATGGAAGATAAACCTAATAAGCAAGGCAGGGCAAGCAATCCTTTCCCCATGATGGAGGAGCAGGTATTGGAGTTCTGGGATCGGGCGGAGATTTTTAGAAAATCGGTCGAGAAGGAAGCGCCGAACGGCCAATACGTCTTTTATGACGGGCCGCCGTTCGCGACTGGCACTCCTCATTACGGCCATATCGTGGCAAGCACGATGAAAGATGTCGTTCCGCGGTACTGGACCATGCGCGGTTACAAGATCGAGCGGAAATGGGGCTGGGATTGCCATGGTTTGCCGATCGAAAATATCGTCGAGAAAGAATTAGGATCAAAGACTAAACGAGACCTTGAAAAGATCGGGGTGGAAAAGTTCAACAAGCTCTGCCGGCAGCGTATTTTCGGTTATGTTGAAGACTGGGAACGAATTATCAGAAGGCTCGGGCGCTGGGCGGATATGAAGAACGCCTATCGGACAATGGACCTTCCTTTTATGGAATCGGTCTGGTGGGTGTTCAAGCAGCTTTATGACAAAGGCCTTATATACGAAGGTTTCCGCTCCATGCACATCTGTCCGCGTTGCGAAACTACGCTCTCGCAGTCCGAGGTTGCGGAAGGGTACAAGGATATTAAGGATTTGTCAGCAATCGTTAAGTTCGAACTGGACGATGAGCCGGGTACATATGTGCTTGCATGGACGACAACCCCCTGGACTTTGATCGGGAACGCGGCTTTAGCAGTAGGGAAGGGCATTCCGTATTCCATATTGAGCATCAAGGGTGAAAAAGTTAGATATGTTATTGCAAAAGAAAAAGTTGAGGAAGTGGTTAGGGGCAAGGATTATATCATCGAGAAAGAAGTCAGGGGTTCTGATCTGATCGGCAAGACCTACAAGCCCTTGTTCGATTATTATTACAAAGATCAAAATTTAGAAAATAAAGAAAACGGCTGGAAGATCTATGATGCTGATTTTGTAACGACTGACGAAGGCACCGG
>CAYTAV010000001.1:1194-68803 GCA_964435875.1 uncultured Gammaproteobacteria bacterium
CTTTGATTTTTGATAAATACGGCTCTGATGCGCTTCGCCATTATCTTATCTCTTCGCCCGTGATGATGGCGGAGAATGTGAATTTTTCCGAGAAAGGGGTCGAGGAATCCTTGCGCAAGAACGTCATGATACTTTGGAATGTTTACAAATTTTTCGAATTATTTTCTACCACGAATGAGCAACTAGAAAAAGCAAAGCAAGAAAATGTCCTCGATCGCTGGATAAAAGCCAGGCTTAATGAATCGATATCGGAGGTTACTAAACATATGGATGCGTATGACCTGCCAAGGGCTATAAGGCCTATAACTTCTTTCATCAACGATTTGTCAACGTGGTATATCAGGCGATCGCGGGATCGTTTCAAGGGCGCGGATATTAAAGAAATGCGCGCGGTGCATGCGACAACTAGGGAAGTTCTGATCGAATTTTCAAAAATCATAGCCCCGTTCATGCCGTTTATCGCTGAAATGATCTGGCAGAAGGTTACTGGTCATGATTTCAAGGACGTTAATCGAAGCGTGCATCTAGAAGAATGGCCCGAAGGATTTCCGAATTTCGATTCTAAATCGTCGAATGAGATTCTTGGAGATATGGATACCGTCCGAAAGATCGTTGAGCTGGGGCTGGCAAAAAGGGATCAAGCAGGGATAAAAATCAGGCAACCGCTGAATAAGTTATTAATAAAAAGTGAAAAGTTAAGAGTCAGCGATCAATATATTGAAATCATCAAAGACGAGTTAAATATCAAGAATATCGAAGTGGCAATGATCGGCGGACAGATAGAAGTTGAAATTGATACCGAGTTAACCGGCGACCTTAGGGCGGAAGGCATCATGCGCGAAATCGTGCGTTTCGTCAACGCTTTGCGCAAGGAGGCGGGGCTGACGATCAATGACCGCGTGGGGCTTTATTTATTTTCCGAAGACGAGGAGATCAACCGGGCCATAGATTCGCATGCCGACGCGATCAGGACCGCGACGCTCGCGTCCAGTTTCCGGCCGGAGAAATCCAAAGATGCCGGTTTTGGAAAGACCGTCCAGGTCAATGGCGCTGCCGTCTGGATTGGAATTAAGAAGTGATATATGGCGGTGATAAACATCTCTGCGGATGAATTAAAAAGGATGGTCGCGGCTGGCAGTGTCGAGCTGATCGATGTGCGCGAATCTGGTGAGTTCCGAGAAGGGCATATCGAGAGCGCGAAGCTGATCCCGATGGGAGAGGTCGAAAAGCGTACTAGCGAGATCGACTGGAGCAAGCAAGTTGTCTTCTATTGCCGCAGCGGCGCGCGCAGCGCGTTTATCGCAGGAAAGATCGCGAAAGCCAGCAGCAAAACGATTTACAACCTTATGGGAGGGATCTTGTCCTGGAGCGCGTTTTAAAAATAGCCGATCATATTTTTGAATGCAATTAGAATGGATAAGCGAAACTCCGCCCTGGTCTTGTTTTCCGGCGGTCTGGATTCGATATTAGCTGCCAAATCCCTGATCAAACAGGGAATTAGGGTTACTGCCTTGAGTTTTAGCAGTAATTTTTTTGATTGCGAAAAAGCCCGGATGTCCGCAAAAGATATCGGTGTGGCGCTGGTTGAAAAGGATATCAGCCGTGAAATGATCGAGCTGGTCAAGCATCCGCCGAACGGCTATGGCAAGCGCATGAATCCCTGCATCGACTGCCACGGACTGATGTTCAGGCAAGCCGCACAATATTCTAGGAGGACAGCGGATAAAGACGGTAATCCTTTTTTTGATATTATCGCGTCTGGCGAGGTGCTCGGCCAGCGGCCTTTCTCACAAACAGCACAGGCTATGAAGCGGGTGGAAAAGCTAGCCGGCACCGAGATACTCCGGCCGCTTTGCGCGAAATTATTGCCTGAAACGTCGTACGAGAAAAAAGGCCTGGTCGACAGGAGCTTATTGCATGCGATATCAGGCAGATCAAGGCATATGCAAGCCGGATTGGCGCGAGATTATGGGATTGCCGCATATCCTTCTCCGGCCGGCGGTTGTCTGCTAACCGACTCCAGCTTCGCAGGACGCTTAAGCGGACTGCTTTCTAGATGGCCGGGAGCGGATGAGGGTGATATCGAGCTTTTAAAGGCTGGGCGCGTTTATTGGATGCCTGCAATGATCGATGGATCATCAAGAGATAATGTGCTGGTCGTGGTTGCCAGAAACGAACAGGAGAGTACACGGCTTGGAATGCTGGCGCAAAAGGGTGATTTTATGCTACAATTAAAAGAGCTTAAAGGCCCGTTGACGCTTGTTAGAGGCCTTAAGGATATCGGTTTCGGACTCTTTGAATTATCGGTAAAAGTGCCGTCCGCTATTGAAGCAATGATTTTCCAGCAATCCGGCAAACCAGATGCGATCATCAGCCATGCCGCCCTGCTGACCGGACTGCATTCGGCCTGCGCAAGAGGTCGGGAAGTCCGCATAATGATCACGCGAACACAAAAATAATCTTTAAAATCATATGTCAACAAAACCAGCCCAGCCGGAAACAGACATAATCAAGATCGTCAATGATATAATCGTCCAGGCGATCATGCAGGGGGCGAGCGATATCCATATTGAGCCTCAAGTCGCCGAACTGGTTATCAGGTATCGTGTAGACGGGCTTCTCAAGATCATCCATAAAGCCCATCTGCAGACCGGACAATTGATCGTATCGCGCATAAAGGTCATGTGCCAGCTCGATACGACCGGCCAGCCGCGTCCGCAGGAAGGCAACATCAAATTCAGTTTCGGCGAACGCAGCGTCGATCTGCGCGTATCGATCTTCCCGACCTCGCATGGCGAAGTCGTCGTTCTGCGCATACTCGAAAGCGTGAAAATCTATACGAATTACGAACTGCTCGGATTCATGCCGGAACAAGCCCGCGTTGTCGAGGAAACCATCAAGCGCCCCTTCGGCCTTATTTTAGTCACAGGCCCGACCGGTTCGGGTAAATCGACGACGTTGTTTACCATGCTTGATAAGCTCAACGATCCCGCCCGGAGTTTGGTTACGCTCGAAGATCCGGTCGAACGCAAGCTGGACATGGCGCGCCAGACGCAGATCAACCCGGAGACCGGGCTCACCTTCGCGGCTGGATTGCGGTATCTCCTCCGGCAAGATCCGAATATCATTATGGTCGGGGAAATACGCGATAGCGAAACCGCCGATATAGCCGTACAAGCCGCGATTACCGGTTCCCTGGTTATCTCGACGATCCATACGAACAATGCGGCAGGAGCGATCGTCAGGCTGATCAATCTCGGAGTCGAGCCGTTCCTGCTTTCGACTGCCCTGCGCCTTGTCACGGCGCAGAGGCTGGCTCGCATGAATTGTCCGGAATGCCTCGCCGAATATACTCCTCCGCAGGAGCTTTATTCGGCGCTCGGCCTTGACCCCGCCAGAAAATTCTATAAATCTACCGGTTGCCAAGCATGCAACCAGCTAGGAGTCCGCGGCCGGATCGGCGTGCACCAGGTACTAACGGTAAACGACGACATTCAGGCATTGATTCTCAAGAATCCTTCCGATGAGCAGGTCGACCAGCTGGCAGTCAAAAACGGGATGATGACTCTGCGCAATGCCGCCCTGGCAAAAGCCTATGAAGGCGTTATCAGCATCGAGGAAGTCGTTCGCTTGACTGAATAAGAGCCTTTCTGGTAATTTAATCTGGCACTAGTTATTTAAATAATCACCGGGCATATCCGGTAAAATTTATGGGCACACTACTTTGGGTCATCCTGGCAGTTATTGCAGTCGGGGCAATAGCGGTCATTGGGATGTATAACAGCCTGATCAAGCTTAAAAACAGGGTTGATGAGGCTTGGAGCGATATCGATGTCCAGCTGAAAAGGAGATACGATCTCATCCCGAACTTGGTCGAAACCGTAAAGGGCTATGCAGGACATGAGCGCGAAACGCTCGAGAAAGTCGTCCAGGCGCGCAATATGGCCATGGCAGCGCAAAAGGGCGGAGACGCCAAGGCCCAGGCAGAGGCTGAAAACATGCTGTCCGGCACCCTGAAGTCAATTTTCGCGCTGGCTGAAAGCTATCCGGACCTCAAAGCCAACCAGAATTTCCTCGAGCTACAGCGCGAGCTGACCGATACGGAAGATAAGATCCAGGCTTCCCGCAGGTTCTACAACGGCAATGTCCGCGATTTCAATACTAAATTACAGGTCTTTCCGACTAACCTGATCGCCAACATGCTTGGATTCAAAGCGCGGGAGTTCTTCGAGATAGCCGAGGCCAAAGAACGCGAAGCCGTCCAGGTCAAGTTCTGATTATTCATTTTTAAAAGCTAGGATGATATAAAAGGCCCGCTTTAACGGGCCTTTTAAAGGATGACAACGGATAATGTCGTGATAGATATATGGAAACGCGTCGTTCCGTTTATAAGATTGTTACTGGGTTATTTTCAGGCTTGCATAACAACGCCAACCTTTTACCGTTGCATGCCATGCAAGCCCTCGACTCTATCGCTTTTTCTTTATCAGGGATTTTTATCCCGATCTTTCTCTTGTCGGGTGGGAGGGATTTAAGAAGCGTGGTAGTCTACCTTGCGCTATTCAACATATCGCTGGTCATCGGCGCATTCATTGCCGGTGGCATAGCGAGCAGCATCGGACTCAAGAAAACATTGTTAGTCCGTTTCCCTTTTCTTCTCGCCTACCTTCTGCTTTTAGTGATCGGCGAGCCGTATAAAATCAATCTAGTTATGCTGGCTTTCGCGGGAGGAATGCAGTCGGCTTTCTATTGGTCTGTGCTGAATATTCTATTTGCACGGCATGCGGAAAGCGAAAATATGGGTTCGGCAGTGAGCTGGCTGATGGCCGTACCTCAGATTGCTAGTTTGGTCGGTCCTGTGGTTGGGGGAGCGGCGATTTTATTATTCGGTTTTCACTCGCTTTTCTACGCAACCATGGCTCTATCGGTTGCTTCATTTCTGCCTTTATTATTTACGGAAAAACTGGATTTCAGGTTTGAATTCAAGCCATCAAGAGGACTCGAATTCTTCAGGAAAAATCCCAGATTTGTCTTTTCTGAAATTTTTGACAATATTGGCGGGGAAATGGAGGGTGTTATTTGGCCGATTTTTGTATATCTTGCATATAAGAACATAGTGGCGGTCGGCACGGTCGGGGCTTTGCTCGCTTTAGGGTCGACAACTTTTATGCTGGTAATCGGCAACTTAACCGACAAAAAACAAGAATCAGTATTTATCCGCACGGCGGCTCCGCTGATGGTTATCATCTGGCTTGCCCGCTCGATGTTTCCTGGGCAGAATGTCATTTTTTTGTCTACCCTGTTATCCGGTTTTGTTATCTCATTGTTAATCGTTCCTTATACGCGTTTAATTTTCAATTCCGCGAAGAAAAAGACCAACTATGATTTTTATATCGTAAAAGAATTGCCGATGTTGGCAGGCAGACTGATTTTATTCCTCGCAATTTATGTTTTCGCCGATAACTTAAAGCTAGTTTTCCCGCTCTCCGGCTTGAGTTATCTGTATTTCATGTTTTTATAATTCTATTTCCGTATGCTTTATCTGCGGATTTTATTGCTGATATTTATACAATCAGTTGCGCATATTTTGATTATTTCAGGCGTATTATCTAAAATAAAACATATTGCATAATACTATGTCTACGATTTACACACATTCAGACTCCAACAAACGCAAGACCTGGTTTCTCTTGACTGGATTTTTAGTCTTTATCATCCTGGTAGGCTATATATTCAGTATGGCCATGGATAATGAAGGCATTCTTGTTTTTGCTGTTTTATTCAGCATATTTTCGTCTTTCTTCAGCTATTGGTTTTCCGACAAGATCGTCCTGGCTATGAGCGATGCCAAAGAAGTAACGCACGAGAATGCCCGTGAACTCTACCACCTGGTTGAAAATCTTTGTATCACGGCTGGCTTGCCGCTCCCCAGGATCTATATCATTGACGATACCGCGCCGAACGCCTTCGCGACCGGGCGCGACCCCGAGCATGCCGTGATCGCTGTTACAACCGGACTGCTTCAAAAGCTCGAAAAGTCCGAACTCGAAGGAGTTATCGCCCATGAATTATCGCATATTGGCAACCGCGACATCCTGCTTGCGACGATCGTTACCGTCCTGGTCGGCGTCATTGTACTGCTGGCAGACTGGTTCCGGCGCTGGACTTTCTGGGGCGGGGGACGGAGGCGCGATTCGGAAAAGGGAGGCGGCCAGCTCCAACTCATCATCATGGTCCTAGCCGTCGTTCTTTCAATACTGGCCCCGGTTTTCGCCTACCTGATGCAATTCGCGATTTCCCGCAAGCGCGAATTCGCCGCTGATGCCGATGGCGCCCTGCTGACTCGTTATCCGGAAGGCCTCGCCCGGGCGCTTGAAAAGATATCCGGTGATAACGAACCCCTGGAGGTTGCCAACCGGGCGACGGCGCATCTTTATATCTCATCGCCCTTCAAGACAGATCGTTCAGGAGTAGGTTGGTTCGCCTCGCTATTTATGACCCACCCCCCGGTCAGAGAGCGTGTTGCCGCATTAAGGGGTATGGAAGTAAAATAAGATAAATTCAACCCGCGATTATCGCAGTGCTCTAAATTTTCACCCAAAGTCGTGGAAATTTTTCTATGAATACCAAAGAAGTTCGCTCCATCGTCGATATGATAAGGGATGCAGACAACAAGGAGCTTGTTGTCGTTTCCTTGTTCCTATTACCTCTCCTGCTCGGAGCGTGGTCTATCTTTCTCAACAACCTTGATTTTCTTCACCAACGTGACGGCTGGAAATTTCTCATCATTTGTTTTCTTTTGATATCTTATGTTCTTGGTCTCATCTACATGAAGTGGGGTGATACTCAAAAAGATAAGCTTAAGAGGGCAAGATATCATGTTGAGACTAGGCTCAAGAAAAGAGGGGGTAACCGCGCGAGTTTTGATGCCATTAGAAATGAAGTTAATGAATCCTACTCGGATGATTTTCTTAAGCAATTGATCGATTTAAATCCAGAGATATTTGGGACTTGTACTATCGAGAAAGGTGATAAGCCAGGAATTACTCTTGTTAAAGTAGAATCAAAAGACATCGAACCATCCGCTCCATCGGATCGCTGATAAAACACTGTGCTATTTCGTGAGCTCTTCGCTGACAAATGGGCCGCATAACTAGTCTCAAGGAGCATAATCAATGGAACATATTTCCATCATTCTATTTTTATATGCTGGCCCAACCCCTGCATCAAAATAGGACAAGGCAATTTCCGCAAAATCTAGGTAACCACCTTTTTTATCGAAAATAAGTATTAATCGCTATGCAATTAAATCATATAAAATCTAGGGCGATCATTTATTCAGGTATTATTTTGTTTTTTTTCGTAATTTTTATTTTTTTTCCAAAAAATTTTACTGTTTTAAACAATAACGGCACATGTTATGGATATATCCATTACGAGAATGTCGGTTATAAATCACAGGTTTGTTACGGCTTTTGTCAGAACTGTAACCAAATTTCGAAAAGTGAATTATCAAAGCAGATTCAATATTATAAAGCTAAGATAAATAAATGGTTTAATATACATCCTAGCGAAGAGGGGGGTGCATGCTATTCTAGTGAGTATTGCAAGAAAATATTTTGCCTAAACACTGGCAAACCTATTTGTAGAAATTATAAATGTAAGTGTTGGTATGTAACGGATGCCGATGTTAATGATGTTGTTGAAATCCACCTTCCTCTCTAACCAGTTAGAAAGGAAAACCCATGGCCCATTGAAAGCGCCCACCTGATCGTCTCGGCCTCACCCGCCAGGGCCTTTTTACCCCCCCAAACCAACCGATATTCCCATTCCGTCCAAAATTTATTCAATATTAGCCATCTCTTTAGGTTTTTTTGTCTCTTAACTCTTCTCTTAAATCCGAGCCTTACAAATCTGGGACATATTTTGAAGATACTATTTTCGATAGGAATTTTCTATTAAAATAAAACCGCCCCGTGGATGACGGAGCGGTTTTTGAGTATGGCAATTGCAATTGTGAATATGCGATTACTGCATATTTGAGAGCGCAATGAGGCCAACGCCGAAGACGTTGAGAAAAAGAGCAAGTGACAGGATGGTCAGCATCAGGACGCTTCCGACCTGGAAGTTGGTCACGTCATGGATGCTGGTCTCGTCCGCCGGCGCAGTAGGCTCATTGGCCGCCTGAGGGGCGTCAATGTTTTTGTTTTCCATACTTTTGTTTTTATTTATTAATTCGGATTCAATATATGAACCGATTTTTTGTTTTTGTTGTCAAGGACCGCTCTTGTCAGTCTGTTTACAATAAAATATACTGGAAATATCACTTGATAAACTAATTATACCAAGAAAAACAAATTAAATCAAGGGGGTGGTTATCCACATAATGCAACATTAGTGCTAATATTAAATATTTATATGCCAATAAAAAAAATCGATTATCAAAAGCTTGAGAAAAAGATTAAGCTGGAACGCATCAGCTGTTGGGAGAAATGGGGCGATAATATGCGGAAAAAGGCTTTTTCATTCGCTGAAGGCTATAAGGATTTCATCAACAAGGCTAAAACCGAGCGGGAAGCCGTCAAAGAGGCTGTAGTTTTATTAAGGAGAGCAGGCGCAAAAGAGCTGATGAAAGCTAAATCGCTGAAACCAGGCGACATAGCATATGCGGATAATCGGGGTAAATCGCTTATGGCGGCCAGAATAGGCAGGAAAGGGCTGGATAACGGATTCAGGCTAGTCATGGGGCATATCGATGCACCGCACCTTGATCTTAAAGTGTCGCCGCTTTACGAGGACGAGGGGCTGGCGCTGTTCAAGACGCATTATTACGGCGGCATCAAAAAATACCAATGGACCACGATCGCCCTAGCTTTACACGGCGTTGTCTATCTTAAAAATGGCAAGTCGGTAGAGTTTGTTATCGGGGAGCATGAAGATGACCCGGTATTCATGATCACTGACCTGTTGCCGCACCTGGATCGGGCAGGCGGACCTGGGTCGCCTATCAAAAACCGGGAAGTCAAGGCTGAAGACCTTAATCTGGTAATCGGCTCCTTGCCGATCAACGACGAGAAAGTCAAAGAAAAGGTCAAACTTGCCGTATTAGAGCATCTTCACAATGAATACGGGGTCGAAGAAGAGGACTTTGCCAGTGCCGAAATTTCCGCA
Organism: uncultured Gammaproteobacteria bacterium; assembly: GCA_964435875.1. Taxonomy (GTDB): domain Bacteria; phylum Patescibacteriota; class Patescibacteriia; order Patescibacteriales; family CAYTAV01; genus CAYTAV01. The sequence continues at coordinate 10,366 of CAYTAV010000001.1, forward strand.
GTGCCCTCCGAAAAAGCCAGAGACCTCGGATTCGACAGGAGCATGATAGCGGCTTACGGGCATGATGATCGCATCTGCTCCTATGCCGGCCTGAAAGCCTTCCTGGATTCCGATCCGGCGCAGGAAACCCAGGTAATTATCCTGATCGACCGTGAAGAAATCGGTTCCGAAGGCGCGACAGGGGCCCAGTCCACGTTCATCGAGATGGCGGTGTCGAGGATGCAAAGACTGATCAAGGGCGCAAGCAGCATAGACAAGGTCTATGAGATCTTCTCTATGAGCAGGGGAATCAGCGCGGATGTTTCGGCGGCGCTGGATCCTGATTACAAAGAAGTGCACGACGTCAGAAACGCCCAAAAGCTCGGTTACGGGCTATCGATCGAAAGATACACGGGATCGGGCGGAAAATACAACACATCTGAAGCATCTGGCTCATACATCAGCGAGTTGAGGGCTTTATTCTCAAAGAACAGCGACATACTTTACCAGATCTCCGGAGGACTCGGTAAGGTCGATGAAGGCGGAGGCGGCACGATTGCGAAATATATCGCGAACCGCAACGTCGATATCGTGGATATGGGGATCCCGCTCCTCAATATGCATGCTCCCCTGGAAATCGCATCCAAGGCCGACTTGTATTGCGCTTACCTCGGTTTCAAGGCGTTTTTCGGGTGGAAGGAATAATCAGATGCCGCCAGATTTCACAGCCCCGGATTTGCGGGGCTGTTTTTATTTAAGGAAAAAGATGGTATAATTACTGAGGAATAATAGTTGTGCACTAAGCAGGCAGGGCAATGGATATACGGACGGAACGCAAATCAGAGGTAAACGAATGGATTATCTCCGCCCGCTGGTTCTATATCGGCGGAATTTTTGTTATCGGACTGATGTCCCGCCTGCTTTCAGAGTCAAATGTGAATTTTCCGATCTGGCTCATGGCCGCTTTGCTGATCGCAGCTGTCGGTGTCAATACAGCCATGTATGCCGGGATGAGACAGGCTAAAGCCGCAAAATCGGCGCGGATAATAGAATCTATTGGAATATTACAAATTATTTTTGAGCTCGTTTTCTTTACGATCCTGATGCATTTCGCCGGAGGAATCGAGAGCGTAGCGATCATCTTCTATTTCATACCCGTAGTTTCCGCGTCGCTGATCTATGGCGTGCGCGGAGCTGTCTATACGGCGCTAGCTTCGGGAATATTGATCAACCTTCTGCATGTCTCCGAATACGCCGGTTTGATCACGCACCAACCGCGTTATGATGAGCCGACGATCGAATTTTCCGATCTGTCGATCGCGCTAACCAAGACGATAACCGTTTCAATTTTCTATTTCATCGTCGGTATCTTCTCCGGCTACGGTTCGCGGCTCCTGTTCGCCCGCGAACAGCTCCTAATGAAGCATGCTGACAAGCTGGACCGCGAATCAAAGCAGCGGGCAAAACAGCTCGAACAGCTGGATTCTACCGCCCGCCTGCTTGTCAAGCGGGATCTTGAACTGACCAAGATCAACAGCGAGCTGGACAAGAAGATCGAGGAGATCGAGAAGTCGGAGGCTTCGCTCATGAAAGCGTTCCGCGATATCGAGAACGAGCGCAACAAGACGCTCGCGATAATTTCCAATCTTACCGATCCGATCATCGTGCTTGATACCGAGCACCGCATCAACCTGTTCAATCATGCGGCGCAGGAGATACTCGGCCTGACCGGCGCGGACATCGGGGTTCCCATATCGGACAAGAACAGCTTCAGCATCGAGAATTTCGAAGAAGTCGTCAGGCATGAATTCACCCATAAGAAAGTCGAGGAAAACAAGACGCTCGGGACGATAACCGAGGAGATGGCCGTCAAGATGGGCGATCATGACATAACTTATAAGGTGTTGACGGCTAATGTCGTCGATGAGGAGCGGCGCCAGCTCGGGATCATGAAAGTCTTTTACGACCTGACCCGCGAAAAGATGATCGACAACATGAAATCTGAATTTATCTCGATCGCCGCACACCAGTTGCGCACCCCGCTATCGGCGATCAAATGGATCATGAAGATGGTGTTGGATGAGGATGCTGGAGCGCTCAATCAAGAGCAGAAGGATCTCTTAGCAAAAGGCTACCAATCGAACGAGCGGATTATCAACCTGGTGAACGACCTATTGAACGTATCGCGCATCGAAGAAGGCAGGTTCGGCTTTAATTTTACAGCAATCGATTTCACTGAAGTGCTGGACGTCGTCATTGAGAGCGTTGAAAAGATCGCCGAAGAGCATAAGATCAAGCTGACGGTCAAAAAGCCCGAGAATAAGCTGGTAGTATACGCCGACAAGAGCCGGCTGATCATGGTATTGCAGAATATGGTTGAAAATTCGATAAAATATACGCCTGAACTAGGCAAAATCGACATTGAAATAGCGGCGATCAAGAACAATATGATGCGCGTCGCGGTCAAGGATAACGGTGTCGGCATACCTGACGCTGACAAGCACAAGCTATTCTCGAAGTTCTTCAGAGCATCGAATGTTATCCGCATGGAAACCGAGGGCACGGGCCTCGGGCTGTTCATCGCGAAGAATATCATCGAAAAGCACGGCGGCATGATCATGGTGGCAAGCGAGGAAGGCAAGGGCACCGAAGTCGCTTTTACTCTGCCCTTGCATATGGCAGGCCAGTAGGATATTATTAATCATATAGATCTCGCAGTTTTTCCGCACTACAACTGAAAGTGGGCGGTAATCCTGCAGAATAATCGCTAATATTTAAAAATATGCCCGACAAAAAAGTATTATTGATCGAGGATGAGGTTTCCCTCGCCGAAGTATTAGAACTGAAGCTGAAGAAGGAAAATTATAACGTGATTGTCGCTAATGACGGCGAGGATGGTTTTAACAAAGTTAAAACCGAACAGCCTGATTTGATCCTGCTCGATATATTGCTTCCAAAAATGAACGGCTATGAGGTGCTGGAAAAGATGCATGAAGAGGGTCTGCCGATCCCGCCAATCATTATTATCTCGAATTCCGGCCAGCCGATCGAGATCGAAAAAACTTCGAAATTAGGAGCAGTCGATCATCTTATCAAGGCGCAGTTCGATCCGGCGGAAGTAGTACGCAAGGTGCATTCACACCTCAATCCTGGAGCGCTCGAGGCCTTGCCAAAACAAGCTGCGCCTGCACCAACCATCATGCAGGAAAGCGGGGCGGATGACAGTGGGGCGATCAAAATACTTCTGGTCGAAGATGATAAATTCTTGCGCGATATTTGCCGGACCAAGCTGCTTAAAGAAGGATTCAACGTGCATGAGGCGATTGACGGCGAGCAGGCACTGCAGGACATCGAATCGGCCCAGCCGGACATCGTGCTACTGGACATCATTCTGCCGAATATCGACGGCTACCAAGTGTTGACAGAAATCCGGGCTAATCAGAACCCCAAGATCGCCAAGGTACCGATCATCATGCTTTCCAATCTTGGGCAGGAAGACGACATCAAGCGCGCGCTCGACCTCGGGGCGAACAATTATCTCGTCAAAGCGCATTTTACGACCGATGAAATCGTCGAGAAGATCAAGAAAGAACTTAAAATTGCCTAGCAACCGGAATAATATCTCCATAAAAGCCCCCTTTTGCGGGGCTTTTTGCTTATTGCGTAAACAATTATCTTAGATTATAGTATTGGGAGTGTTCATTGGCTAAAAACAACAGGGGGGGCTGGACATGGAAAGGGAAGTCATGCTGGAAGGACTGCTTGCCAAACTCAAGGAAATGCGGGAGTTACAGGATGAAATAGCCGGGTTGGCGCAGGCAAGACCGACTGATAAATGCGATATAACGCAGATCGATCAGATGGCAAGCCAGGGCGTAATAAGCCAGGAGGTAATCGAGCATATCGAAAGAGATAAATGCGCCCATTGCCTGTTTCTGGTCGTAAGGATCTACAGGGAAATAGTCAGTTCATTCCTGAGGGCAGAAATCAAAGCCTGACAAATCGATTCTAGGGGACGATACCCCGACAAAAACTCGCCAAGCAGTGTGCTTGGCTTTTTACTAAATATAGAAACATATAAATATCCATCAGCTGATAGCTGGAATCTGATTTGCGGAAATCAGAAAATAATGAGAAGCTCGAATTATGCGTAATAACAGGTTTAAGCCCGAATTGATCGCTCCGGCGGGGACGATCGAGAAAATGAAGGCTGCGTTCGCTTTCGGAGCGGATGCGGTTTATTTAGGCGAACCCCGCTACTCCCTGCGTTCGCGGCTTAACGAATTCGATCCTGGGAAAATCAGGCAAGGAACCGCTTATGCTCATAAGTACGGCAAACGGGTTTATGCAACAGCCAATATTATTGCGCAGGAAAAGGATCTGAAGGGCTTGAGCGCTCATGTCAGGATGCTCGAACGCGCCGGGGCTGATGCCGTGATCATTTCCGACCCGGGCGTATTCTCGATCGTAAAGCAAGTCTGGCCGCGTGCGCGCATCCATCTGTCGACACAGGCTAATTGCATCAATTCCGCTTCCGCTCGCTTCTGGCAAAAACAAGGCATAGCGAGAGTGATACTTGGCAGAGAAGCAACGCTCGAGGATATAAGAAAAATAAAAAAGGTGGCACCCAGCCTGGAACTCGAATATTTCGTCCATGGCGCCATGTGCATGGCTTATTCAGGCCGGTGCTTCTTAAGCAAACAGTTGAAGGAAAGGAGCGCTAATCAAGGAGATTGCGCCCAGCCTTGCAGATGGAAATATGAAAGGAGTGCAAAGGCCAAAGATCAAAAATTAAATAATTTGGAAGAACAGTTCGATATTATCGGAGAAAACAAGCAACTCGTAATCGAAGAAGACCAGCAAGGAAGCTATATATTCAATTCGAAGGACCTCTGCCTGATCAAGCATCTTGATGCGCTGGGCGCGGCAGGCATCCGGGCGTTCAAGGTCGAAGGCCGGGCGAAAAGCGTTTATTATATCGCGGCAGTAATTGGCGCTTATAGGAAGGCGGTTGATAATATCGGATGCAATAAGCAGGTAGCTAAAAAAGAATCCGAGCTGCTGTATGACGAACTTTTCAAAAAGACTTACCACCGCGGATTTACACACGGCTTTCTTTTCGGCAAGTACGGAAGCGAGGAGTTGATCGACAGGCATTATTTCCATCCTGAGTGGGAATTCTGCGGCCAAGTCCTTGCTTCAAGAAGGCTTAGGAATCGCAGGCCTTTTGCATCCGGAAAATTCAGTATCCTGCTAAAAGCGCATAATACCCTGAAGTGCGGTGAAGAGATTGAGGCACTTCTGCCGGGTTATGATATAATCAAGGTAAGAGTGATGAGGATTTTGGATGCGTCAAGCCGCAAAGAGCTTAAGGAAGCGCACGGCGGGCAGGGCCTGCGCGTTATAATCGAGACTGCTATTGATCTGCCGGAATACAGCGTCTTACGCAGGAAAATAAGCAGAATCAGCCCTGACTACCGCAATAAATCGAACAATATTCCTATATGATTGCATTTATCAAAGGAACGATCCAGAATAAAGGAAAAGGTTATGTGATTATCCGGGCCGGGGATGTCGGGTACCAAGTATTCGTCGGCCCTGCCTTATTCGCGGACCTGGAAATCGGCAGTTCGGCCGAGCTATACACGCATCAATATGTGCGCGAGGACGCGCTCGACCTATTCGGTTTCCGGAAGATTAGCGAACTCGAGATGTTCGAACTACTCCTGACAATCTCTGGAATCGGTCCGAAATCGGCGCTGGGAGTTCTTTCGGTAGCCGGAGTCGCTGATATCAAGGAATCAATCGCCAGGGGAGATCCCCACCTTCTGACCAAGGTTTCCGGAATCGGGAAAAAGACGGCCGAAAGAGTGATCCTCGAACTGCGGGAGAAGGTCGGTTATGGATCAGTCGATCTGCGAAGCGGCGGGGGAACGATGTCCGGAGGCGACGAGATCGACGCGCTGGTCGCGCTAGGCTATTCAATATCGGACGCGCGTGATGCTTTAAGGACGGTTGATCCCTTAATCAAGGATTCAAGGGAGCGGATCAGGGCGGCCTTAAGAAATCTAAGCAAGCAATGAAACAACCAGATGGTGACAGCGCCCCTAAAAGACAGGAAGGAATTGAACTTTTTCTTGATCAGCCAGGAACATGCGCCATTCCAGCAATCATGGGAATGGGGCGATTTTCAGGAAGCGGCTGGTAACAGGATCGTCCGGATCGGTGTATTTGATGATAGCGGCGGGTTATGCGCGGCGGCGACGCTTGTGAAAAAGCATCTGCCGGCAAATGCGAGCTATATGTATTGCCCGAAAGGGCCGGTTATCGCATCAAAAACAGTCGACCACAAATTACAGATTATCGATGCTTTAGTAAACGGCATAATCGACATTGCTAGGCAGGAAAAAGCGATATTTTTCCGTTTCGAACCGCCGGATCCGCCCGAAAAATATTATAAGCAGGCGGTCAGGACGATCGATGTACAGCCAAGCCGGACAAGCATAATCGAGATCAACAGGGACAGCACAGACATCATGAAAACGATGCATCCGAAGACCCGCTATAATATCAGGTTAGCCGAGAAGAAGGGTTTGAGGGTAAATGAAGCCGGAATAGAGGATTTTGAAGGATTCTGGCAGCTGATGATGGAAACTAGGGACCGGGACGGTTTTAGGTTGCATCCTAAGGAATATTATCGAAGGATGTTGGGTATCGGCGGAGCTAAACCTGCAGCAGGAAAAGCGCTATCCGTAGCATTGCTCACTGCGGAGTTCGAGGGCCGCCTGATCGCCGGTAATATCATGGCGATTTTCGGCGATACCGCGACCTACGTCCACGGGGCATCCTCCAATGCCTGGCGGCAAGTGATGGCTCCTTATCTCCTGCAGTGGGCAGGTGTCAGGAAAGCTCAAGAGCTCGGATGCAAATTTTACGACCTTTACGGCATCGATGAGCGCAAGTGGCCAGGCGTTACGAGATTCAAGCTCGGTTTTGGCGGTTATGAACAAGCTTATCCCGGCACATTCGACTTCCCGCTCGCCGGCTGGCAATACAATATCTACCGAGCTTTAAGGGCAGCCAGGAGGCTTATCTAGACAAGAATAAATAGATAAATTGATATAAATGCCAATACTCAACAAGATAAAGCAGTTGATTCCGCGCGGGATTTTCCACGTATTACAGCCAGCATACCACTTCTCCTTGTCATGGCTGGCCGCGATAATACACGGGAATCCCAGCCGTAAGCTGATCGTTGTCGGCGTAACCGGTACTACGGGTAAAACTACAAGTGTTTATCTGATCGCGAAAATACTGGAAGGAGCTGGGTATAAAACCGGCTTCACCTCGACAGCTCTGTTCAATGACGGAGAGCGGGAATGGCTGAACGACAAGAAGATGACGATGGTCGGCCGTTTCTTTACGCAGAAGATGCTCAAAAGAATGGTCAGGAACGGGTGCTGTTGCGCTATCATTGAAACGACATCCGAAGGGGTGCGCCAGTTCAGGCATCGGTTCATCAATTACGATATCCTGGTTATTACAGGGCTTTACCCCGAACATATCGAATCGCATGGCAGTTTCGAAAACTATAAGCGAGCCAAAGGCGAGCTATTCAAGCACCTTAAGCGCTGTTCGACCAAGTATGTCGATGATGCATGCCGAGTTGCCGGGATTGCAACGGAAATAAAGAAACTTGAGTTAAAACGGATCAAAAAGACGATTATAGCCAATGGAAACGATCCCTTCGCCGGATACTTCCTGGCTTTTTGGGCAGAAGAAAAGTTCGCATACTTAAACAAATCGTCCGCCAAAGAGATCGGTCCAGACCCGGAGGCAATAAAAACGGTCGAGTTTGATCGGGTGATGTCTGACAGCAAGGGGACGGTTTTCTATTGCCAGGATAAAGAAATACGACTTCGAATGCTTGGAGAATTCAATGCGGAGAACGCAATGGCTGCCATAACCGTGGGAACTGCATTGAGCGTGCCGTTTGATAGTATGAAATCCGGGCTTGAAAACATCGGCGGGGTCCCTGGCAGGCTCGAAAAAATCGATGCAGGCCAGAATTTTACGGTCATAATCGATTATGCGTTCGAGCCAAACGCGCTGTTGAAATTATATGATACATTGGAAAAAATTCCGCATAATAGTATTATCCATGTGCTTGGCTCGACAGGGGGTGGCAGGGATGTTGCCCGTCGACCCGTGATGGGTAGAATAGCTGGTCAAAAGGCGAATTTTGTGATTATCACGAACGAAGATCCATATGATGACGATCCCCAGCTGATAATCGACCAGGTAGCGGTCGGGGCTGAAAAGTCAGGGAAGAATGCCGGGACAAATTTATTAAAGATACTAGAACGTAGAGAAGCGATCAAAAAGGCGTTCGAACTGGCAGAAAATGGCGATATTGTAATAATCACAGGGAAGGGCTGTGAGCAGGGTATATGCGGACCTGGAGGCCGGATCGACCCCTGGGATGACAGGGTTGTAGCGAGAGAGTTGTTGGAAAAAGCGGTATCCGCAAGCAAATAAGTAAGTAATGTTTTATATTGCTAAAATTAAACAAAAATATTCATCTTGATTTAATTCCGTCTTTAGTTTAAAATATATTGACATTTGGAAAAACATTTGTTAAGATACAGCTACTATTGACAAAAAAACGGAATTGATTGTATTAATAGTGTCCCCGAAAAGGGAAGAATTCTCATAAAATTTATAGAAAACCGAACAATTAGCGATCGTTACAGAGCAGTCGTTTTTTATTTTTATCGGTACCGGCAAGGTTGATCTGGTTATCCGCCCCAAGCATCCGTACCCGAATCAGGAAAAATCTTCAGCATCTTTAGCACAGGCAGACTTTGCGCAATTTTTAAGGCAGACGTATTTATAAGCCACGATTAAATAAAATTAGTGTCTCCTGTTCTCACATGATTTCTATAACCTAATTAATAACAAACTCAAGGAATGCTTGAGGATTTTTTTATGCATATGGAAGCGAAAAAGCGCAAATACTTTACCTCACTTTACAAGGATGCTCCCGAGCCGAATTTAATCGAGATCCAGAAGGACTCTTACGACTGGTTTCTAAAAGAAGGGTTAGCCGATCTATTCGATGAAATTTCACCGGTTACTGATTTTATCGGGAGGGACCTGCAGCTTTATTTCGATGAATTCTATCTTGATGAACCGAAGTTCAATGAAGCAGAAAGCAAGGCAAAGAATATAACGTATGAAGCGCCCTTGAGGGTCAAGACTCGCCTGGTCAACCAGCGCACTGAGACTGAAACAGCCCAAGAGGTGTTTCTTGGGGACCTTCCGATCATGACAAAGAACGGCACGTTCATAGTCAACGGCATTGAGCGCGTGGTCGTTTCACAGCTGATCCGAAGCGCCGGCGTCATCTTTTCTTCAGAGTTCATCAAGGGAAAGAAATTCTACGGCGCAAAGATAATCCCTAATCGGGGCGCCTGGCTTGAATTTGAAACGGATGTCAACAAAGTCATCTGGGTCAGGATCGACCGCAAGAGGAAAGTTGCAGCCACGTCGCTTTTACGCGCGTTCGGCTTCGGCACTGACGATGAGATCTGGCAAGTCTTGCGCGACCTAAAGGACGCAAGCGGGGAAAGGGATGAATACATAAAGGCGACGATCGGCAAGGATGCGGCTACAAATGAAGCCGAAGGGCTTAAGGAGGTCTATAAGCGAATCCGTCCGGGCGATCTTGCCACAACCGATAATGCCCGCCAGCTGATTTTTTCCATGTTCTTCCGTTTTGACCGTTATGATTTCGGCCGCGTCGGCAGATACAAGCTTAACAAGCGCTTTGCTTTTGATATACCCAACAATAAGGAGACTCGCGTATTAAGGAAGGAAGATGTTGTTGCGATTATCAAGGAAATAATCGATCTTAACGTTTCCCAGAGGAAGGAGGATGATATCGATCATCTTGGCAATCGCCGCGTCCGGGCAATCGGCGAGCTTCTGCAGAACAAGTTCAGGGTCGGCTTGGCTCGCATGGAGAGGATCATACGCGACCGCATGAGCACGATCGAGATAAATGCCATTACTCCCAACAAGCTGATCAATGCCCGTCCGGTGATCGGAGTCGTCAGGGAATTCTTCATGTCATCCCAGCTCTCACAATTCATGGACCAGACAAACCCGCTTTCCGAACTCGAGCATAAACGCCGCCTTTCGGCCATGGGACCTGGCGGGCTTACCAGGGAGCGGGCCGGTTTCGACGTGCGCGACGTACATACGACGCATTACGGACGCATCTGCCCGATCGCCACTCCCGAAGGCCCCAATATCGGCTTAGTCGGCCATCTCGCGAGCTATGCCCGTTTGAACAGCTTCGGCTTCCTTGAAGCTCCTTTTCGCAGGGTCCTCCATGACGTGCCCAACGAACCGGAGTTTACGAAAGGAAAAATCGCCCGCGAAGATATCCGCGAGATTACGAAATCTGGAGAGCCCGGCAAAGTATTGATCAAAGCCGGAGAAATGATTAACGATAAGAAAGCTGAAGAGCTTCATGCGAAGCAGGGCCATATCGCGATACCGATCGTACCGCTGGTCACGGATGAGATCGTTTTACTCGATGCGTTTGAAGAGGAAAAATATATTGTAACAGCCGCAACGACACCGATCGACGAGAACGGTAAGTTCCTGGTAGAGCGTGCGGAAGTCAGGAAATACGGGCAACCCGCTACGGAAGATATCGAGAATATCGATTTTATGGGCGTTGCGGCGAACCAGATCGTTTCGGTCGCTACCTCGCTGATCCCGTTCATGGAGCATAACGACGGGCAGCGCGCTCTTATGGGGACGAACATGCAGAGGCAGGCTGTTCCGCTTATCAATGCCGAGTCGCCGATCGTCGGTACCGGCATCGAGGGCCTGGCCGCCCGCGATTCGGGCCATATCATCATCGCTGATGAGGACGGGGAGATCTCGAAAGTCGACAGTTCGACAGTCGCGATAAAGAACAAGGCTGGCAAACAGAAAGCCTATAAGCTCACAAAGTTTCTCAGGTCCAATGCTTCAACCTGCATAAACCAGCGTCCGGTCGTTTCCAAGGGCGACCGCGTCGGCAAGGGAGACGTCATTACTGATTCGTCGGCGATCGACCGCGGGGAACTCGCGCTCGGGAAAAACGCGCTTGTAGCATTTATGACATGGGAAGGATTCAATTATGAGGACGCGATCATCATATCCGAAAGGCTGGTCAAGGACGACACTTTCACGTCGATCTATATCGAAGATTTCATGATAGATGTCCGCGATACCAAGCTCGGTCCCGAGGTCATCACTAATGACATACCTAATATCGGCGAAGAAAAACTCAAGAATCTTGACGAGGGCGGCATCGTCCGCATCGGGGCAAAAGTTTCGTCAGGCGATATCCTGGTCGGGAAGATAACGCCAAAGGGAGAGACCGAACTGTCGGCGGAAGAGAAGCTCCTGCGGGCGATATTCGGTGAAAAAGCGAAAGATGTACGCGATTCTTCATTATACCTTGAGCACGGGGAGCATGGGAAAGTCATCGATGTTAAGATTTTTTCACGGGAGGAAGGCGATAAGCTTTCTGCCGGGATCATCAAGACCGTGCAGGTCACCGTAGCCAATCTGCGCAAGATCCAGGTTGGAGATAAGATGGCCGGACGCCACGGGAACAAAGGGGTCATCTCGAAGATCGTGCCTGTAGAGGATATGCCCTATCTCAAGGATGGCACCCCGATCGATATCATACTTTCTCCGCTGGGTATCATATCCCGTATGAATCTCGGCCAGCTCCTGGAGACCCACATGGGATTTGCCGCCAAGAAGCTAGGCTACAAGGTTGCGACGCCTGCGTTGAACGGCATATCAGAACAGACTGTTGTCAGCGAGCTCGAAAGAGCAGGCCTCAACCCGGACGGAAAGGTTACGCTCTATGACGGCAAGACCGGTGAACCTTATGATAATCCGATCACAGTCGGCTATAAGTATATGATGAAACTCAACCATATGGTCGAGGATAAGGTGCATCAGCGCTCGATAGGCCCTTATTCGCTCATCACCCAGCAACCGCTCGGAGGAAAGGCGCAGTTCGGCGGGCAGCGCTTCGGAGAGATGGAAGTCTGGGCGCTGGAAGGCTACGGAGCATCCCATACCTTGCAGGAGATACTGACCATAAAATCGGACGATGTACCCGGCAGGAGCAAAGCGTATGAATCCATTATCAAGGGCGAAACTATCAGGAAATTGAACGTCCCGGAATCTTTCAATGTTCTGATCCGGGAGCTGAAGGGCCTCTGTTTTGATGTCGAATTGCTCGACGAGGAACTCAAGAAGGTCGAGATCGGCAACGTTGAAGAAGGGAACGGCGAAAGGAAAAGGAGCGACCAGCATCCGGCGGACAAGGAAGAGGGATAAAAACGGCTCTGCCGCATATCGGCCGTCGACCAGACGGGAAAAATCAACAGTTGATTACATAATTTTGATAAATATGCTCAATCCTATTAAAACTACCGATTTCGAGGCGATCAAGCTGAAGCTCGCTTCTCCGGATGAGATGCTCTCCTGGTCTCACGGCGAAGTCACCCGTCCAGAAACCATCAATTACCGGACGCAGAAGCCCGAGAAGGACGGCTTGTTTTGCGAACGCATCTTCGGCCCTTCCAAGGACTGGGAATGCTATTGCGGGAAATATAAAAAGATCCGCTACAAGGGCATCGTTTGCGACAAGTGCGGAGTCGAGGTAACACGCAGTATCGTGCGCCGCGAACGCATGGGCCATATCAAGCTGCAAGCGCCGGTGACCCACATATGGTTCTTAAGGGGCCTCTCCTCAAAATTCGGCTTGATCCTCGATCTTTCGATGCAGGCGATCGAAAAGGTTGTATATTTCGCCAGCTTCATCGTCACGGATGTCAACGAAGATCTTAAGCAGGACACCATAGAACAGATCAAGCAAGAGTTCAAATCAAAGAAGAAACAGATCGAATCGGATTATGCGAAGCAGACGAACGAGATAAAGAGCCGTAAAGGCAGATTAAAGGACAAAGGCTCGACCGAGGCGCAAGCCGAAGAGACCATCAGCCGCGAGATCGAGTCGCTTGATAAGGCCAAGGAAGAGAAGCTCTCGGACCTCAATCAGGCCTTCGACCGGGCGATGCGGGAGCTTAAAGAGCTTAAACCGATGCTGATCATTTCGGAAAGCGCCTACCAGGATTTGAGCCTCAAATACGGCCATCTTTTCGAAGCCGGCATCGGCGCCGAAGCGATCCGGAACCTGCTCGAGCGTATTAATATGGACGAGATGATCGCCAGCCTGGAATCCGAGCTCGAGACGGCCGTCGATTCGAAGAAAGACAAGCTTATAAAACGGCTCAAACTTTTTAAAAGCCTTAATACCAATAATATCCGTCCGGAATGGATGGTCCTGACAGTCATCCCGGTGATTCCTCCCGACCTTCGGCCGATGGTAGCGCTTGACGGGGGACGCTTCGCGACTTCGGACCTAAACGATCTTTATCGCAGGGTGATAAATCGCAATAACCGTTTGAAGCAGCTGATCGAGCTCAATGCACCGGAAGTGATCTGCCGGAACGAGAAGCGCATGCTCCAGGAAGCCGTTGACGCCCTGATCGACAATTCAGCGCGGCACAGCAAATCAGTAACGGCTTCAACCGGCCAGAAGAGGATGCTGAAATCGCTTGCTGATTCGCTCAAAGGCAAGCAGGGGCGCTTCCGGCAGAACCTCCTGGGCAAGCGCGTCGATTATTCAGGGCGCAGTGTCATCGTGATCAATCCGAAGTTGAAGCTTTACGAATGCGGCCTGCCGAAAGTAATGGCGCTGGAGCTCTTCAAGCCTTTCGTCATCAGCGAGCTGATCAAGCGCGGACACGTCCATAATGTGCGCAGCGCTTCGCGCTTCATCGAAGCCGGACATAACGAGGTGTGGGATATTCTTGAAGAGAGCACGAAGAAGTCGTACGTCCTTCTTAACCGCGCGCCGACGCTTCATCGGCTCGGCATCCAGGCGTTCAAGCCGATCCTGATCGAAGGCAAAGCTATCCAGATCCATCCGCTAGTCTGTACGGCTTTTAATGCCGATTTCGACGGCGACCAGATGGCCGTGCACGTGCCGCTGACCGAAGAAGCGATCGCCGAAGCCCGAGACGTCATGTTATCCTCGCATAATCTGCTAAAGCCTGCGACAGGAGATCCGATCGTCGCTCCGAACCAGGATATCGTCTGGGGAGCCTTTTATGTCACGTTCGAACGCGACGCGGACCGGGATGATAAAGATTTGAAGCATTTTTCGTCTCCAGAAGATGCTAAATACGCATATAATTCCGGCAATCTGCACCTGCAGGATCCGGTCATGGTGCTTATGCCGGAGCAAGGCATCATCCGCACGACTGTCGGCCGCATAATTTTCAACGACATTCTTCCCCCCAAGCTGCGATACGTCAATAAAGGGCTGGATAAAAGCGCTCTTAAGCAGCTTGTGAAGAAATGCCTGCTTCATTACTCGAAGGAAGAGACTGTCGCGTTCCTTGATGACCTGAAGTCCAGAAGCTTTGAGTTCATAACTAAGAGCGGCTTGTCCTGGGGAATGAACGACCTGCCAGTGCTTCCCGAGAAGGACCGCCTGATCGAAGAGGCGAGCCTCAAGGTTGACGAGATCCAGGAGCAGTATGAGGACGGCCTCTTAACCGATAGCGAGCGCTACAGCAAGATCATCGAGCTCTGGACCGGCGTTAAAGAGCGCGTGACCGAAATATGCCGGAAAAGCCTCGAACTGAACGGGCCGATCTATTCCATGATCGAGTCCGGGGCCAGGGGATCCTGGGCCCAGCTGACGCAGATCCTCGGGATGAAAGGCCTTGTGACATCGCCTTCCGGCGACATCATCGAGCTCCCGGTTAAAGGTAACTTCAAACAGGGCTTCAAGGTCCTCGAATACTTCATTTCAACCCATGGCGTGCGCAAAGGCCTTTCGGATACCGCTCTTCGTACGGCCAATGCCGGATATCTGACGAGGCGCTTGATCGACGTGGCCCAGGACGTAGTCATCATGAAGGACGATTGCGGAGTCAAGGACGGCCTGCTATTAACGAAGCATGAATCTGAAGAGATGGGCAGTACGCTCCTGCGCCGCATGGTCGGTCGATACCTGGCAAAAGACCTCTTAGACAAGAAGGGAAAGGTGGTCATGGAGGCTGGCACGCTGATAACCGAGCCGATCGCAGACGAGCTCAAGGACAAGGATTTTACCGAAGCGTATATGCGCTCCGTGCTGACCTGCAAGCTCACCCGCGGGGTCTGTGAAAAGTGCTACGGGTATGACCTGGGGCATAACAAACCGGTCGAGATCGGTACGGCCGTCGGCATCATCGCCGCGCAATCGATCGGCGAACCGGGCACACAGCTGACAATGCGCACGTTCCACACGGGAGGCGTTGCAGGGCAGGAAGATATTACGCAAGGCCTTCCCAGGGTCGAAGAAATCTTCGAAGCGCGACCGCCGAAACGCAAAGCCTTCATGGCAGACGTCAGCGGCGCGATCAGCATCGAGACGGCCCAGCGGACAATCGTCGACGAGCGCGGCAAGCTGACTGTGACTAATCCGCAGGCGAAGATACTCAAGATCAAATACGAAGGCGTCGATACCGACCGCTATTATTTCAGCGAAGCGACGCAGGCCGCGGGAAAGGACAAGAAGGGGAGCGCCGAAAAGAAAATTAAGATGCTCGTTAAGGACGGCGACGAGGTCAAAGCCGGACAGGAGCTGTTTTCTTCGGGCGCCGCTTCGATTGCCGCGAAAAGGGCGGGCAAGGTGGCAGTCGAGAAAAAATTCGTCAAGATCGCCGCACCGGCCGAACGCGCGAAAGAATTCATAATTCCCAAGGGCTTCAATGTCTGGGTCAAGGACGGCGACCAGGTAGAAAAAGGCGACCAGCTGACGGAGGGCAGCCTCGATCTGCAGCAGCTTTATTCGCTCAAAGGCATCCATGAGACCCAGAAATACATAATCAAGGAGATCCAATATGTGTATTCTTCCCAGGGCCAGCCCTTGAATGACAAGCATATCGAGATTATCGCCCGCCAGATGTTCTCGCGCATCTATGTGCAGGACGCCGGCGATACCGACCTTTTGCCGGGGGAGATCGTTGAGCGCGCCGCTTTCGAGCGCACGAATGAGGACATGAAGGCCGCTGGCAAA
Source organism: uncultured Gammaproteobacteria bacterium (assembly GCA_964435875.1). Classification (GTDB taxonomy): domain Bacteria; phylum Patescibacteriota; class Patescibacteriia; order Patescibacteriales; family CAYTAV01; genus CAYTAV01. Next base: position 26,564 of record CAYTAV010000001.1, read on the forward strand.
AAGGAAGCGAAAGGCGATATCCTGTTCCTCGGGATAACAAAATCATCCCTGACAACGAACAGCTTCCTCTCAGCCGCATCGTTCCAGAATACCGCGAGCGTGCTGATCGAGGCCGCAATAAACGGCAAGATCGACTTCCTCGAAGGGCTCAAGGAAAACGTGATCATCGGCAGGTTGATCCCGGCGGGTACCGGCTTCAATCCGAATAAAAAATTCAGGTATTATTAAATCTGTATTCAGCATCAATCAAATCAAATACGGGAAACAACAAAGAACCAGCGTAATCGCTGGTTCTTTGTTGGAATAGTATCGCTTATCTCAAACCGTATTTCTTGATATTCTCGTCGGCGATCGCCTGCAGGAATCCGATCTGCTTCCGGCCGGCATCAGTTTTGAACAGATGCGAGAAGCGCCCCTGGGCTTTCAAATACTCGTCTACCGGCGGGGCCGGATCCGGCACCTTCATGACTTCAGTTAGCTGACCATCGACATATTCAATGACCGGATAAAGTCCGGTCTGGGCCGCGAGCCTGCCGATCCTGACCGTTTCCGCGGGTTCGATCTTCCACCCGGGTATGCAGGGAACAGCGATTTGCAGATAGCTCGGGCCTTCGGTTTCAAGGGCTTTTTTAACCTTTTTCGCTATGTCGGGAAGGAAGCCGGCCGTTGTCTGGGCCGCGTATCTAAGGCCGTGCGCCAGTGCGATTGCGACCATATCCTTTTTCCGCTGGTGCGAGCCGATCGCATCTAGCGTGTTTCCGCTTCCCGCCGGGGTGGTTGTCGTATTGGCGGCCCAGGGCGTCGCACCGGATGCCTGGACGCCGGTGTTAGCATATGCCTCGTTGTCGTAGCAGATGTATAAGATGTTTTCTCCCCGCTCCCACATGCCGCTGATCAAGCCGAATCCGATGTCGAAAGTGCCTCCATCACCGCCCTGCGCGACCACTTTAGGCAGGGCATCCTGGCTTTTCGTTTTTAGATTCCGGAATTGGTGCTTGTAGCGTAGGGCCGCCGATATGCCGGATGCGACGGCTGAGGCGTTTTCAAACAAGGAATGGATCCAGGGCATGCCCCAGGCGGATTCAGGGAAGGGGGTCGTCGTTACCTCGAGGCATCCGGTGGCGTTAGCTATAATTACGTCCGGGCCGAGCGCTTCGGCCACGACGCGCGCGGCGATCAGCTGGCTGCAGCCGGCGCAAGCCCGATGTCCGGGCGCCAAAGGGAGATATTTATTCCCAGCCTTTGCAACCCCATTTTTTTTAGCTATCGTTGTTTTTAATGCCATATCCGAAATGAATAAAGAATAAAGAACCATTATAAAAGGAAATAACATATCGAGCCGGCTAGACCTGGATTCAAGCACTAGGTGCAGTCGACGGATTTACACTGCTCATTTTCTTTAATTTATCGAACTGTCCCATGAATTTCGAAGCTTCCAGCATCTCAATCATAACAGGTTTTCCGGTTCCGGAAAAGTGGATGATGAATTGCCCGAATTCGCGGGCATGGCTGATCGGCCCGCTTCCGAGCTCCCAGGAGAGTATGTTGGCATCTGGATCGTAGAGCATGGGGGTGGAAAATAGAATATAATGTAGCAAGTATTATGTAGAATGCTTGTCCTTAACGCTTTTGATTAGTCCATTTATTAGCTTATGGGTGATTATAGTATTATCTGCAATTTTATTGAAGACTTCTTTGTCGATGTATCCAAGGTCACGAGATAATAGGAGTTGATTCTGCAATTCTGTCGTAGAACCAAGTGCGATCGAATAAAATTGAATTTTCTCTCGAGAAGATCTTCGGCTGAATCCTTCCGAAATATTTGAAGATATTGAAACCACCGCCCGTCTTAATTGACTTACTAAACCGTATAATTCATCTTTTGGATATTTCCTTGTAAGGCAGTAAATATCGAGGGCAAGTTTATGCGCCGTTTTCCAGGCATTCAAATCAGTAAAGCTGTTAATCTTATTATTATGAGCATTATACATACTACATGATTCATTATACTTTCTACATGTTCACCGGATAAAACGTTATCACCCGTTTGCCGCCCCCTTCTTTCCGATAGATGACGCCGATTCCTTCCTTGTAAGCGCAGAAAAGCCTGCCACGCCGGCCGGTCTTTTCCGGACTGGCGACAGCGTCAATAACAGCCTCGCGCGTTATAAAGACCTTGTGCTTGTTCAAAATCTCGAATTTTTGCTCCGCGTAGGAGGAGAAGGAGATCATATTATTTATAAGTATATATATTAAAATAAAGACAGATAAAAAGCAATTAGTGCTACAAAATAAAAAACAACTGTTAATACAGCCGCCGTTTTATGGCCACGAAAAATTTGTGAAATAAATAATGAAAAAATTGTTCAAGATTTATTTTTTATTTTCCTAAAAAGAATTAATAAAGTAACGATAAATGTTATACCTATAAATAAATATAGATATTTAGGGAAGGTACTATTTTGTTTATTAATATTATACAAGACTACGGTACCATTATTAATGATTTTTTCTCCATTTGCTTTTAATGTTTGAAGTGTTTCATCGCTGTATTGCACATCCTTTCGTACACAATCAGGCATGCAAGTTGTTACGTCTTCTCCCCTTTCGTATTCACAAATACTATTTCTATTGCATTTAACATATTTTGATAAATCGATCCTTAGCATTTCCTTTTTATTTGCATTGTCAATAATTTTGCAATAACTTGACAAACTTAGATATGGAAGTTCGATTTTGTTTAGTCCCTCTACAGGATTAAAACCAATAGAGACTATCACAGTACCATCTTTTTCATAAAAAATAATATTAAATTTTCCTTTCGTATCAATAAGTTTTTGGAATAATTCAGGATAAATCTCCCCATCTTTTAAAAGCGACTCATTTTTATTTTTAAGTTCGAATTTATTTATACTTGAATTGTAGAATATTTGTAAAGAGAAAATATCAGCATATACTGAATGTGGTAAAACGGTATATAGAAAAATAATAAATAATGTAAAATAAAATATTTTCTTCATAAGCTTATTGATTACATTTATCATAATAATCATCTACCCTTTGGCAATAATTATTGGTGCCACATACACCGCTTGCATGACCGGGACCAGCATTGTAGCATGCAGCAAGAATACAAACCGCAGATGTGCAATTTGCAGGTGCTGTCGCTGAGCCGGGTTGACAATTTTTTATTTTCGAATAGGCATTAAGAACATTAATTCCGCATTGGATATCTTGCATTAAATCGTTACAGTCTAAGCCTTGGCAATATGATTGTCTTGTGGCTGGAATAACCTGGGAATATCCGCACTCTCCCGAGGTGCCTGGCGCGTTGCTACAACCCTCTCCTCCTACGATAATTGATTTAACTAAAGAAGGATTAATATTATTTGCTTGGCTTAACTGGTTTATTGCGTTGTCTACTTGGGTGCATTCTCCATTATTGCAGGCTGTTCCTGGGGGTATTGAGCTTTTATTACAACAGCACCGCACCACTTCACCTCCGTAATTAGTGCCGCAATAAGAATAATCGCTGTCATTTTGCTGGTCAGTGCATAGTGATTGCCAACTGCATCCATCAACCGGCTTGACGTTGCAGCAGCAGACCTGGCCGGTCGGAATCGGATTCGTACTTCCGCTGGTGTCAGTTCCTGCGGAGCAATCTTCCGGACTTCCATAAACATTACCGTATTCAAGACTACACTCCGATTCATCCCTAAAACCGCATCCGAATTTCCGGTCTTCTGTCGAAGCAGTGGAAATTTTTTGGATCTCTTCCTTTGCTGGGATGATGACCCGCAAGGGATTGAATTTTATCAGGTCGGGGTTGACCCAGAACATGATAGTATAAGACCCAAGAGCGAGCACAAGGCCGGTCAAGGCCGACCCAATCCAGGAGCGGGCCTCGCCGACCTTCGAGGCGTTGCCGCCGGCCGTGATCCAAATCGCCCCGCCGATGACCATGGCAACCGCGGCGACGATGCCGACGATATTGATACCCCAGTTGTAGACGACCTTGATGTATTCGGCCATCCAGGGCACGCAATAGACGTCCAACGTCTTGTCCCCGCTCTTGAAAGTGTCGCATTTCGCCGGGTCGCCGAATTTTAGCTTGTCAGAAAAGGTGATTTTCGGGTTAGGCAATGTCCATTTCGGATCTTCGGCAGATACCGAAGTTATAATAAAAAGCAAAGCAAAAATATTAATCACGCAAATCAATAGGGGGGTTAAATATTTATTTTTATTCATATATCATTCTCCTTGCGATAAGCATCTTTCTGGTGAATTAGATAGATCGTTTGGGCAACATGTACAATAGAGAGATAATGTGTTTGCATTGAATTTTTGCCAATGGCATAGGCTATTTTTCTCGCATTCTTGTTGTATAGCAGTACTATTGCATAAATATTGGCCTTTGTTTTCTTTATTATAAAATTTTGAGGCTATACATTCTGTATTGGATTCGATTTCACATCTTGATTTTAAATCCTTATCATTAATTTTATTGCAAAAAGAGATTTTTTTTAAATTATTTGCAATTTCAAAGTAGCAAAAATTTTTATCTTCCAACATATCACATAAAATTTCATCGTTTCTTGCAATTGCAAGCTCATATATGCACCAATGCCGAATATTTTTATTTGTAATGATTTTGCACTTATTCGGTTGATTGGATGCTACAACAGTGTCCTTAATACATTGATTCCAATAATTTTCTTTATTTGGGTCACTTCTAAGCTTATCGAGAATGAGATTGCAAATAGAAGTTTTTTTGTCCTCTTTGGCTTTATTTATGATGCATTTAACAAAAATCGAACGGTCAGTGCTTTGGCATTTTTCAAAGGTTAAATCTTTTGTTACATTTTTAATTATCAAAAAAAAGCCCGCAATAACAGTTATTATTATTCCGTAAGTAATATATTTGACATTAATAACCATAATTTAAATTTAAATACATAGGCATTATCCTTTGCATTGATTATCTCCTATATGGACGTGCGTATTGTGATCAGAGCGGTATGCGTCACAACTGTTTCCACAGACACTCTCGCATCCTGAACCGCAAATAATATAAGCTCCGCTTCCTCCTCCTGCTTGGGAGCAATTGTTGTTTACAGCATTTGCGATACTACATTGTTGTTGGCAACCACTTGTACTCCAATCTATCGCATGGTTTTGGTAATCACCAGTTTTACACCCCCAATGGCAAGAAGTACATACATGCCCGCATATACTATTGCCTCCCACGCAGTTGTTACAGCAACATGCATTTGTTGTGCAACTATTGCTAGGCGTGCCGTAACCCCCAAAACTACCAACAGATACATTGTTTTGTATGCAATCTTTTAAATCTGTTATTTTTCCTGTACCTCCATCTTTCGCGCAACAACATTGGGACAGTCCTGCCCAGTTCGTTCCGCAGTTAGACCATGAAGACGATACCTGGTCTGAAGTGCATCCCATCTTCCATTCGCATCCCTGGTTGGCGCTAACGCCGCAACAGCAGACGTTGGTGCAAACACCCGGGTCTGTCATGTCGGCCGGGCAATCGGGGGTGCAGTTGCCTATCGAACCTTCGTTAGTGACGAATCCGTATTCAGATTTTGATTCGCATTCGGATCTTGTTGATTGGTAGCAGGTGGACTCGTCGATGGTTGTGGAAGTATTGCCTGATATCGGGATAATTTCTTCCTTTGTCGGGACGGCGACGCGCAAAGGCTTGAAGCGGACCAGGTCGGGGTTGATCGCATACATGATCGTGTATGAGCCGAGCCCGAGCAGGAGCCCGGCGAACGCTCCGCCGATCCAAGTGCGGGCTTCACCGACTTTCGAGGCGTTGCCACCGGCCGTGATCCAGATCGCCCCGCCGACGACCATGGCGATTGCGGCGATAATACCTATGATCCCGATGCCATAAGTATATATTTGTTTTAAATATACCGCCATCCAGTTGATGCAGAGCTTTTTCGAATCGTCCGGGCAGGGGGATGGGTCGTCAAAGCTGATATTCTGGGAAAATGTGATTTTTGGGGAGGGCTTGATAAAAGCGTAAACCGGGGAAAAATTGATAAAAAAAAGCGATATTGCACAGAACAGCATAAAAAAAAATGATAATCTTTGCATTTTGCCCGAAATATAATTTAACATGCCTGTTTCTGGCTAGTTACAGTAATAATGGTAAGTTCCTCCTCCCGCTTGGTTCGAGACGAATTTACCCCAGCAACCACTCCCGCAACATTGCGCACAGCAGGCGTATACTGCCCCATCGACAGATTTAAAACGCGAATCGCTTGTCTCATAAACTGAAGTACCGCACGGGTAATTGCCTTCAAGGCAGTTCTGTTTTTGCCCTTGTACGCACGAATCGGTTCCTTCACCCTCGACACATTTGCATACGTCGATTGTGATTAAGTTTCCCTGGCCATCGTCGTCATGCTCTACACTCATTTCAAGATGGTTTCCAACTCCGCAGATTGATTCTTTTTCGACCTGTTTTATCGCAGAAGTCTTGAAATTAACTAGATCCGGGTTGATCGTATTGAAAAGGCCGTAGGACATTAGTGCAAGCACAAGGCCGGTCAGGGCCGACCCGATCCAAGCGCGGGCTTCACCGACTTTCGAGGCGTTGCCACCGGACGTGATCCAGATCGCCCCGCCGACGACCATAGCGACTGCGGCGACGATGCCGACGATATTGATGCCCCAGTTGTAGATAGCCTTGACGTATCTTGCCAGGTTGCCCGTACTATGATCGTTAGTGTCAAATGAATAACCGGGTATCTCAACCTGATTCTTAAAGTTTATGGCTGGCTGGCCGCTTTGTTGGTTTGTCGGTTTAGTTATTTCGATTCCAAGGCTGACTGTGCAGGAGCCATCGATACACTTTCCAGCATAGCCGCCCTCTGAAGGGCAATCCGAATCTATCGTACACGCAAAGATGACCGCTGGATAAAACAGGATTAACAGAAAGAAAAAAGCATAATACCGATGCATATTGGAAATTGATGTTGTTATAAAAGTGGATTTAAGGAATATTATTCGCCCCGCAGATGGCGATCGCCAGGGCGTCGGCCGCATCGTCCGGCTTAGGCAATTCATCCAGGCAAAGCAGAAGTTTTACCATTTTCTGGACCTGCGTTTTCGAAGCCGCGCCGTAAGCCGCGACCGCCTGCTTGACTTGCAGGGGGGTGAATTCGGCAACCGGAATGCCCGCCTGTTTCGCAGCCAGAAGAACGATCCCGCGTGCATGGCCGACAACCAGGGCTGTCTTTACGTTCTTGCAGAAGAATAACTGTTCAACCGCGATCTTAGCCGGTCCATATCTTTTGATAATCGCCGTCAGGCCTGAAAATAGGCTTTCAAGCCTTTCAGGCAAAGCGTCCCGCGCGCCGGTTTTGATCGATCCATAACCGAGGCACGAGAGTTTATGGCCCTCCGAGCAGATGATCCCATAGCCGGTATCGGCGATTCCCGGGTCGATCCCGAGTATGATCCGCTTTCTAGAAGGTTGCCCTATGGGCTGAGCCGCGCTTTTCATATCTCGTAGATGTATGTCCTGCTCGGCACGGTGTCGATTATATCGATCGGATCGAAGCCGGGCAGTTCGAAGGCATAGGACGCGATCCTGGCTCCTGGTTTTAGCTCTTTTTTAAGCTTATTCGCTAACCTGCCCATGACATGCGATACTAAGAATATGTAGACAGCATCAGCCGGACCAAGATCCTCTTCAAAGAAATCCTTGCGGTATATCTCCGCGCTGCTATGTCGTACCCATTTCGTAAGCCTGGCCTTCAGAAAAGGGTAGGGTGAAAGCTCGAAACCGACCGTCTTAAGGCCGATTTTTTCCGCTCTGAAAAGGACCCGTCCGTCGCCGCAACCAGGATCATAGAGTACTGCGCCTTCTTTGAGACCGAGCCTGGCGAGGATGCATACGATATTCCGGTCAGGCGTCTTTACCCAGGGGACCAGCGTCGTTATGTTCGTCCAAAGCATCGAGAGCATGAATAATATTATCGGAACAGAGAGAATTATCGTTAGAGACAGCGCCAGAACAGCCAGGGCGATCGCAGTCAGGTCAGCCATGTTTCAAATGTTGCTTATGTTAGTATAATAATCGTTAACATCCTCATTCTCTTCAAGCTCCCCGACCAGCCTTTCCAGCCGTTCCCTTTCATTGTCGGCGATCTCGATCAGGTCCTTGGCTACATATTCGACTTCTGATGATTCGGCGGATATATTCTTGTCCTCTAATAATCCCTTGATATTCTGCAGGATTTCGACCGGACAAAAAACCGTTAATCCTTCCTCCTGCGACTGGATATCGTCTGCCCCGGCTTCAATAAGCTCTAATTCGAAACCGCTGTTATCGATATTCTGGTTTTCGATTTCCTGTTTCATGATCCTGACAACGCCTTTTTTCTCGAAGTTCCACATTACCGAACCGAACGATCCTCCGTGTTTAGAGAAAATATGCCTGATCTCGCTTGCGGTCCTGTTCTTATTATCAGTCAAACAGGTTATGACGAATTGCGTATTGGCCGGCCCGACCGCTTCATAAGCAAGCTCTTCGATTGCTGCTCCGCCTGTTTCGCCGGTCCCGCGTTTTATCGCGCGCTCGATATTTTCTTTCGGCATGTTTGCGGCCTTGGCCTTCTCGACAGCCATCCTAAGGGAAAAATTAGCTGCCGGGTCGCCGCCCTTTTCCCTGGCCGCGACGGTTATCAGCTTGCCAAGCCTTGTAAAGACCGCCCCGCGTTTAGCGTCAGCCACTCCCTTTTGCCGTTTGATCTGCGCCCATTTGCTGTGTCCGGACATTTCTGTATTTAGTATTAAGAATAATGCATTCAGGGACATTCGATGATTATAAAATAACATATTTTCAATTATTAATCAAAAATAAAAGCCTTAAATTGCATTCTGTCGTAATCAGGCTATAATTAAACCAGAGCGATTCATTATTAGCCTTATCGTATGGAAACAATCACCAGCTTGCAGAACCCGGGCGTCAAGAACGTGATAAAACTGCGTAGCGCTTCCGAAAGGAAGAAGCAGGGACTTATCGTGATCGAAGGATGCCGCGAGCTCAAACTGGCCCTGCAATCGAATTACCCGGTAAAGGAAATATATGTTTCGTCCGAATTGTATACGGGTGATGTGTCGGCTGAAGCAGGCGGCCGGAAGGTGATGCCGGTTTCAGCGGAAGTTTTCAGAAAAATATCGATGCGTGAGCATCCAGACGGTATCCTAGCGGTCGCTGAACCGAAGTTAATCGATCTCGAACACATACTATTGTCTTCCAGCCCGCTCATCATCATCCTTGAATCTGTCGAAAAGCCGGGTAATATCGGGGCAGTTCTGCGTTCCGCAGACGCCGCGGGGGCTGACGCCGTGGTGCTCTCCGATCCGTCCTGCGATTTTTATAATCCGAATGTTATCCGCGCAAGCCAGGGAACGGTGTTTACGAAGCAGGCCGCGGCTTCAACAGCTGACGAGATATTCGCCTGGCTGGCTGATAACAATATCGAACTCGTCGCGGCGACATCTTCCGCGATGAAATCTTACTGCGAGATCGACTATCGGCGGCCCATGGCTGTTGCCCTGGGAACGGAGGCAGACGGTTTGAGCGAAGCATGGATAAAGAAGGCCAGGGAGCTCGTTAAAATCCCGATGCAGGGAGCGATCGACTCGCTCAATGTCTCCGTTGCCGCCGCCGTGATCGTTTTCGAGGCAGTCAGACAGAGGAGGATGAATTATGAATCAGGAGTTATGAATCAGGAGTTATGAATCAGGAGTTATTTACCAGATCGGATAATAATCCGATTTTGAAACCGGTACCGGAGCATGCTTGGGAGTCGCGCAAACTTTATAATCCAGGCGCGGTATACCATAACGGCAAGCATCACCTATTCTACCGTGCGGTCGGAGAGGGTCCGGACTGGGAGTCGGTCATCGGCTACGCCGCATCTGATGACGGAGAGCGCTTCGATCGTTTTTCCAGTCCCTTGCTCAAAGGAGAAGGCGAATTCGAAGTTCGGGGCCTGGAAGATCCCCGCATCACGAAAATCGGCGATACTTTCTACATGGCTTATGCCGCCTATGACGGGATTACACCCAGGCTTTCGATCGCGACCTCGCAAGACCTGAAGAGCTGGACAAAGCACGGTCCGGCCTTGGGTGGCTGGAGATTCGCTGAAGCGGGTGGAAAGTTCGTCAAATTCATCGATGATAAGCCGGCAGTCGTGCCTCAAAGCAATGAATGGTCGAAATCGGGTGCGATATTTCCCGAGAAGATTGAAGGTAAATACGTAATGCTGTTCGGAGAATACCGGATCTGGCTCGCTTATTCTGATGACGGGCTGAACTGGAAAGGAGATCACACCCCGCTGGTTTCGCCCAGAACGGGTAGCCGTTTTGACAATTGTTATGTTGAAACAGGGCCGCCTCCGATTCTGACCGAAAAGGGCTGGTTGGTTTTTTATCACGGGGTTGATAATACGGGGCAATATTCGTTGGGCATCATTTTGTTAGATTTTTCGGATCCTAAGAAAGTATTGTCCAGGCCAGAAAAGAGCGTGTTTAGAGCCGCTCGATGGTATGAGAGCCATGGCTTGGTTGACATTCTTCCTGGAGGGCTCGATGCGATCGAAAAAATGCGGCCTGAAGAACTCGAAAAATTTGTCAGGGAGCAAGAAGCCGACGGAATCTACCCAAGAATCGTTTTCTGCAACGGCGCTATCGTGACAGACGATATGGTCCGGATATATTACGGAGCGGGGGATACGGTGGTTTGCGCGGCAACGGCGAGTCTAAGCGATTTGATAGATTTCCTGAAATAGCATTCATATGCGTAGTACGAGATTAGTCCATAGGAGGCAGGGGTATGTTATGCCGCTCGCCTGATCGATAAAAAAACCGAAGATAATATCTTCGGCGTTTTTATCGTTGGAAATTTGGACAGCCTTATCGCGTGATAAGCCAAAAAATGCCTTCATTCTGGATCTGTTTCTCGGTCAGGATACGGCGGTTGAGGATCCTGGGGTTTTTGAAAAGTTGTTTCAGCATCATGGCAGTATTTGAAGCAGGCAAAGAGACGGTGTATAAGGCATGGCAACAAGCATTTCCGGATTCACGGGTCCAGCCAAGCCCGCTCTGGTCGATTATATCCGCGAGGTTGCGTGAAGCAACATGAATCTGGCTTATATTTTCAGCGGTGCCGCCAGGCGTAGCGTTTACGATGATATTCTTTTCTTTTCCGCCGTTCAGCCAGTGTTTGCGCTTGATCCTGCCGATTGACCGCTTATCCGTGATGCTGATCCAAATCATGGGCAGTTCTCCTTTTTGTTGAATGGACAATAGCAGCCCGACGCTGCATGCATAATAATGCTAAATATTAGTAGATATTTTAAAAAATTGTAAATCCCCAGTGATTAAAAGCAGAGATCAGACATTGCTGAAGAATTCTTCCGGATCGATAAAATTTTCAAATTGTCTAAGTCTAACCTTCCCGCGGCTGATATCGATATGCAGATGCGGACCGCGCGACAGAGCCCCGGTATTGCCGGTGCGGCCGATAATCGCCCCCTCGGCATACGATCCTCGCGGGGCTCGTTCCTTCAGATGCAGGCAACGCATGACAGTCTTACCGTATCTTTTGCTGAAAATTTCCGCATGGATCGTGTTGCCTCCGTCTTTGCCCCATCCGGAAAAGACTATTTTGAGCTTGCAGGGAGCAAGGACGGGAGTCCCTTCCGGCACGACTAAGTCTGATCCAAGATGACGGGCGGAATAATATGTTTTTTCTCCGAACGCATAACCACGTTTCAAGGCACCCCAGTTTTCAAGCGGCCGTATCATCCGTTTGGCGCAAAATTCACCTATTCCAGACGTGCTTCGCCGCCTTCCAGAAGTACTTCGCTACGATAAGGGCAAGCAAGAGATATAGCGCAATTTTTACGGCGAATAGGATCGCAGATAAGAGGTTGACGCTGATATCCTGCAGGGCAGAATTCACATTACGGACAAGCTCTTTTATGGCTGCTTTCCATGACTGGGCAAGGGATTCCCTGTCGACGAACTTGTTTTCGCGGATATTGACCCTGAAATACGCATAAGCGAGCTTGTCAAGCTCCTCAGCTTTCGAGCGGGAAAGCCTTTCGAGCTGTTCTGCCACTGCGATCCTTTGCTGTGACAAACGCTCGATCACGCCGATCTTCGAATCGATGATTTTCGCGAGGCTCTCGGCATCCTTTGCCTGCGTCGCGACCGCGCTGATCTCGTTGTAGGAGGCGACCGCATTCTTCAGGGTTTCGTCGATCACATCCTGTTTTTTCTTCAGGATGTCCATTTCGCTCGTGAAATCCTCGACGCTGTTCTTGATCGTCCGGACGTTCTCGACCAGATCTTTCGGGCTAAGGTCCTCGATAACTGCGAGCACTTCATCCTTGTGTGCTATTTCAGCCTTAAAGATATAACTGCAGCTATTGTCGGCTTCATTAGCGTTTTCAAAGATGATATACTCGAGCGGTTTTAAGTCGCGGATTTTTGTGCAAGACTGGTCAAGATCCCTGGTCTCGATTTCAGCGAAATATTCTCTTGTTTCGTAATTTTCCGCATCTTTGCCGGTAGAAAGCCTCGAATCGTCGGCACTGCCGGCATTACGGGCCGAGAGAACGGGCGCTTGAGCATCATATGCGAATTCTCCGGCCTCTTGCTTCGATGAGATTTCATCAAGAGGCATATTTGGCGAGATATATCCGTCAGAATCGAAAATTGAAGTCCCCCCCGTTCTGCCCATGTGCCATGAGCTGGTCTGACCCCCGAACAGGTTGATAATGAATGCGAAGGCAATGATAGCGATCAGCGCAAGCCCGGTGATTTTCAAGGCCTTTAACGGATTGAAATCAAGATTTTTTGGTATTTTCATAATTATATATTTAATTATTCGATTGGCCTGTTAATATTTTAGCAAAAATATATCTTGCCCGAAAGCCATTCCCTGCAAGGCAGGCGTAAGGTTTGACAAGGGATATTAGTTGATATATGATTGATATATCAACTAATAATAAAGTCATATTTATGGATATCAAAAAAACGGCCCTGGAATTTTATATTAATCTCGCGAAAGCACAGGCGGTTAGCGAGCGGCGCTTCGATTCAAAGCTCGGAGGAATCGGTTTTAGCTGGTTTATCGTGATGTACCATCTTTCACGGGAAAAAGACGGAAAACTGCGCCGCGTAGACCTTGCTGAAAAATCCGGCCTTACCGCATCGGGCGTAACACGCATCCTGCTTCCCATGGAAAAGATCGGATTAGTCAAGCGGGAATCCAATGCGTATGACGGGCGGGTCAGCGACGTTTCGTTGACAAACGCCGGAAAAAACAAGTTAATAGAGACGCTAGAGCGGATCGAGCAATATTTTGAAGATACGATTAGGGACGAGAAAGCAATTAGGATGAAAAAATTATCAGAACTGCTTGTTGAAATTTCTTCTTAAGCATTAAAATAATTGCATGAGCATGATCAAGGCAAAAATTAATGAGGATCTAAAAGGGGCGATGCGCGCTAAAGATGAAGTGCGGACTGGCACATTGCGTATGCTGATCGGCGCGATACGCAACAAGGAGATTTCTCTGCGGCAGGGAGAATCGGTTGAGTTGACTGATGAGCAGGTCGTCGAGGTGATTTCAAGCGAAATCAAGAAGCGCAAGGACTCGGTCGAAGCGTACCTCAAAGGCAGCCGCCAGGACTTGGCGGACAGGGAAAGCGCCGAGATCGAGATTCTGACCGCATACCTTCCGATCCAATTGACAGACGAGGAACTCGAAGTGCTAGTCAAGGAAATTGTCGCCGGTTTGCCGCAGGGAGCGGCTTTCGGCCAGGCGATGGGTGCTGTCGTGCCGATGGCGAAGGGCAAGGCGGACGGAGCGCGCATTAGCGCGATGGTCAAGAAAGTGCTTTCATAGCCGGATCGGCAGAAGATGAGCAGGGAAATATTTGACAAGCCATGCTATAGCATGGCTTGTCAAATATGTGATTTTATTATTTTTAAAATAGCTATTCAATTTTAATTATCAGGTATCTTTTTGTTTTGTCTTTGCATCGCACGACCGCGGTTTCACCTTCCCGCTTGCCGATCAGAGCCGAACCGAGCGGCGAGGCATGTGAAATCACTCCCGAGGACGGGTCGGTTTCGGATGGCCCGAGCAAGAGATATGTTTTTATTCGCCCGTCGATCTCGACAGTAATTTTGCCGCCGATCTGAGCTGTTCCGTCCGCGGTAGGGCGCTCGATGATGATCGCGCGCTTCAACAGGTCTTCAGTCTCGAGTATGCGGCGGTTGATCCCGCGCAACCGCGCTTTCGCCGCTTGATAAGGCGCGTTTTCCGAAAAATCCCCGTCTTGCGCATGGAGCTGCATTTCAGCGATAACTCGCGGCCGGTTTTCGGTTTTTAACTTTACGAGCTTTTCTTCGAGTTCCTTATACTTTCCGATCGTCAGGTGAGGATCGGCTTTTAATCCAGCATATTTTCCTGTTTTGCGTTTTGGCAGTCTCATGATTGAAGTTTATCAGAATAACCTCAATCATGGAAACTCCTGTTCCGGTTATCTTAAGCAAAATGTATGTTGTTTAATTCCAAAAAGGACCGAATTCGGTGGTTTTTTTGGAATATGCGGGGTTTCCGCCTGTGCGAACGCTTCGGCGGATAAATATCTCTGCGACCTTCCCGCAACTTTGCGGGACGTTTCTCGCCCGAACGTCCAAAATTATTCGGTCGGGCAGGGAACCAACAAAAAACTCCCGGAGCGGAGCGGACGGGACTCGAACCCGCGACCTCTGCCGTGACAGGGCAGCGTTCTAACCAACTGAACTACCGCTCCGCTCCGGGAGTTTAGAAACACCCAAAATTTTTGTCTTAATGTATCTTCTGCCGGCCGCGCTTTTAAGTAATTTTTTCTGGCCTTCCTGCTTCTAATAAAAACAGACCGGCTAAGGCCTGCAAAAATACTAACAAAATCAGGCGTGGATGTCAATAACAAAACTTTTAAAAAGTGGTATAATATGATGGTGGATGAAATATTTATTATTTTAATAAGTTGAGACTTGAAAAATCTGAACCATGCCACTCTGCGGTATGGCGAAGCACCTATGCTGGTCACTGCCAGCAAACGGGGACGCTTTCCTGAGTCTGCGCCTGCTTATTACCGGATTGCGGATCAGGAATCGGATGGCAGTACCAAGGAGTCTTCTCAAGCCTCAAATTCATACCCTATGTATCTGAAAAAAGCCGTCATTATTCTTTATTCAGGACTTTTTCTCTGTGTCGTAGCCCTCGGTGCGCGTTTTTATTGGGCCAACCTGCGCGGGGCGAAACCAGTTATATTTTCTCCGCCGTATGATATAACCGAGAGCATAAACAAAACGATCCGCGGAGAAGGAGCGACTTCGAGCGACATCAAAATCACGGAATTAAAGGAGCTGCCGCTTATTATGCCGGCCGGGTTTAAGATCGGAATTTTTGCCAAAGATCTTGATAAACCGCGCGTAATCGCGTTCGATCCGAACGGCACGCTAGTCGTTAGCATTCCTAGCAAAGGGCAAGTAATAGCATTGCCAGATAAAGATGCCGATGGAAAAGCTGACAAGATAACCATCGTGGCTGATAAGCTGAACGAACCGCACGGACTGGCTTTTAGGAAGCTGGAGGGCGGCAAGCATAAGCTTTATGTCGGCGAAACGGACAAGGTTACCGTATTCGATTACAATCCAACAGAGATGAAAGCAAGCCTGCCGATGACGGCAGCCAAGCTGCCTGGAGGAGGAACGCATAGAACCAGGACGCTGATGTTCCAGGAAGGCTCCACTGTGGTGTCAGGCTCGACAACGATGAGTGAAAAATCCCTGAATGAGCGCTTGCTCGTTTCCGTAGGTTCTTCCTGCAATGTTTGCGAAGAAAAAGACGATCTGCGGGCGAAGATAATCGCAATGAGTCCCGACGGACGCGAAATAAACACTTTCGCATCAGGACTCCGAAACACGGTCTTTTTTACCGCTCATCCGGTTACCGGCGAGATCTGGGGTGCTGATATGGGCAGGGATCTCTTAGGCGACAATCTGCCGCCGGACGAGATCAATATCCTCGCAGAAGGCAAAGATTATGGCTGGCCTTATTGTTTTGGATCTAATCTGCATGACGACGAATTCGATCCGCAAAAAAAGGTCTCTTGCGAAACCAGGGAGCCAAGCTATCTTAATATCCAGGCGCATTCCGCACCTTTAGGGCTCGCTTTTTTCCCCGAGAGCGGCTGGCCTGTGGAATATCAGAATAGCTTGCTGGTGTCCTTGCATGGTTCATGGAACAGGACAGAGCCAACGGGCTACAAAATCGTGCTCTATCGGCTTGATCGGCAGGGAAATTTTATAGATGTTGATGAGCATGGGAATCCGGTCATGGAAGACTTTATCACGGGCTGGTTGACTAAGGATGATCTGACCTTGGGCCGCCCGGTCGATATAAAAATCCTTGCTAACGGCATGATCTTTGTGAGTGATGATAAGGCCGGTGTTATATACCGCATATTGCATAGTTCTTCCGGAGCAGAAAATACTGCGGATGCTAGCCAGCCGGCAACAACACCGGAAGCCGCAAAAAATACGGAAAGCGAGATCCGGTTGACCAACCCAAAACAGGGCGAGGCCGTCAAAAGCCCATTGGGCATCGACGGGGAGGCGCCTGGCAGCTGGTTCTTCGAAGGAGTCTTTGATGCGAAAGTCTTGGATGGGGACGGGAACGAGCTCGGCAGAGGCCAGGTGCAGGCGCTCGGAGACTGGATGACTGGAGGACTGGTGCCTTTCACCGGCAAGATCGAATATTCCAGACCAGGATCGGAAGCCGGCGCGCTAGTCCTGGTCAAAGCGAATCCTTCCGGATTACCCGAGAACGAAGTTCAGCACTACATCAGGGTAAAATTCGGAGAGGCCGGGGCGGTTACCGAGTAGTGCCCGACTATTGACTAAGACCGGGGAATAGGCTAGTATAGCCCGTTAAGATTTATGCATTACATCCAAGAGACAAAACAATTTTCCTTCTTGTTCTGGGAGCTTGTGAATAAATCGAAACGCATCCTGGTCACTTCGCATTCCGTACCTGACGATGATTCGATCGCATCGGTGCTGGCGGTATACGGGATGATCAGGAAGAAGCATCCGCGGAAGACGGTGCGGATCGTCTATTCTTCGCCAATCAAGAAGCGCTGGGGCCAGATCCCAAATTTCGACAAAGTTGAAGCTTCGATCGACACGGCAAGCATAATTTCAGAATTCGATCTCGCGATTTTTCTGGACGGCAATTATTTCAAGCGTTTTTCCTCAGATCCGCGGCAGCTGGCAGGTTCGCGGACAATCAAGGTCTGTATCGACCACCACGCCTCGAAGGCGGATATATTCGACCTTGCGCTGATTGCGCCCAAGGCTACATCGACGTCAGAGCTCGTCTATTACGCTTTATGCGAGCAAGAGAAGCGTTTAGCACCGGACATCGCCAAAGCGCTCCTCTTAGGACTGATCGGCGATACGGGCCGTTTCCGCTTCATCGAGCCTCGCAATGCGCATATACTTTCCATCGCCGAGAGGCTCATCAAAGAAGGGGGAATCCAAGTCGATCTGTTCATGGCCGGATATTCGAGCTACTCGAAAAAAGTTTTTAGCGCGCTTAAGCAGTTCATCAATAATTCCGAGCTTGTTTATCCCGCCAGCTGGCCGCCTTATATCGTTTCGTTCATAAGCAGGGAGCAGGCGGACGCGCAGGGCTATTCGCCGCTGGACATCGATTCAGCCGCAAGCTTATTCATAACGACATACGGCACTTCCGTAAACGATGCGAGCTGGGGGGCCGTACTCTATCCGCTTCCGGACGGGGACGTCAAGATCGGCCTGCGCTCGCGGCCCGGAGGCGTGAACGTACGCTTAATCATGGAAGAGCTTGGGATCGGAAGCGGGCATGACCGTGCGAGCGGCGGGGTCTATAAGGTCAGGCCGAAGCGTCCGCTCGAACCTGAGGAATGCTACCGAAAATTTAAATCCTGGCTGTCGAAAAATAAACCGATATTGGCATAGAATATTTGATCCTGGATTAGAAAACCCGCATAGATAATGCGGGTTCTGTTGTCCTTGCGGCCTTTAGGCCGTTTTTTTCATGCAATTTTTGTGCTTCTTGTTTAAGGCATCTTTGACGATATTTGCTACTTCACCGGGTGATAGTGAGCTTCCGTAGAGCCAGCCGCTGCCGATAATGCTGTTGCCGCCCCCCCATCTGTCGCTTGGGTCAACGAAATTTTCAATCTCGTTTAGCTTGCGGGCTAACAAGCGCATATTGATATATGCGTAGTAAACGGATAAAATTCCGATTACATAGCTATACCTCCCATTAGGTCGTTCCCGGAAAAGGACGTATATCTTGTATCCGTTCCGGAATATGCCAGTTTTTGGATGCGTACCGATTTCCTTAGCAACAATGAAATCATCCTTGGTAAGAAAAGGCTCATAGCTCATGTCCATGTCGGTTTCTTGCGCGCGGCCAGCTACATATTCCAGAATCCTTTCCTCGATTTCATAGATGACTGCGGACCAGGTTGCCGGATCTTTCGTCTCGAGATCAAGCATTCCTCTAGATCGGAATAATGTATATGGCTCGAAGACCCAAGCCATTTTTCTGATGGTTTTTTGCTCGAATGGTATAGCTCCGGCCGTCGAATCAATGCAATCTTCGCGGGTTGCAATTTTGTGCAATAGGTCGTTGAAAAGGAAATCGCGTTTATAACCATGGTTAATTAAGGTCCAGCACATCGCAACGTCAGGATCGTTATGGTTCGTGTAGACATCAACCCGGGGGCTTCCGTCATCACCGCGAAAAACATCGTAGAAACCTCGAAGTAATGCATTATAAATCTGTCCGCATGTCGCATGGACGGCAATCGGGTTTGAATGTGCGTGATGGTCGAAATTCGCCTTGATTTTCGTGGGGTAAAATCGGGTTTTGCCGTGCACATAACCGTCGACAGCAATTGAATACGGACCCGTTTCCTCATCAAATGTTTTCCATGATATCGACGGCTGACCTGGTTTCATGATAAGCCTGATTTGTTCGCTATTCATCGCATATACCCTTTTCTTCTATATTTTATAAGGGAAAATTGACCATTTTTTGGAATTTTAAAGGGCGCTCTATCTGATAAATATTTATACTCTTTTTTTAGCAACTTGGCAAGAGGGCCGATTTATGGCATAATTTAAGCTCTTAACAACAGTTTAATGTAAGTAATTTATAATCTAAGCGTCTTAATTTATAAGCTAATTCAATTATAATAAAAATATGATGCGACCAATCCATTTTGACTTATATGCAGATGACCCGGAAAGGGCGGCTAAATTCTATACCGACGTATTCGGTTGGAAATTCGAGAAATGGGATAATCCGACAGCCGTTTATTGGCTGATTACTACCGGCCCCGAAGGGACGCCGGGAATCAACGGAGGTATGGGGCGGCGCAATCCGGAATATCCGGATGGCGTATCGCATGCCGCGACACTGACCTATGGCGTCCCGGACTATGCCCAGTACGCGGAAAAGATCCGTCAGCACGGCGGTGAAGCCGGCGAGAAGATGGCGATCCCGGGGTTCGGCTGGCACGGCATGTGCAAGGACACCGAAGGCAACGTCTTCGGCATCATGCAGGACGATCCAAGCGCGAAATAACGAAATATAGGACAAGTCTGGTTTGTAGTTCGGACTTGCCCTTTTTCGATTTTATTAACAGCATACAAAAAATCCAAAACCACCATCATGGCCTTGGATTTCAAAAATCTATTAAATTGTGCTGACGGCCGGCTTAGGCATGATGCATTGCTTCGCGGTGCGCTGTTGCAGTAAATCGTCCCGGGTAGAATGCCAGGTAAACCCCCGAGAGGCCAACCAGAGCATAGATGACCCTGGAAAGCACTGACATTTCCCCGAACAGGAATGCTACCAGATCGAAGCTGAAAAATCCGACGAGCCCCCAGTTGATCGCACCAACTACTACTAACCCGATCATAAGCCAGTCGTACCAATGGATTCTGTTTTCCATATAATTAATTTATTATGTCTATATTGACGCAGGAGGCAGAAAATTATTACAATAATATATATCATACTTATTGGTTCGGTGTTTAATTTTGAAAGGATGCGACCGTATTCGCGTCAATAAATTAGAAATCAGTTAAATGGAAAAATATGTCAAACCCTTGCGGTTGCAATCCCGGCGAGGAGTGCAAAAAACTAAAAAAATATCCTGTAAATGAAGATTTTGTAAGGCACTTCAAGGCCCGATTAACTAGGTATATAAAGGAGAATCCTTGTTCCGGACCCTGGAAAGGAAAAAATTGTAGTTAGTGTCTAAAACCAGAATGTGTAAATGCTGCAATAAGCCGCCCAAATGGGCGGTTTATTGATAAGAATGTAATATTAATTAGATTGTATCGTCTTATTGGCATAAAATACTACTAATGAAAATATATGAAATATTTCAAAAAAACAGTTATTACAATGGCGCTGGTTGTGTTGATGATGGCTCCTTTAGCGGGAGTTGACGCATCAAGTGGAAAAGGTAAAAACAGGGACCTCACCAGGGAAAACAAAAGAAAACAAGTTATAATCAAAAAACTTCCTAAAACAATGAAGTATGACAACGGGGTTAAATTTAGGAGCCACAAGGAAGATGGTCGAAGATATGGAATAATTAAATACGAAGACAGTTTCCGCCCCAAAAGTCCAAGCCATTACTGAAGAGAAGAGATTTTAAAATAACGCCCTTACAGGGCGTTATTTTTTTCCTTTTTTTCCTTATCGATGCGTGTTTTCAGCATCTTTAATCCGCGGTGGATTAATACATATATATTAGAGGAGGATTTGCCGGTTAGTGTCTTAATCTCTTTAATGTCAAGCTCGTCGATGAAACGCAAAATAATGACGTCTCTGTAAGTTTTTGGAATGGAGGAGAGGTTTCTTCTGACCACCTCCATTTCGATATCAGCATCGATTGCAGCATGTATACCGTTCTGCTTATGATCAGGAAGCGCAATCGCTTCATCAAGCGCTAGCGACGGTTTCTTCGATCGGTAATAATCAATTACAAGGTTGTTTGCGACTTTATAGATAAAACTCTTTATATTGTCTATCCGTCCGCCTTCACCAATGTAGCGCCAGGCCTTCATGAACGTTTCGGACGTAAGGTCCTCTGCAAGAGCCTCATCACTTACGCGAAAATAGATATGGCGTAAAATATCCGCAGCGCTCTTGTCATAAAACTCAAGAAACTCATTTTCGATTCCCTTGTTCATAATCCAGTTGAAATGCGCACAATAATGATACTATGCCAACTCATAAGTGTAAATATGCCTCATGGATGATCATGCTAAACATAATCATGCAACAGCATAAAACAGTTTAGGGATGTTTTCACCGGGATATACCGCACAGTTTATAAAATAGATTCTGCATTTGCGCAAATCGCGAGAATATTTCTTTCTATAGCTTATCAACGGACGACTGCCTTTTTCAACGATATTTATTGTAAAAATAGATAATATTTAAACGTATCGAAAACATAGTCGTTGAAATGGAAAATGAATAAACAGCTTAATGAAGATCGTGATTCTTAATAATTTTTTAATCATGCTCAACTACAATCCTAGCAAGCCATAATAAGGACTAATGCGGACAAATTCCGCAAAAGCCGGAGGCTACCAGCTAAAATAATGAAAGGTCGAGCCAGCCCCGGGCTACAGGGGAGACCTAACAGCACGTTATAATTAAATCTTCCATAACATATGAAGAACACTATAAAGAGCATCGCCACCCTTTTGGTCGTGACCGTCATGATTGTATTTGTCGCAGGACAGGTCAAGGCCGAATACCTGGCGGCGAACGTTGAGACCGGATATGAATCCGAAAATACGGTCAAAGCGGAATCTGTAAGCGAACACCTGATGGTCAACGGCAACCACGAGATGCTTTCCAATGAAGCAGACGTCGAAGGAGAAACCGGAGATAACGATAGCGACTATAATACAGGCAAAGGCCTGGTCGACGGCGGTGACGTTGTGATCGTCGGAGGTTTTACTAGCGAAGTAAACGTCAATATGACCGAGCAGGCCAGCACCGAGCTGCATGACTTTACGGCAATGAATGACACGACCGGCGCTTATTCGGACAACGACGCGCTTGCCTCGCTTTTCACGGCGGTTTTCGGCGCAAACGAGAACCTGGCTTTCGTCGCTAATAAGGCGAAGATCGAAGGCGAGTCAGGTGATAACGAGACCAGCTACAATACAGGTGACGGCGAGGTCAAATCCGGCGACGCAGAGATCGACGCTAGCGTGATGAACACGGTCAACGGCAACCTGTTGATCATCGGCAATGATATCGATGAAGAAAGCGAATCCCTGCTCGAATCGAATTCCTCCAACTCCAATACCGGAGCGAATTCGAAAAATAAGGCGAAGGTCCGCATCAACCACATGGCTACAGCCGAGAATATCAATATGGCCATGCTGATGAATTATCTGAAGACCGAAGCAGAGACCGGCGATAATGAATCGAGCTATAACACCGGTTCGGCCAAGATCGATACCGGCGATGCAAACACCAAGACTACGGTCAAGAACGACGTCAATTACAACCAGACCATGATCAACATGGATCTCGGAGACTCTAATCTCGAGGCTTCAAACGACACGACCGGATATGAATCCGATAACAAGGCCAAGGTCGAATTAAATAGTGTGGTCGGCGTAATGAATGCCAACCAGGCCATGGTCATGAATAAGGTTAAGAACGAAGCAGAGACCGGCGATAACGAAGCCAGCTATAATACCGGTTCGGCAACGATCAAGTCTGGCGATGCGGACAGCCAAGTCAGCATCGACAATGGCGATACGCTCAACAAGAACGAGACCGAAGTCAATATCGATCTCGGCAACATCAGCATGACAGCATCCAACGCCACTACCGGAGCAAATTCAACGAATAAGGCCAAGGCTGAATTCGGCAGTGCGGTTGCGGTCGGCAATACTAACGGTTTGATGCTCAGCAACGACGTCAAGTCCGAAGCAGAAACCGGCGATAACGAGGCGAGCTACAATACCGGGACCGGGAACATCACTTCCGGCGACGCCACCTCGAACGTGACTGTAAAGAACGACGCCAACTACAATTCGACGACGGTAAACGTCGCTCCGACCGCTAATGTCCAAGCGACCAACGATACGACCGGAGCGAATTCGACCAACAAGGCCGAAGCATCATCCGCGTCTGTCGTCTCGGTTGCTAACCAAAATTGCGGCGTGATCTCGAATGAAGTCAAGTCGGAATCAAATACCGGCGGCAACTCGACGAGTTACAACACCGGAGCCGGCACGGTTAAATCCGGCGACGCAAGCATTTCCTTCGGCGTGAACAACACGACCAACGGGAACAGCACGACCATCGGCAACTAGGCCAGGGCGTCAAGGCGCACCCGAGGTTCATCCTCGGGCTTCGCCGCCGCCGTACAAGCCTTGACTTGTACGGCGGCAGAGGAGTAATATCGAATATTAACCGTAACACCATATGTCTTACCTTAAAAGCCTTAAAACACTGAAAAAAGGAGCGGCAGGAGTCATGCTGGCGATGCTCGTTGCCTGGACGATCGCCCCGATACTTAAAGCCGAAGAGGGCGCAGTTACAGGCAGTACGGCAAGCGGAACAGCAGCGGAAACCGCCTCAACGACCGAAAGTGCGGTCGCGCCGGCAGGCGAAACTTCCGCGACGGATAATTCCGAAGCCGGTATCGGGGCCGGCAACCTGGCTACCGGCGCAGATTCAAGCAATTCAGCATCGACCGAAATCAGCAATACGCAATCCGTAATTAATATTAATACGGCAACGACCACTAACGATTCATACTTGAAAGCCGACACGGGCAGGAATACGGCAAGCTATAATACGGGGTCGGGCATCATTACGACAGAAAAAGCCAGGGGCAAGGGCGAGATCGTCAATACGATCAACCTTAATATGGTCATCCCGGAGATTGCAGGAATCGGTCCGATTTCGGCAGAAAACGGAAATACTGGCGCCAGCTCTGATAATATCGCCAAGGTCAACGTCAACAACCAGCTCACCGTACATAATTCCAACAGCGCCAATACGACGAACCTGGTCGAAGCAGAAGTAAATTCAGGCAATAACGCGGCCGAGGGCAATACCGGCCACGGCATGATCCTCACCGGATCTGCAAGCCTAGGGCTAAATTTCATTACGATGTCGAACGCTAATTTCGTCGGTTCGCAGCGCTTCTATGCCAATTGGCAGAACATTTATGATAACCATACGGGCGATATCGATATTTCGACGGAAGCGGCCGTCAGCGCTTCCCCCCTGTCCGGACTGCTGATCGACGCTTCGAACAGCGATACCGGGGCTGGTTCGAACAATCAGGCGATTGTCGATGTAAACGACCAGACGAGCATCATCAACCAGAATACCGGCAAGATCAGGAACGAGATCAGCGCCAAGGTCACAACCGGCAAGAACAAGGCCAGCAAGAATACCGGAACAGGATCGATCGCCACCGGCCAGGCGAACTCGTCAGTCAACGTGATGAATTTCCTGAATTCGAACATAGTATCCTCGAACTGGTGGCTCAAGACCTTGAACGTCTTCGGCAGCTGGAAAGGAAATATGGTATTGCCGATGATGCCGAGGCCGAACCTGACGGTTACCCAGCCGGAACTTGAGGCAAGCGCCAATGCCACCGGCGCAGGTTCTGAAAATGCGGCTGAAGCGAATATCAACACTTCGGTAGCTATAGCAAACACAAACAATGCCGTGATAACCAACAGCGTCGATATCAAGACCAACTCGGGAGACAACAAGACCTCGTTTAACGGAGGCACCGGAATCGTAAAGTTCGGCGATGCAGACGCCGAGACTAACGAGCTTAATGTTGCGAATGTGAACGTAACGGGCGATTCATGGTGGATGGTCGTCGTTAACAAGTTCGGCAAATGGCTGGGAACGACTATCGGGTCGCCTGTCGAGACCACGGTTAGCGCGACTGCGGCTACCACAGTCCTGACGCCCAACGGTTCGGGCATCCGGGTGAATAACAATTCGACAGGACCTGAATCGAATAACTTCGCAGGAGCGAACGTTACCCACAGCACCGAAATAACCAATGCGAACGAAGCTGATATCATGAACAAGCTCAAGATCGAGGCGATTACCGGCGAGAACGAAACACAGTTCAATTCCGGTCACGGATATATCGAAGCCGGCAGCATCGATGCGGTCAACAATCTCGTAAATTTTGCGAATGCCAATGTCAATGTCGGCAATTGGCTGGTTACCGTGATTAACGTTTTCGGAGACTGGGAGGGTAACGTCGTGTTCAGGACCGCGACCCAATCCGAGATCGACGCCATAAATTCTAACAGCCAGCTGATGGTCAACGGTGGATCGTCGTCAAATGCAGGTACCGGAGCAGGTTCCTCGAACAGTTCCGGTAGCAGCTCTTCCAGTACCGGAACAACATCGAATACTAACGCATCCGATACGGCAAACAACACTTCAGCTTCGACGCTGACGGGAGAGAATTCCGCGAGCTATAATACCGGGTCAGGGATCGTTACGGCCGGCGGCGCTGATTCCAACACGACCATCCAGAACCAGGTAAATACGAATGTTACCGGCGCATCATCAGGCGGCGGCAATGCCACATCTACGAATTCAGGAACCGGTGCCGGGTCCAATAATTCGGCGGTTACTAATAATTCCACTGATACGAACGTAGCAAATAGCAATACAGCCCAAGTCACGAATTCCGTACAAGCCAGCAACAACACGGGGCAGAATTCGGCCAATTATAATACAGGCAACGGTGCGGTCGATACCGGATGGGCGACGACTTTCGCGGGCCTTTATAACCAGGTTAACGAAAACCAGACCAACGCAGGCCAGCTGCTTTCCGACCTTAACAGCATAACTGATACGACCGGCAACGACATCGGTTCGCAAACGCAAGGGAACGGCTCTGGCAACCAGAATTCGGATACAACGCCCTCCGGAGGCGGCTCATCTGCCGGATCTACGTCTTCGGGGGGAGCGGGCGGCGGCCAACCCGCTCTGACGCAGACAACCGCGCCTAGCGGACAACAGACAGTCCAGAGCGCATATTACCCCCCGGCTCCCGTCACATACGGCCAAGGCCGAACGGTCGATTCGGCGAGCGCAGAGGACGCTAAGAACGACCTTAATTCGGATGGTTATATCAACGACCTGGACTTCTCAATCTTGATGGCGAACTGGAAAAAACCGGTCCACTCGCTTAAAGCGGATATCAATAGCGACGGATCAGTCGATGAATCCGACCTGCGGATCCTGCTCGCTAGATGGTATTGAAGATGTTAAGCTGATACTCATAGAAATATTGATATGAAAAAGACATTAATCGTGTTATTTATCGGCATTAGTCTGGCTTTTTCAAAACCAGAAGCCAAAGCTGCGGGGCTGGCCGGCTATATTATATCTCCAGCGGCGCAGGAAGCGGCCAAAGGGGAGGTAGTGCAGATCCAGGTCGAGATCGACCCTAAGGGAGAAATCTTCGATACCGCCCGAGTAAAGCTGGAATATACGCCCGGGATGTTAAACCTCGAGGGCGTAGCGAAGAATACAAAATTTTCCCAGACAGCCGGAGGCAACTCCTTTTCTGATGATAGCGGCACTTTTTCTTACGGTTCAGGCCTGCCTGGCGGCACATCGGAAAAAATCAGGTTCTTAACTCTGACTTTCCGGACTGCCAGGGAGGGAGAAGCGAAAGTTTATCTGCGCGATGATTCATTGATCGCAAGCAACGGCATCAACGTGAGCGACTGCCGTAGCAATATGGCAACGATCAGGATCGGCAAAGCCAAGGCTAAAGTGCTGGGAGTCAAGCTCTATCCGGACGGAACGCTCTTGCGCAATTCTAAGACGAGGGAAATTTTCTACATTACGGGCGGCGCCAAGAAAAAGGTCGCAAGCCTCAAGGAGCTGGCCGCATACGGCAAGAAGACGATCATCAACGTTTCGCCCGAGGCCCTGGACGGTTATCTTCCATATGCAAACGGAACGCTCTTGCGCAATTCTAAGACGAGGGAAATTTTCTACATTACGGGCGGCGCCAAGAAAAAGGTCGCAAGCCTCAAGGAGCTGGCCGCATACGGCAAGAAGACGATCATCAACGTTTCGCCCGAGGTCCTTTCGCAATTCCCCGTTTTCAGCACTACCGGCAGCCAGCTAGCCGAAGGCGCTCTGGTCAGGGATAAAACCAGCAAGAGGATTTATGTGGTCAGCGGCGGTAAGAAATCACTAATCGCTACGCTGGCAGACCTATCGAAATACCGAGGCAGGCAGATTATCGATATCGATCCAGGCTTGTTGTCTCAGTATCCGACCTCATGAAATGAACAATAAAATCAACGCTTAATTTTATCAATGTTGACCATAGATATCACCTTCAAGCCGCCTGTTTAAAGGCGGTTTTGCGTTAATTCCGGATTTTGACCATGTTTATGGATCGGTTTTGACTGAATGAGGCGTTGTGATATAATATGCAGTCAATGCTATCCAACAGGCGGATGAAGCGAAGCTGGCTTGGCAAGCTGTTATGGAACAATACATCAAATATACATCGAAATATCATGCAATCCTGCTCATGTCCGTGGCAATCGCGGTTTTTTACCTTGTCAGCCATTCCAGCTACCTCCTTTTCCATTTTTTAGTCGAAATCATAGGAGTCGTCGTCGCAGTTGCGGCGTTTTTTATAGTATGGAATTCTTGGCATTACATCGAAAATAACTATTTTCTCCTGGTTGGCGTTTCGTTCGTTTTTACGAGCTTCATCGACCTATTGCATCTGCTCGCCTATCGGGGGGTGAACCTCGTCGGTAATCCCGGAGACGCTGATCTGCCGATGCAGCTTTGGGTCGCGGCGCGAACAGTATCCTCTCTTTCTTTTGCCGTCGCGCCCTACCTGGTCGGCAGGACTGCATACAAGACCAGGCATTTGTTTGTAATATATTTTATTGCCACGACAGGGCTGGTTGCTTCGATTTTTTATTTCAGGAACTTCCCACTAGCTTATACCGAAGACGGGGGGTTGACCGGCTTCAAGATCGCGATGGAGGGAGTGATCACGTTGCTTTATGCCGGCGGGGTACTAGGCTTGTATCTCAAGCGCATGCATTTCGACTCGAGAGTGCGTAATCTTATCATTTCAGCGCTGGTTATGCAGATAACCAGGGAGATCGCCTTCACCGTCTATGCTGAACCCGGCGACCGGATCAACTTTGCAGGGCATATCCTGCATCTGGTTTCTATCTACCTGCTTTATTTAGGAATAGTCGAAGCCTCGCTCATGAAGCCGTATCGGCTGATGTTTAAAAGCTTAAAAGACAGCGAAACCGCCCTAAAAGAAAGCGAAGCCCGTTACCGCTCTCTGGTCGAAGCTTCTCCTGATGCCATCTTGGTGCATACGCTGGGCACGGTAATGTATGCCAACCCAGCATCTGCCGAACTGTTGGGATACAAAAGTCCGGATGTCCTGCTCGGGAAAAATATCTTTGAGATTTTCCATACAGATTCGCATGAAGCGGTCGAAGCCAGAATCGCTTCGGTTAGGAAGGGCGCGAATGAGACTCCTCTTGCCGAACTTAATGTTGTCCGCAGCGACGGTAAAAAGATCCCGGTCGAAGTAACCGGAAGATCGATCAAATACAAGAACAAACCGTCATTACAGACCCTTTTACGTGATATCAGCGATCAGAAGAAGCGCGATTATGAACGCGACGAGCTGACAGCCCAGCTCGCACAGAAGAGCGACAGCATTGAGTTGCTTGCGGACCGGTTGAAAAAAGAACGCGATATGCTTAAAGTAATAATGGAAAATTCGGGATCGATGCTCGTTTATCTTGACCCCCGCTTCGATTTAATTAATGCGAATACGACGTTCCTGAGATATAGCGGCTTGACGACGTACGAGATAATCGGCAAGAATTTTTTCGAACTGTTCCCCGACGGGGAAATCAAGGAAATTTTTGAGCATGTCAGAGCCGCCGGCAAACCGAGGGAATTCAAGGCCCAACTCCTGTCGTTCCCGCGCATGCCAGGCGTCAAAAAGACTTATGCGGATTGGAGCTTGATACCAATTACTAACATATTCGGCGCCGTAGAAGGCCTTGTCCTTTCCTTGCAGGACGTTACCGAGAGAATCTCGAACGAGATCGAACTTAGGAGCCATGCTGATCAACTGGAAAGGCTTTCGGTCGAACTTAGCAAGTTCCGCATGGCTGTCGATAACGCGGCAGACCACGTCGTAATTACCGACAAGGAAGGCAAGATAATCTACGCTAATGACGCAGCCGAAAGGATTACCGGTTATGCGAAGCATGAAATGATAGGACGCTCTCCGGCTCTCTGGGGCAATAGAACCAGGATGTCTGACGGCCAGGGTACTTATACCGAGGCGTCGGTCTGGCAGGATCTTGGGCAGTCCGAGACTTTTGAAGGCGAGGTCTTAAATATCAGGAAGGATGGGACAAATTATATTGCTGATCTGCATATCGCTCCTGTTTATTCAGAAGAGGGCGAAACAGTCTTTTTTATCGCGATCGAGCGGGACGTGACCAAGATCAAAGAAATCGACAGGGCTAAGGACGAATTCATCTCTTTCGCATCCCATCAGTTACGGACTCCGCTGACTAGTGTCAGCCTTTCTGCTGAACTGCTTCTTCGCGGGATCATGGGCAATGTCGAAGATAAGCAGAAGAAATACTTGCTGGAGATTTACAAATCGACGCATCATATGGCCGAGCTGGTCAATACGCTGTTGAACGTATCGCGAATCGAAATGGGAACATTTGTTATAAAAAGAGAAGAGCTCGATTTGACCGAAAAGGTCGGGCGCATCCTTGAGGATATGTATTTACAAATCCGCCATAAGCGGCTAATATTGGATACGCAATATCAAGATAGCATGCCGACCGTCTATTTCGATAAGAACATACTGCGTATCGCGCTTGAGAATCTGGTATCCAACGCTATCCGCTATACTCCGGAAGGAGGGATCATCAGGGTTGAAATCGCACAAAGCGGCGTTGAGACGATCATTTCTGTGAAAGATTCTGGCTGCGGGATTCCGGAAGAAGCCCGTCCGTACATATTCCTTAAGTCTTACAGGGCTTCGAATGCGCGCAATCTTAGCGCTGACGGATTGGGCCTCGGGCTGTATATCGCGAAATGGGTGATTGAGAAAGCAGGAGGCCGCATCTGGTTCGATTCAATCGAGGGTTCAGGATCCATCTTCCATATCGCGATACCCGCGTCAATCGAAGATATTAACGATGCCGAATGACTATATGGACAACGAGGAGAAATACAAATCAACTGAAATAGTTAATCGCGGCGACAGCGCGGGCGATAAAGCGGGTGATTATGAGCGCTTGAAAACCGATTTGGCAGAGATTGAATCAAAGTACCGTATCGTAGCCGAACATACCTATGATTGGGAATTTTGGATCGATCCTGCGGGATCGTTCCTCTACTGTTCGCCTTCCTGCGAGAGGATATCGGGCAGGAAAGCCGAAGAGTTTTTGAAAAACCCTGACCTGTTCCAGGACATCGTGCATCCCGACGATACGGATGAAATGAGGAAGCACAGGGATAAGATAGCCGAGTCCAGCAGGCCCGAAGAATTCGAATACAGGGTCATTTGTCCGGATGGAAGGATAAAATGGCTTAACCATGTCTGTATGCCCGTTTTTGGCAGGGAGGGGCTTTATCTGGGCAGACGAGGCAGTAATCGCGACATAACTGAACGCAAGCAATTCGAAGAAGTGCTGAAGACGCAAGCCTTGGTTGTTGAGAACATGGCGGAAGGTGTGTTGGTCGCCGAGGAGGACGGCCAGATCGTTTTCACTAACCCGACGTTCGATTCGCAATTCAGCTTTAAACGCGGGGAGCTGGTCGGAAGCAATATTTCCTCGCTGTATGCCGCCGAAAAGCAATATGACGAGGTCATGTCCAGGATCAAGCACGCTCTGGGAGAAGGTCGCAATTGGACGGGCGAATTGGCCGGCAGGACCAAGGGGGGGGAAGAATTTTTTACATATGCCAGAGTCAGCCGCCTGCAGGTTTTCGGGAGGAATTACGTAATTTATGTTCAGGAGAATATCACTGACCGGAGGATTTCTGAAAATGCTTTGAGGGATAGCGAACAGCGCTTCCGGGCGATTTTCAACCAAGCTGCCCTAGGGATTGTGCTGGCGAACATGGAAGGCCGTCCGATCGAAGCTAATAAGGCTTTCAGCGAAATGATCGGCTACTCCAAAGAGGATCTTAAGGCTATGACTTTTCTTGATTTCACTCATCCCGACGACAGAGATCTGGACAAGGAGGCGTTTGACGAGATGAAGTCCGGCTTGCGCGAAAGCTACAGCCTCGAAAAGCGTTATTTTCATAAGGATTCGAGAATCGTCTGGGTGCACGTATCAGTCTCATTGCTGCGCGGGAGGGAAGGCGAACCTGAATTCACGATCGGAGTTGTAACGGACATATCTTCAAGAAAAACGGCGGAAAGCGACCGGGAACAATTGCTTGAAGAGGTTTCAAAAAAGAATGTCGACATCGCTAGATTAGCCGCTTACCTCGAGAAGGAGCGCGATCTCTTGCAGACGATCATGGAAAATGCGGGAGCGAAGATCATGCGTCTCGGAGCGGATTTCATAATCAAGGACGTCAATAAGGAGCTGGAAAAAAGCCTTGGCATGAGACGCGACGAACTGGTTGGCGCCAACTATTTCTACCTTTTTCCCGATGATGAACGCGAAAAAGAATTCGTTACAGCGAGGGATGGGGGGGTGATCATGAAGGGCAAGGGTGGATCAATGCATGCAGCCGGCAGGAATCAAGGCAAAGCCGCATATTACGATTGGACGCTCATACCGGTCGCCGGCCCCGGGGGCAGGGTCGAAGGGCTGGTGCTTTCGCTATTCGATGTGACCGAAAGGATAACCAGGGAATTAAGCCTTAAGCTTAACGCCGAAAAACTCGATCTTGCGGCTAATGATCTAAAAAAATTCAGAGCAGCCGCAGATGCATCTTCGGATATTATCGTTATTACAGGATCGGACAAGCGTATCATATATGCGAATTTACAGGCTCAGCTTGCGACGGGTTATACATTCGAAGAAATGGCGGGCAAGACGCCGGCGTTATGGCAGAGCAGCCGCAGACCAGATAACGAGTTCCACGGCGGGAAAGAAAGCGTCTGGCAGGGGTCAGGCATGCTTTCCCGCCAGTTCAAGGGCACTCTGTATAATCGCGACAAGCATGGCAGGCATTACCGGTCTCAAGCACATATTTTTCCGGTCGTCGACGAGCTTGGGGTAATAAGGCATTATGTTTCAGTCGAACGACCCGATAACCAGGAACAATAAATAACAACAGAAAACGCCCCCTAAAAAGGGGGCGTTTTGCAGCATGCTTTAGCTATTGATGCGGTAGCCGGCACCGCGCACTGTTTCTAGCAGCCGGCCGTTCTTATCCCCGATTTTTTTCCGTAGATTCGTAATATGCACATCGACTACGTTGGAAAAGGAATCAAAAGCGAAGTCCCAGATATTGGAGATTATCTGCTCCCTTCCCAGAACCTGGTTAGGGTGCCGCATGAGATATTCAAGCAGAGAGAATTCTTTCAGGGTCAGGCGTATTTCCTTGTTCGCTCGGAAAACTTTCTTCGTGACAGGATTCAAGACGATATCCTGCAAGCGGAGTTCGGTCGGCAGCGAAGTCTGCGGCCTTCTTAATATCGCCCTGATGCGAGCCAGCAGG
This sequence comes from uncultured Gammaproteobacteria bacterium, assembly GCA_964435875.1. Lineage (GTDB taxonomy): Bacteria > Patescibacteriota > Patescibacteriia > Patescibacteriales > CAYTAV01 > CAYTAV01. The sequence goes on from CAYTAV010000001.1 coordinate 59,508, forward strand.
ACTTCGAAAGTGAAAGGTTTGACTAGGTAATCGTCAGCTCCGACATTAAGGCCGGCGATAATATCATCTACGCCGTCTTTGGCAGTTAGCATCAGTATAGGCGTCGAAATCTTTTTTTCCCTCGCTTCCTTGCAGATTTCCATCCCTCCTTTCTTGGGAAGCATGAGGTCGAGTATGATGAGATCGTAATCTTCATGGTTGAGTTCGATTCGCAGTTGTCCGGATTCTCCGTCCAGGCAAAAATCAACGGCAAAACCTTCTGCTTCCAAGCCGTCCTTGATCAGATGAGCGAGGTTTTCCTGGTCTTCGATTACCAAAATCCGCATAATTTAAGAGGTAGCCGTCGTAAAATATAATTCCGGAATATTCGCGGAATGTCAAATTAATCTTATAGAATTTAGATTAAAAAAAGATGAAGGATGGAGGTGATATTTCAGATAAGCAAGAGCAGCAGGAGCATTCCGATCAGTCCCAGGGTTGCCGCGATAATATGCGGGTGTTGGCGCTTGATTTCGATAAGTATGTTCAGAGACAGGAAGAAGCAGGCGGCAATCAAGAGCAATTTATAATACCAGGCGCTTAAAGCGAACAATGGTCTGAGGACCTCTGGCTGATTGCGGGAGGCGAAAAGATAATCTTTGAGCACAGATTGCTCCACGGGTAGCGTCGCTTTCCATCCAATTTGCGATTGGCTCTCGTTGCCTGCTTGATCCGCTGCTTTCAATGCGCCCGGCGTATAGGGCGGCAAGGAATCCGATTTTTTTCTAAATATGATTAACGAACCGGACCATTTGCCCTGACCAGGATCCTCGTTGCTGAGTGAAAAGCTGTAGTTGTTCCAGGAAGCATCGACGGATCTCGTATCACGGTCCGCATATGCGATGCAATTGAGTACCAGCATGCTGTCTCCCGGCGGCTTTTCTAGCCAAAAGAAACTCCTGGCCCCGTCAATAGACGGAGGTGTCGTATCGATCGTGTAAGTATAGGTTGCTGTCGTACTCGAATAATTGTCGCTTCCTGCTGAAACCAGGCTGATTTTATGGGTGCCATCGGGAAGATTGGTGCTGATGTTCGCGTAGTTCCAGTCGCCTTTGTCCTGGCTGGCGATCAGAACCCCGTTGTCATACAGTTCGAGCCGCCCCGGGTTGGGGGCGAATATCGTATATGTTACGTCGCTATTCGTCAGGAGCGCACCATCCAGCGGGAAAATGATGACAGCCGAGCTGGAGGAAGCGGGTAATAAATCAGCGGACATTGAAATTTTGCTGCCCGAAACGCGGGTTTCCGCCAGCCCGTCTTTTCCAGTGCCTTCAGCCGATACTTTATAGCCTGTCAATCCTGGCCTGATGGGCCGGATATCAACCTGTTTACGTACAGTTGAAGAGTTTTTGCGCGTGCCATTTTTCGCCGGAGCCGCAAAAAATTGGACGACAAGCGTGCTTTCAAACCCTCCCCAGGATCCGCTGGTCATGCCGACCCCGATCTCTTGGTAGTCGCTGTCTATCAGATTAGCAAAATGCGTTGGACTCTGTACCCAGCCGTTGACAACATCCTCTGCGCTTTCGAACCCCATGGCGAGATTCTCGCCGGCGACCGAGAACGAATATTTGCTCGTTCGCAGCCAGTCGACTAGCATCTTGTTGTCCGGCCCGATATGCGAGAAATATTGCTTTGCGAGCATGTCTTGAGCTTTTGCGCGGGCGGCTTCCGTCAGTTTCGCATTCTCTTTCAGCTCAGGAACGCCCTTCTGCCGGCGTAGCTGGTTAGTCAGTTCGATCACGCGCCGGCTTTCTTTCTGCAATATGTCAGGCGAGAGCCAGGCGACTGCCGGTACGGCCGCGATTACGGTAAAAATGAACGCTTTGATGGCCAGGGAAGAGCAGGCATAGAAGATAATGCGCTTGATCGAAAGCACGCCCGGCTTATAGTCGTTCCCTGCATGAGGTATGAACATATCTTTCAGCAAGCCGCTGCCCCGGGGGTTGCGGCCGAGCATGACTTCCCGGCCGTCGCTGATCCCGTCGCCGTCCGTATCAGCCCTCAAGGGGTCGGTGCCGAATATTTTCAACTCTGCAAAATCAGAAATCCCGTCGCCGTCCGTATCAACCCTTAAGGGGTCGGTACCGAATTCTAATTCTTCACTGTCGGTCAAACCGTCGCCATCGGAGTCTTTTCGCTTACGTTTTAGCGGCTTATTTCCGTGAAACAAGGTTTTTTCCTGCTTGATGGCGCTTTTCTTGCCCGACTTAGTCTTTTTTTCTTTATCCATAAATCAAAAATGATCCGCTTAGGAATGATCTAATTATACCAGAATTGACAAAAAATAGGAAAATATTATCATATCATTACCCTTGCCTTCATCAGGATAATTTGTTATAGTGGTATCGAGTTCGAGGACTTATTTTTATTTTACCTATAAGCAATAATCAAAATCCTATCCGATCGGACCGCAGATGCCGGGCGCATATCGAAAGCGGGCAATTAGCTCAGTTGGTTAGAGCGCAACACTGATAATGTTGAGGTCGGAGGTTCGACTCCTCCATTGCCCACCGAATAGTAAAAGTCTAAAGTGTCAAGTTAAAAGCTGTTGTTTTTTGAATTTTTTCAATATGATTTTGCACCTTTTACTTTCTATCTAAATTATTTTATAGCGGGGTAGAGCAGCTGGCAGCTCGCCAGGCCCATAACCTGGAGGCCGTGGGTTCGAATCCCACCCCCGCAACATCGATGATGCCGGATAGTGGATGATGACTGCCGGATTGATAAAGCGACATTCGCTGTTCATCATTCAGCATTTATTTTGCCTCGGTAGCTCAGTGGTAGAGCAAATGACTGAAAATCATTGTGTCGTCAGTTCAATTCTGACCCGAGGCACAGTAGATTTTTGTTTTTTGAAGCTAAATTATCAATACTGATGTAGCATCCAAGATCAATAATCCAGAATACAGTGTGCATCCCGGGGTGTCGTATACCGGCTAGTACGCATGCTTTGGGAGCATGTTGACTGGGTTCAATTCCCAGCACCCCGACAGAATAATTAAGGATCAGCGGTTTAGGAACGATAAAAGCCAGGTGAAATAAATTGTGTTAATCAGAAATCAAAAAACACAAATCAAGAATATTCTCGCGGGTATAGTATAGTGGCTTTTATGACAGCCTTCCAAGCTGTAGAGGGGGGTTCGATTCCCCCTACCCGCTCAAAAAAGAACAGCATGCGCTGTTTTTTTCGTATTTATATTTATTACTATTGCAGTCAGATCCGGTCTTTAATAAACCGCCATATTCTATCAAACACCTCACTAGAAGAAAGTCCGGTAGTATCCACAACCAGGTCATAGTTCTTGCGGTCGTAGACTTTGATCCCGAAGTATTTCCTGTAGCGCAGATCGTCGCTCGCTATCCTTTGGCGGTAAAGCTTTATGACGTCGCAAAGAGTCTTTATATCAGCCCCCTCGTTGCGGCTGTCTGATATCGATACATCTTTAAAGATCCTCTGCGCCCCGACATTCTCATCGACATCGAGGAAGATCTTGAGCGAATGCGGAATAAAATGCCAGGATGTGCGGCCTTCGATGATGAAATTATCGCCGCCTTCGCCGAGCTTCTTCTGGTATTCGTCGACTTCGAGATCGGTCGACGGATCGGTTTCTCCCAGACGGTTGTATGCCTCGAGAGTCATGCCGCGCTGGCGCGCTTTTTCGCGGCGGAGACCGCCGATGTAGTAGCGTGGCCAACCCAGCTTATCCGCCAGCATCTTGGCGATAGTCGACTTGCCAGAACCGGGCATCCCGCCGATCGAGATTATCATGGCTTTGGGTATTATATAAATTACGAATATGATTTCCGGAAATATTATAGTCGGTTCAATTCTTGCCTGGATGCTCGGGGCTGGGCGACAGACCTGTCATGATGTCCGTCTTTTTTTCGAAAATATAATTAGGTTTATTCGATAACGCTCGATATCTCATCAGGCAAGGGCGCGTCATATTCCACATAAGTACCGGCAAGACTATGGAATCCCAGCTTGCAGGAATGCAGGAATATTCTTTTGGTTCCCAGTTTCTTGTTATTGATCTTCGAAATGCGGGTGCCATACAAGTCGTCGCCGACGATCGGATGGCCGATCGCTGAAAGGTGGGCGCGAATTTGATGCGTGCGTCCCGTTTTCGGACAGACATCGAGCAGAGTGTAGCGGCCTGTCCTTATTTTGACCGAATAGCTGGTGAACGAATTCTTGCCTTCGCCGCCGCGCGGCCGCGCGGCGGTCTTGCCAGTTCTTTTCGATCTTGCCAGCGGAAAATCGATCGCACCTTCGTCGCTCCGGACGCTACCATACACGATCGCCTGGTAGCGCTTGACAACCTTGCGAATTTTGAATTGGCGGGAGAGGGATTCAAACATGCGCTCGTTTCTGGCGATGACGAGCGCCCCGCTTACATCCTTGTCTAAGCGGTGCACGATACCGGGGCGGTCAGGATCATGTCCTACCCGGCTGATCTCAGGAAAATTTTTGATCACACAGTCGATCAGCGATGGATGCTTATCCGTTGTAGATGCATGAACAGCGATTCCGGCCGGTTTGTCGACAACCAAATAATCATCACAAGCGAAAACGACCGGAATGTCGGGGCATACGCTTGTACCCGCCTTTACGATCGATTTTTCCTCGAGCGGTTCCATGATGATTTCATCCCCTATCTTGAGCGGCCGATGCGCTTTCGCAACGACGCAGTTGACCCGTACCAAGCCTATATCGATCAGGCGTTTGATACTGGAACGTGAGTGCGCAGGATCGCGGGCGGCCAGGAAAGCGTCCAGCCTTGCGCCGGCATCATTTTCAGTTGCAATATATTTCATAAGTCATCTTTCAATTAGGTCAAGCAGTTCTTCGCGGGTGATGCCCCGGAACAGGTATAGCGAGCCGAGATAGATCAAGCCTCCGGCAGCGACCGCTAGAAGGATCGGCAATCCCGGTAACAAGAGCAGGAAAAGCGCCATCAGGCAGGATGCGGCTGCTGACTTGAGTATGATCGACAGATCCGGGAAAAAGCCGGCATAGCGCGCAGAATAATAGAGGGAAAAAAGCATGATCACTGCTTCGCTGTAGATCGTGACCCAGGCTGCCCCGTATAGGCCGTATTTTGGGATGAACAGCGCATAGCCTGCGACCGCCGTGATAGCCGTGAAAGCATAGGCCGGTATAGTTTTTTTCTGCGCTCCGACCGCGATGATCGCATGAGCTGGTACCGAGCCGATATAGATCGCCGCCGCCGCCGCCGACAGTATTCCGAGGACCGGACCTGATCCGGTAAAGTCGCTGCCAGCGACCAGCGACATGATAGCCGTCCCGGTAAGACCCGCGCCGAATATAAGCGGAACGGCAAGAATAGCCATCGCGTTGAAAGATTTCTGAAAAACGGCTCTGAAAGCATTAAGGTCGCGCGCGCTCCAGGAACGCGACAGTATCGGTAGAACAATGCCGCAGAAGATGAAAGGTATCGTCACGACCACGTCGATGACCTTGTAGGCGGCGCCGTAGATCCCGACTTCTTTCTGCGATTTCCAGAGCGAAAGCAGGAGCGTATCGGTCTTGAGATAAAGCAGGTTAAGGATTATCGTTATCGAGAGCGGCCAAGCAAACTTGAATGTTTCTTTCCATACTTCGCGGTCGAATGCGAACGATATCTTGAAAAAAGCCCTTGAGTAGGCGTAAAGAGCGATGAAATTCGCGATACTGCCAGCGACCGACGCGATTATATAACCATGCAGGCCGGCGTTCTCCCGGTGCGAGATTATCACGCCCAAGAGCATGACCGCCCGTCCGAATACTTCGGCGATCGATACTTTATCCATGCGCAGATTCGTCTGAAACAGCCCGACCAGCACCTGGTTAAGAGCAATGAATACGAACGAAGCCGCGCCGATCGCGATACCGCCATTGATCTCTGCGGAATACGGGAATGCAAGTGCGATCAGCGGAGCGAGGGAAAGGAAGACGGCAGCGCTCGCCAGGCGCAGGGTAAACAGGTTGCTTAGTATGCGCTGACGGTCGATTCCGGGCTTGTTGATCATCTGCACGGTAACCAGCGTCAGGCCGAAATCAGCGATGATCCCGAAGAAAGACAGGAATGTTATGATCGTCGTGTAAGCGCCGAATCCTTCCGTGCCTAGCCCGCGCGCCATTACTGCAATCGCAAAAAGCCCCAAGGCAGTTGCGGCGACTTTGCTTATGAATTGGGCAATCGCGTTATAAGCGACTTTTGTCGATAATTTCATCTGCAGCCGGAGATTTTATCGCTATTATTAATATTGTACCTGCAAATTGGCTCGAAAGCCAGTTTCCTGATATAATATAGAGGCAGGATACAAATATTAGCTTAAAATATAAGAAAAAGCAATATGCTTAAAGAATCAATTCTTTCTTTTTCAGCAATTCTTTACAGGTCCAGAACCTGCTTCTTGGCGGCGTTCATTTTCGCTTCATTATTCCTGCAGCTAGCTCAGGATGCTTGTGCGGGAGATCTCTTGAACCAGGTTACGCAAGGCCAGGCAGGGATCAGCGAGGTTGGACAGGTATTCGGCGCAAACGGAGAAAATCGCGATATCCGGGCGATCGTCGCCGCATATGTAAAGATTTTTCTCGGCTTTCTCGGACTGATCTTCATAATCATCATCATAGTCGCCGGATTCAAATGGATGACCTCGCAGGGCGACTCGAACAAGGTCGAAGATGCGCGTAAACAGCTCCAGCACGGCGTTATCGGACTCTTGATCGTGCTCGCGGCTTGGGGAATCGCCCTGTTCGCAATCAGAGCGATCAGCATCGCGACATCGGGGGCTTAAATCGCCATATGGATATTTTTTCCTGGTCATTGCCGAAGAGTATTCTGCTCGCGGTATTAATGCTGATGCTCGCGGTTCTTGTCCTATCAAACTCCAAGACCTATCCTCGGGAATCGCTTAGCTACGGCGTGACTTTTTCGAAGAAAAAGGCCGTGGATCTTGGCCTCGATTGGCGCGAAGCTTATACGGCGATGTTCGACGATCTCGGCGCGAAAAAGGTGCGCCTGCCTGCTTATTGGGACGAAGTCGAGACCGCGGACGGAACTTACGTTTGGGACGACCTTGATTGGCAGATTAACGAGGCCGAAGCACGGGGAGCGGAGCTGATAATCGCAGTCGGCGGAAGGCTGCCGCGCTGGCCGGAATGTCATTTTCCAGACTGGTCGGAAGGCTATAGCAAACCGTTACGGGAAGAACGTGTCATCTCATATCTAAAAGCTGTCGTATTGCGTTATAGGGAGCGAAATGCTATCATTGCCTGGCAGGTCGAAAACGAGCCCTTTTTAGCCCATTTTGGCGATTGCCCGGAGCTCGACAGCCGCTTCCTGGATATGGAAATCGGTCTGGTCCGCAGCCTCGACAGCCGCCCGGTCGTCATTACAGATTCCGGCGAACTTTCAGTCTGGGTACCGGCGGCCCGCCGCGCCGATATTTTCGGCACGACCATGTATCGCGACACATATTCGAAGCATCTCAAGAGCTATATCCATTATCCGGTCGGACCGGGATTCTTCCAGTTCAAGCGCAATGTAGCGAGGCTTTTCGCCGACCCAAAGGAATGGATCGTGATCGAACTGCAGGCCGAGCCCTGGGGGCCCGTCCCCTACGAAGTCATGTCAAAGAGCGAACGGGCCCGGACTATGGATGTTGCGAAGTTCGGCGAGATCCTGGAATTCGCCCGTTTGGCAGGCTTCAAGGAATTCTATCTCTGGGGATACGAATGGTGGTACTGGGAGAAATCGCGCAATAACGATCCACGCATGTGGGAGGCGGCGCGCGGGGTTTTCAACCGCAATCGGTCATAATTTATTCAAATATATATGCCATCAACAGGGAAAAAATATAAGATCGGAGTCGATGTCGGCGGGACGAAGATGGCCGCCGTGCTCTGGGACGGGAAGAGGACAGTGCAAGATTACCAGCTTGCGACACCGAAGGACGACCTTACGCATTTTACTGCCATCCTGACCGCCCTCGTAGAGCCGCTGGTCGAACGCGCGCGCACCGACAAGGTCCGGCTGGTCGGAGTCGGACTCGGCGTACCAGGACCTATCGATTTCAAGGCCCAGCAAGTGCTTAACCCTCCGAACGTACCTTATCTTTCCGGCGCCTTTTTGCCGGAGCTCTTATCAGCGAAGCTCGGACTGCCGGTTATCATGGATAACGATGCCAATTGCTTCGTGCTAGCCGAAGCCACGGCCGGAGCAGGCAAGAATTATTCGAACGTATTCGGAATCACGCTCGGCACAGGCATCGGCGGCGGCTGGTACTTTTCCGGCGATGTGTACCGCGGCGCGCATGGGGCCGCCTGCGAACCCGGACATATGGTAATCGATAACAAGAGCGGCATGGACCTTGAGCTCTCATACCAGAAACTTGTGCAGAACAATGCCGAGAAGCTGGCCGGAGAGGCTTACCGCGGGGACCAGCTGGCCGAGAGGGCGTTCGAGGAGGCCAGCCAGTATCTCGGAGTAGCCATGGCCAACATCGTCAATCTCTTCGACCCGGAAGCGATCATTATCGGCGGCAGTGTCGCCGAAGCGAGCGACCTGTACCTGCCCGGAGCAAAGAAGGTCATGCAAAGCCTGATCGTCTCACCCGAATCGAAGAAAGTCAAAGTCTTCGTGTCAAAACTGGGCAAGAGCGCTGGCGCCATCGGCGCGGCGATGCTGGAAAAATAGAATATATAGCTTGCATTTTTCATCCTATCCTTGACGGATAGTTTTTTTGTTGCTAAGTTGGCCGGATTCATAATTTTCCCGAGAGGAGGGCGGAATCCGGTTATATGAAATTTGTTGCCGCATCAGCAATAGCCATCCTTTTATCGAGCTGCTTGCTCGCTATGCTTGCCTGCGGGCTGTTTTTCGCCCTCAGCGGAACCGGAAGTCCCGAGGCTCTGGCTGTCGGCCATACCCCGCAAAGCGTCTTAAACGAAAAAGACCGGCTCGACGTCATTATCTCGCTCGACGCTACCGGCCCCAGGTCGCTGACTTATCGGTATTTATATTCGGATTGAATAAAAAAAGTTAGTATAAATAATAATAGCTGATAATGCATCAGCTGTTATTAATTTGGCGGATATTTATGGGCAATGGCAATAAGGTACTTCTTGATCGTACACCATGTAACATGGCGAAGTACAGCTTTGTTCTGTTGCAGTTTGGCTCTGGCTAACTCCTAAAATCCCTGACAACACGAACTTAACAAGCGCGTAGGCAGAGAAGATGACGATC
>CAYTAV010000002.1:0-50705 GCA_964435875.1 uncultured Gammaproteobacteria bacterium
GTATTGCAGGCGAGCACGAGCCCGCAGAATGCCGCAGCTGCCGCTGAACAGCCCTACTATTCCAGTACGTCAAACCAGGGGGGGAGCGGTCCGATGATCGACCACCAGCCGGTCTGGTTCATGGCAAACAATCGCGAAGCGACGATAACCGCGCGCATGGGCGATCCGATCAATGGAATCGACGGGGTGACCGCCCAGCTTTGGTACCAGCTCGGAGACGGCACGCCGGCTAATAATACGCCGGCTAATTATACTTTAGTAACCGGTATCCATCAGACCAGCGGCTATTTCAAGTTCACAATACCATTGTCGGTGACTACGTCCTGTACGTCCAACGGCATATATTATTACCTGAAACTCGTTTCATCCAGCGGCACGAGATTCCTCTCGAACAGCGCAGCAGCCGATACGGCCGGCAGCGAGACTCTGGTCGCGCAGAATCCGTTCATAGCCCAGTGCGCCGCACCGGGGGTCGAATATTCCATCAATGGATATGCGAAAAACGCATCTTCGACGGCCATTTCCGGAGTCTACGTTTTTGCTAAAGGCACTGCTGTCAGCGCATCGACAACCCCGAGCGGTTATTTCAATCTTACCGTCAAAGGCGGTACATATAACGTAGTACTCGCGAAGGATGGTTATTATGATAATATGAGATCGAATATCCAGGTCTATTCTTCGGGCGTGAATATCGGGGATTCAGTCATGTACGAGGGGGGCGGAATCTCTGGAGACACGATCCGGCCTACTGTGAAATGGACCGGTCCGGCCGATAACGAGACCGGTTTGCCGCCGAACGAGCCTTCTTTCAGAATCTATACCGGCTTCTCGAAGGAGCTCGATAGTGCGACTTTCAATACAAGCAATATAAAGCTGGTAGCCAGCTCCGATATCAATACGAACTTGCTCGCTAGCGGTGCAACCGTTTGGCGGCCATCCGGGACAGGCATCACAGACCTGAATTTCGGCATGATCCAGCTGAATGGCGCGGTCAGTACCGGGCTTGCACCAGACACGATCTATTACCTGATTTTCAGCGAAGGCATCAGGGATACTAGCGGCAATTCGCTTTTGGGCAACCGCTCGGAAGGCGGCCATGTCGTTACTTTTAAGACGCGGAGCTCGTATGTCGGATGGAATGATTATGGAAGCGGCGGGATGATGCCGCCGTATGTCGAAGACGCCAAACCGGCGGCCGGCTCGCTGGAAGTGCCGCCGAATTCCAAAATCGGAGTCAAATTCTCCCAACCGATGAATCCTTCATCATTCAGTCCGGGGACAAGCATCAAGCTCTTCCGCTTTACGATCGTCAATAACGCTGAAGTTAAGAACTCTGTCGCATTTTCTGTCTCTTTTGATATGAGCAAACGGATAGCGATCCTGACCCCGACAACATCTATGTCCGCAGGCAAGTACAGGCTGGAACTGACAGGCGCCCTGACGAGCCAGGATGGTATCCCGATGGGCGATCCTAACCAGGGGCAGAACACGACATCATTCAATTTCTACACTTCTTCTTTCGAAGTCGGCGCTGCAACTCCGAGCGATAATACAGCACCGACCATCCTGGGGAGTTATCCTGAAAATAATGCATCAAATACGCCGGTCAATACAGGCGCTGTGATGCTGCAGTTCTCTGAAAATCTCGACCCCTCTACCATAAATTCCGATACCATCATGCTCAAGAACGGAGGATCGTATCTCGCATCGGATATCATATACGACATCAGGGCAAATTCAGTTTCACTGATACCAAATTCGGTCTTATCGCCGAGCATGACCTATTCCATCTATGCGATCGGTTCGAGCACGGGCGTCAAGGATATGGCCGGCAACCCGCTGGCGTCCACCCAGATCCTAAATTTCACGACTTCCTCGACTACCGACAGCCTTCCTCCGCAGCTGATGTATGCTAATGGCGACGAATACGGCCTCGCAATCACTTTTTCCGAACCGATGAACGCTTCCAAAGTAACGGATACCTTGCAATGGCCTAAGTCGGTTCTTAATCCGTCAAATTATAGAATCCTGTACGGCGATTCCGGCAGTGTCGCTACGAGCGGCCTCGCGCTTCCCGGATTGGCAGGCGCATATTTAACGTACGACTCGATGACGAAGACCCTGGAGATCGAAAATGTCGGCCTGACTTCGGCGCTTGCATCGGGCAAGGATTATTATATAGATATGTCGACTTCCAGCGCATCGGACCTTTCAGGCAATGCTGTCGGTTCGAGCACGATGAAAACATTCCAGATGCCGATCAAGAACAGCCAAGATACAGGAGGCATTCTCGGACCCAGCACCAGCGGGTCTTATAATACTGACATGGCATCCATGGGCATGATGAAGGGCGGCGCTTTTCCGATGAATTCGATGGCGAGACAAAGGACGACTTATTTCATCGATGTGCCGGTAACCAGATCGATCCCGGTAGGCGGCAAGATTGTCATCACATTCCCCAGCGGATTCGACGTCACATCAGCGGCTAAAGACGCATACTCTCCGATCAATAACGATATTAACGGAGGTGGACCGGGCACGATTTCGATCTCTTCCGTTTCGGGTGTCCAGTCAACGCAATCTATCACGGTTACGATCGGTTCCTCGGCAACGCAAGCGAACGATTATCTACATATGGATATTACCGGGATCGTCAATGCATCGATCCCCAGGAGCTATGATACATCAGGATATACGGCCGATATAAAGACTCTGGATGCTTCCGGCAATCTTCTTGAAACGGTCTCGACCATGCCTTTTTTCATCAATCCTGCCGGGGAAAATACCCTGCAAGTTACAGTCACCGGCGTTACTAGCGGCCATAACGGCAGCGTTCCGGTCTATCTCGGCAGTCCGATGACCGGGCCGATGAAACAGCTGGCGTATTTTAATAATGCGACTAGTACCAGCGTCTATTTCTCTTATTTGCCTGCCGGCCAATACTTCGTATATACAGATCCGTATGTATCCTTGTCTGGCAACGACTATTCCGGCCTGACAATGACCGAAACAGTCAATCTAGCGTCATCTACAACGGTAAAGACTATATCTCTTGTCCGGGAATCTGCCGGTGCCGGTAAAGCAGCGATAACTATCGAGATAACCGGATCTTTCGGCGCAGATAACTTAGACGTTTTCGCGAGCAGCCCTTCGGGCTACAAGGTCAAAACGATCGAATCGGCAGGCGACAATCCATCGGCGATCCTTTATCTCGCAGACGGGACCTGGTGGATCGGGATGGGACCTTCAGTTCCTAAGGGGCCGATGTCCGGTCCGGCGCCGATGCCGGACTGGATGCCTCCAGCGCCCGTCCAGCTGATCGTATCAGGCGCCGGGGCGACCACGACCGAATCAAGCGGTACGCCGAATGACGGGACAGTCAGCTTTGCTGTCGGAGGCGCAAGCTATCAGGCGATAGGTTACGTCAAGGACGGGACAGCAAGTTCGGCGCCGATCGCAGACGCCGAAGTCTGGGCCTATCAGCCAGGCGGCACGGGAGGCATGGGAGCACACGCCAAAACCGATGCTACGGGCAGGTTCGTACTAAAGTTAGCCCGAACGGGCAATTATTCGCTTGGAGCGTACAAGCCGGGGTTGCCGAACGTACCGGAAAAAGGCATCGCGGTCGCGCAGAACGAAGCTGCCAACAACGCATCTGATAGCAATACCAGCGCGGATATCTATCTCGGCGGCAGGCTGGTAACTGACGCATCGCCCTTGAATATCATAATCAAGAAGCCGGGCCGGACGGTTTCCGGCAAGGTCACGAACGGAACAAGCCCTGTCTCGTCAGCTCCGGTCTGGGCGAACAGGACGGATGGGAGCGGCTTTGCGAACGCGATGACCGATGCTTCCGGCAACTATATACTTTATATCGATGCCGGCACCTGGAATATCAGCGCCAATATACCGGGTTACGGCAATGCGCAAGGCCAGCAGGTCGTCGTCGGGGAATCCGATATCGTCCAGAATCTAGCGCCCGAGAGCGGGGCCACCTTCTATACGATCAGTGGGACGGTGTCGATCAACTCTGCCTTGCAGGCATACAGGCCGATCCGAGCCGCGCAATACAACGCAAGCGGCGTTTATTCGGGTAAGCAATATAACGCGCAAACCGCTTCTGACGGCACATATTCGATTTCCGTACCAGGTTCAAGCCTTTATAGGGTCGACATCTGGACTCCTGAATATGGAGAGGTCGGGCTCAATACGGACGAAGTAGCGAATAATCCTGCCAATATAAGCGTAAGCACTGCGAATGTTGCCGGTAAAGACATAACGATCAACGCTGGTGCGCTCAGGACCATCAGCTTGAACTTCGTCAACGCGACTTCGAGCCAGACAGGGTTCCTGAACATCGATGGCATGACCTTCTCGTCCGGCATCCCGAAGCCGAACGGTTACCATCAATCAAAATACATATCCGATCTTACAGCGCCCGGGACCATCAGCCTGGCAGACGGCGATTATTTTTTCTTTCTAGACGTTCCGGGCTTAGGCAAGTTCATACCCGATCCGAGCCCGAGCGTTAATGGCCGCGACGCAACCAAGGATGACATTGTCGTAGCTTCTAACCGCCAGGTCGATTTCACCTTAACCGATATATCGGCTACAACCTCGGTTGTTACTGTTAGCGGTAAAGTATATAACACGACAGCCGTTCCCGGGCAGGAGCTTGCTGAAGCCTGGGTATGGGTCGCGAAGCCTGCGACAGGTTATCATAACGGGGTCAAGTCCGGTGCCGACGGATCCTATTCTCTTACCGTTCCGAACGGGACCGGTTATAAGATCGGATCCAGCAAGCCTGGCTACGTATCCAGCGATCCTTCGGATCTGGCCGCGACTGCAAACGCTACTGGCCGCGATTTCACCCTGGTCCCGAACTCTCTTGTCATCAACGGCAGGATATACTCTGATGCGAACGCCAATAGCACGTATGATAGCGGGGAAGAGGTGCAGGGAGGATTTGTCCGTGCGGAAACGACCGATGGCACGAAAAAGACCTACGCGCCGACCGACGGCAGCGGTTATTATGAGCTCGGGGTATCAAGCGGAATCTGGAAGCTTTACGCTGTGGCTGACGGCTACGTCGAGACCCTTTATACCTCAAACGTCACAGTCAGCGGTTCTAACCAGACTGCGAACATAAAATTGACCGCTGACCAGAACTGGTCCGGCAAAAGCAAGATCGCTCCGATCGTTCCGGCTTCAGGCGGCACGCTCGACGATACCGCATCCGGCGGCACGGGCGTGAAGCTGGTCATTCCGCCGAATGCGCTAGGCAATTCGAGCGATTCAGGGAGTGTAAATGCGAATTCGACGAATTCGATCGTTGAAACGAATTCTTCGGTTCCTATCGGTTCGGGCGTCAGCATTACCGCTGCAGACAATTCCGGACAATCGATTACCAATCTGAACGATTATATCGATATCGAGATGGTCATGTATAAAACCCAAGTTGCCGCCGCGATCTCCTCCGGCGAGACGACATACGAGAAGCTAAAAACAACCAATAACGCTTATTGGGACAATACGGCCAATGACTGGGTCGTGTTGCCGACGACCAGGACCGCTTACTATAAGGAGGCTGGGGATACGGAATGGAAGCTTTTTTCAAGCACCAGTGCTGATGACGATTTTTCCGCTTTCATCGACACATTGCCCGGGTCTTACAGCGACTATAAGCTCGTGTATACTTCGAAGACAAACCATTTTACGATTTTCGCGGTTATTATGCCATTTGTCGCTTTGCCGGCGCAGGCCGATCCCGCTCCTGGCACCCCGTCTCCATCAGGCGGGAGCAGCGGAGTAATCGCGGCAACGTACTGCCAGTCCGTCACATACGAGGATTGGCAGAAGACCTGCGCAAACGGCCTCCAGTATCGTAATGTGAAAGCCAGGAGCCCCTTGAATTGCCTGCTTTCTTCTGCCCAGGAGGACGGCCGCAGGAGATCTTGCGAAAGCCTGGCCGAAGGAACGGAGCAGGATAAGACTGCGATCGAAGGCATCAAAGACGCAGCGGCTTCCGCGATCGGAACGGCTGGACACGCAGCAATAGAATGGGCTAAATGGGTACTGCGCATCACAGACGAAGCCAGGGAAGTGGTCCGGGCCAAGGTCGATAGCCTGATCGCCCTGGTCAAGGGCAAGCGAAGCATATCTGCAGAAAAGGGGACCGCCAGCCGGTATCTTGCTTCATTATTCTCCGGCTTAGGCCGGTTGCCGGCCGCGAGCCAGCAGGCGATCGCTAACTTTATCACTTACGGCACTCCGACAACAAAATATCTCGGACCAGGCGAGCGCGCGGGCGTCCTCGGTTCATACAAATCCGTTTATCAGAAGCTGCCTTCGAAAGAAAGCGAATGGATTGACGCGATCAAGATCGGAAACGGACGCTGGCCGCAGGAAAGGAGCGTATCAAAGGAAAGGCAAGCCGAGAAGGAATTCGAGAAGATTTATAAGCGGTCGTCCGTCCGCAAGAACGCGAAAGACGATGCGGCAGTTATGGTGATGGCCTACGGACTTCGACCCGCGAAGCGGAATACCGGTTCTGAAGCATTCGCTGTAAAGATATTCAAAGCTATTTACAACCATCCGCCAAAAGCATCGAGTGAGTGGGATATCGTCCGGACGATCGCCTATTCTGGAGCGACACGGTAGGCCGTGCAGGCGCGGCTATCCGCTTGATTAGGCTTGATCAGCGGCCTAATAATGTTTGCGGCCTTGTAATATATCGAAGCTAGTATTATGATGTATAGGCAAATACTGTTATTAGTAGCATAAATATATGGTAAAACAGGTAAATGATGGCAATTTCCAACGCGAAGTCATCGAGGCTTCGAAAACAAAGCCCGTACTCGTTGATTTCTATGCAGACTGGTGCGGCCCCTGCCAGGTACAGGGCCCGATCGTCGAATCGCTCGCGGGATCGGTGGGCGAGTCGGCTGTTATTGCCAAATGCAACACGGAAGATTCAAGCAAGACAGCCGAAGAGTTCAATATTCTAAGCATTCCGACACTGATCATTTTCAAAGATGGTACCGCCGCCGAGCGTTTCACCGGATTGCAATCCAAAGAATCATTGGAAACGGCGCTTAAGAAGCATATATGAGCAAGCAAGCATCGATAATCGGCGAATTCAAGGAATTCGCTTCAAAAGGAAGCGTCATCGACCTGGCAGTCGGCATCATAGTCGGCGGCGCGTTCGGCGGGATAACCACTTCCTTGGTTAATGACATAATAATGCCGCCGATCGGCCTGTTGCTCGGTAAAGTTGATTTCTCGAATCTCTTCATAAATCTTTCGGGGCAGGATTTCTCGAGCCTCTCGCAGGCCGCAGCCGCAGGAGCACCGACGATCAATTACGGGCTGTTCATAAACAAGGTCTTGAATTTCATAATCGTAGCCTTTGCTATGTTCCTCATGGTGAGGCAGATCAACCGGATTAAAAGAAAAGAGGCGGAAGCCCAGCCAGTTCCCAAGCCTGACCGGCACGAAGAACTGCTCTCGGAAATTCGCGATCTGTTAAAACGCCCCAACTGATTTTATGCACAGATGCGCTAATCCGCACAATCGGTCTTTTAGCGCCAAACTGATGTCGAGACGACTCGTTTTGATGACAATAATCTTCCTTGCCGCGCTTCCGTCCAGCAGCATATTGGCGGGCGGATCAGTCCGCCCCGCGTTAGGTTACGTTTATCTGCAAGTAGAATCCCATGGGGAGGCCTGGTTTACGAATACTTCCGGCAGGAGGACGTACCTGGGAGATTCCCGACAGGCATTCGCCGTATTCAGTTCGCATGCGACAGGCATAAGCAATCCGGTTCTCGAATCGATACCCGTTGGAATATTGGGCGCTTCACAGTCCGATGCGGATTCCGACGGTCTGCCGGACGCTCTGGAAAGCGCTGTCGGCACTGACCAATCCAAGCCAGATACTGATAATGATGGTTTCGGCGACCGGGATGAGATCGAAGCCGGTTTCGCCCCGTTGCGGGCAGGGGGCGGTAAGACCGTGAACGAGGCTCATGCAAAAAAATTTTCAGGCCGGATCTTCATTGCAGTCGAGAGAAATGGCGAACTTTGGTACGTCTACCCGAAAGACGGCAGGAGATATTATATCAGCGGACCGGATGATGCCTGGATAGCTGTTAATGCGCTTGGAATCGGCATCAGCGACCGTTCTCTTGCACAGATCCCTCAAGAGAACTCTTATGGCGAGGTCGGGCCGATCGAGGAGAAAATATTCGAACTCGTCAACTCAGAAAGAAAGAAAGCCGGACGGTCAGGGTTGATTTTGGATCGCGATTTGTCTGCTGTCGCGCGCGAACACAGCGATGATCTGGCTAGCGAGAACATAGAGCTTACTAATCCGGGAAAGCGCTGCGATTATCCTCTTATCCACCATGAAGGTTTTGAATTCGGCCTCTTCCAGAACGAACGTTTGTATGAGCGGGGGATAAAGTATTTCTCGCGCAGCGGGGAAAATATCGTGCTTCTACCTATGGCGAAAGAGAAAACCTATAGGTTGTCCGCGGTCGACAAAGAGCATAATAGCAGCTTGCCGGATTGCGGCAAACGGCAGAATGCCTTGTCTGCTGACCTGCATGCTAGATTGAACGCATTGCCCCGCCCGGAAAGCTCATCTCCGGATTATACGCGATCGGCGGCAGCAAGGCTTGATTTGATCAAATCTGACATCGAGAACCGCAAGCGGCTTCTCGGCGGCGAGCCGGATGTGATCTCGATCTCAAGCAAAGAACGAAGCGCTGAAGAAGCAGCCAGTGACAGCGTAGCAAGCTGGATCGAAAGCGAAGGACACCGCAAGAACATGCTTGAACCCGCATTCGATACGACAGGCATAGGAGCCGCGCTAATAAACGGCTATCTCATCATAACCCAGTTGTTCATTACTAAAGCACACTGCGGTTACGAGGGGGCGGCCTGCTGCATTGAAGCTAATAAAAGCTATTGCTATCAGCCGAACGCCTGCGCGTCAGGATACTGCAGGCAGTAGCTATGCAAAGTCTTGGGTCAGTATCGCGGTACTATCCGATCGATTAGCCGCCGGGCGAGTGCTGGACTAAGGCTTGTTTTTTTTATGAAAATATTGTATGTTATAGTATAATAGCGCTAACAACCGCATGCTGAACAATTTCATAAATTTCTTAAAATATAATAATGCGGCGATTTTAATCGTCATTGCAATTTTTGCCGCTGGAGCGAGCGCCATGGCTTCCGAAACCGGAAGGAATATAATCGGCAGGAAGGAGTCGCGCTTAAGCGGGATTGACAACAAGTTGTTATTGGATGCCGATCTTGATCGGCTCGATCCGGATTTCAGGATAACTGACATCAGTCAGACTGACGGACGATATAGCGTTACTTATACTTTTATTGATTTATTTAAAGGATCGACGGCCTGGGAGTACCGGATGAACGAGCGCAAAATGAGCGTGCCGTCTTCTATCGATGAAGATCTGGGCGATTATATCGCCAGAGAGCTCAAGGAACTTGAAACGTCGAGGATAAACGAACTTAAGAAGGAGCAAAGAGCGGCCAGGGCGACGGGCGAGGAAAAGGCGGTCGAAATGACCAGTTATGGCGGTTTGATCGGAAAGACGCTTGATCTCGCTGGCAGGGTGTTTAAAGGGTACGAGCCAGTCATCAGGAAAGAACTGCCTTCACCCGTAGTTCCCGCCGCATTCAGGATGCTGAAGGAGAACCGGGTCGCTACAACGACCAACCCGTCGACAGCAGACAACCTTGCTGGCGTATATGCGGAATATATCAGCCGGAAAGACCCTGACCGCGACAGCATTTTCGGCGACCTGGATAATTGTCCGCTGGTTCCGAATCCCGGGCAGGAAGACCTTGACCAGAACGGGGTCGGAGATGCCTGCCAGGCTGCCGAAGCAATATCAGGGACGTCGACGGTTCCTGGGGCGTCGTACGGAGATCCAGAGCCCGTCGATTCAAGCATGGACGATAGCGTTAGCGGATCCGGACGAGGCAGCGACCTACTTACTGGAGATCCAGCAGGCACTGACAACGAAGCTGGCGGTAAAATCGAGATAATCGATATCGGAGATCCGGCCAACAGCGCCGCATCAGAGTCTTCGGCGAGCGAATAGGCTGGTCGATCGCTGTTTTTGGCCTTTATTAGCATAGCTTGCGGTCCAGAGCCGCTTGCGTAAGTATTGAAAATAAGCATAATGCGCGATCAATTCAGCAAAACAGTAAATCTGCGGCGCGACAACCGCGATGAAAATAATGCGACAGCGAACGAAAGAAGGATGGTCCAGGAAGCTAAAGACCCGCTCGATGAGATGTACGGATCCGAAGCTGCGCAGGGAGCGCGGGGCTTGAAGAGCATCCAGCGGCCAGCAACGAGCGGAGCTTACAAGGCATACCTAAAGTACGCGCTGGGTTTAAGCGCTCTGGCCTTGATCGTCATAGTCGCTTTCTGGCAGTTGAAACGCGATAGGGCGGGAGGGAATGCGGACAAAGCCGTGAATGATCAGCGCTGGTACAGTGTAAAGCTCGTTGACGGAGAGGTCTTTTACGGGCAGACGGCTGATATAACTGCCAATCCGCTGACGATCTCCAAGGTCTATTATGATTATGACCAACAGACAGACGATAAGACGGCGGATGGGAACAACGCGCAAAACCTGCGGCTGGTCAAGCGGGGCAGGGAAATGCACGGACCTACCGGAGAAATGAACATCTATCAGTCGCAGATTATATATCTCGAACCTCTCAAAGAGGACTCCAAGGTGCTTAACGCGATATTGGAACACGAGAAAGACTAATTAATAATATAATCCTTAGCTCGACTTGGAATATTCGACAGGGCGGCCATGCTTGGCCCGGGATGGCTCGAAGTACGTTCGCTAGGAAGGATTGCCTGAAAGATATGTTCAGCTATTATAACCTGCCGACAGGCCTCCGGGTCATAACGGTCCCCATGCGTGGCACAAAGACTGCCACGATTTTAGTTATGGTAGGAACCGGTTCGAAATACGAAATCAAGGAGGAGGGGGGGATCTCGCATTTTCTTGAGCACCTGTTCTTCAAGGGCACCAAGAAGCGCCCGAATACGATGGAGATATCAATCGAACTCGACAGCGTTGGCGCGGAATTCAACGCTTTTACCGCCAAAGAATATACCGGATACTACGTTAAGGTCGATGCCGGAAAGATCGAGCTTGCATTCGACGTTGTCAGCGATATGCTGCTAGATTCGCTGTTTGATCCGGCTGAGATAGAAAGGGAGAAGGGTGTGATTATCGAGGAGTTGAACATGTACCAGGACAATCCGATGTTCTTCGTTGAAGACCTTTTCGAGGAATGCCTCTACGGCGATACGCCAGCTGGCAGAGACGTGATCGGCACTAAGAAATCGATCGCTTCGATCTCCCGCGAAAAGATAATCGCGTATCTTGCGTCGCAATACGGCGCTCAAAATACTATCATCTGCGTTGCAGGCAATATAGAAAAGGAGCGGATCGAATCGCTTGCGCAGAAATATTTCGGGAGATATATCGCCACATCATCGCGCTCGAAGGAAAAGGTCATCGAAAGCCAGGAAGCCCCGGCCGTCAAAACGCTGAACAAGAAGACTGACCAGGCCCACCTGGCAATCGGCGTGCGTACATTCCCGTCCAGCGATCCTGACGAACATATCGCTCGTTTTCTAGCGATAATGCTCGGGGGATCGATGAGTTCGCGCCTATTCTTAAATCTACGGGAACGACGCGGTCTTGCGTATTACGTCCGGACCACGCCGGAATTCTTTACTGATTCCGGATACCTTGTCACCCAGGCCGGCGTTCCAACCGATAAACTCGAGGAATCTATAAAGGTCATACTTAGCGAATACCGCAAGCTAGTCGAGCGGCCAGCAGGGGAAAGGGAGATCAAGAAGATCAAGGATCTGGTCAGGGGACGGCTTATCATCCAGCTTGAATCATCGGATAACATGGCGCAATGGTTCGCCCGCAGAGCCATTACCTCGATCCAGGCGGGCCAGCCGGTGCGCCGGATCGAAAAGCCCGAGGAATATCTGAAGAAGCTCGATACGATCAGTGCAAGCGATCTGAAGCGCGTCGCCCAGAGGATATTTGCGGACAGAGGCCTCAATCTCGCAGTGATCGGGCCGTTCGATAACGGCGACCGTTTTACTGGCAAGCTGAGCTTCAAGCAAACTGATTGACCGCCTGGCGGATGCTACGTTAATCATCTAAATACCTTATGGAGCCCCGGTCCATCTTG
Source organism: uncultured Gammaproteobacteria bacterium (assembly GCA_964435875.1). Lineage (GTDB taxonomy): Bacteria > Patescibacteriota > Patescibacteriia > Patescibacteriales > CAYTAV01 > CAYTAV01. The sequence goes on from CAYTAV010000002.1 coordinate 12,277, forward strand.
CCGCGGGTTTTCAACAGGGCTAAAGCGTATGCTTATTTATCCTAATTCTCCCTCGCGCTTCCATCATGCATTTATAGCCTTAGCCTGCATGATGCTGCTCTCAGGCTGCGCTCAATCAGGCGGCAAGCCTGACACCCAAAATCAGCAGGATAAAACAGCAGGCAATGATTGCTTGAAGATAAGCGATACGGAGGCGCGCGATGATTGCTATGCGGAGTCAGGCTTGAAGGCATTCGACATCGATCGTTGCATGCAGGTCGCTTCGAAAGTAAAGAAGGAGCGGTGCGCGCATGAGGTCGCTCTCGGCAAAGGAGATGCCGCGCTCTGCGCCTATATCCCCAGCGGTTCTTGCTCACCGGAAGACGGCGACAGCTGTATCAGTTCCGAAAACTGCGTTATCGCGGTCGCCCTTAAGAAGAAGGAGGTCTATGACTGCGATAATATCAGCTCGGCAAGCCCCCAAAGAGATGTCTGTTATATGAAGGTCGCGCCCTGGATAATGGTCAGCGAAGATCCTTGGGACTGGTGCAAGGATATAAAGGCTCAAGAATATAAGGATGCTTGCTATCTGCGCGGAGCCGAGCTTACGCGCAATACGGAGCTTTGCGAGCAGGCAGGCGGACAAAGGGATGACTGCCTCTTGATGCTCGCGGAAAAATTCGGCAATACGAATGCTTGCCGGCGGCTAAAGGATCCTGCCGCCCAGGATGCATGCTTAAGCAGTACGACTGATGCAAAATAACTTGCCAACGAAGAAGCTCAATGCCGCGCAGGAAGAAGCGGTCTCGCATGTTAAGGGGCCGCTTTTGATAGTGGCCGGAGCAGGGACTGGCAAGACGACGGTTCTCGTCGAGAGGATAATCAGGTTGCTTGCCAGCGGAGCCGCGAAACTCGACCAGATACTGATGCTGACTTTTACGGAAAAGGCGGCTGGCGAGTTGGAGGACCGGGTGCTTAAAACGCTACCCTACGGAAGCTTCGACGCCCCGATTTCCACATTCCATTCCTTCTGCGAAAAGTTGCTGCGGGATAGGGGTCTTGACATGGGCCTGCCTGCCGATTTTAAACTGCTTACGGAAAGCGAGCAATGGATTTTTTTCAAGCGTAATATCGACGCTTTCGACCTGGATTATTACAGGCCGCTCGGCAATCCGACGAAGTTCATCCACGAGCTCTTAAGGCATTTTTCCCGCCTCAAAGACGAGAATATCCAGCCGGAAGAATACCTTGCTTTTGCTGATGGGCTCGAACTGGATCTGGACAGGATACCGGATTCGAAATCGAGAAATAAAAATCAAGGATCAAAGCAGCGGAATAAAAAAACCGGACTTGGCCTTGAAAAAGCCAGGATTATCGAACTGGCCGGAGTTTATCATAGGTATAACCAGCTATTGCTCGATAACGGGTCTCTTGATTTCGGCGATTTGATCTGCTATTCGATCGAGCTTTTCAAGAAGCGGCCGAACATACTCGGAGAGTATCGGAGCAGATACCAGTTCCTTATGGTCGATGAGTTCCAGGATACGAACTGGGCTCAGTATGAACTGGTCAAGATGCTTTCCGCCCCGGAAAACAATCTTGCCGTCGTCGGCGACGACGACCAGGCGATTTATAAGTTCAGAGGAGCCTCGCTTTCGAATATCATGCAGTTCAAGGAGGATTATCCGTCTTGCCGCGAAGTAGTCATGCGCGAAAATTTCCGATCAGGAAAGTTGATCCTCGACGCTTCATACCGGTTCATCAGGAACAACGATCCGAACCGGCTCGAAGCGAGCCTCGGCATCAATAAAGCGCTGATCTCGACGAGAGAGTCTGATGGCTCAGTGAGATGCCTTCGTTTCAATACTAGGCAGAACGAGGCTTTGTTCGCGGCGGCTGCGATCCGCGAGATCAAGAGCAAGGACGAGGATGTCCAGTGGCGGGATTTTGCGGTGCTGGCCAGGTCGAACGACACGGCCGCCCAGTTCGCATCAGAGCTCGTCCGCGCCTCGATTCCGGTCGGGCTTGTTTCGCAAAGAGGCTTGTATCTCAAGCCTGCTGTAGTCGACGTGCTATCTTACCTTAAATTGCTTGATAATTACCATGAATCCTCTTCGCTCTACAGGATCCTTACGTTGGAACCGTTCGCTATAGGGCATAGCGAGATCGTCGCCCTAAACTATTTCGCGCGCAGGAAACTCTGGTCACTCTATGACGCGGTCAAGCAGGCGGAAGCCGTGAGGGATATCAGTCCGGCTTCGGTTCTGATCCTGTCGCGCTTGAGAAGCCTGATCGAGAAGCACTCGAAAATCGCAGAAACATCCCTGCCTTCGAGGCTGTTCCTCGAGATCTACAAGGACCTGGATTTTGCCCGGAGGTGGGATCGTGATCGCGACAGCGATAAATTTTCGCTAATGCACCAGTTGTATGCGAGGATAAAGGATTTCGAAATGACGCTTTCGGATGCGCGGCTCAAAGACCTGATGGAATATTTCACGCTCGAGGCCGAAGCCGGGGAGACCGGACCCCTGAACGCGCAGTTCGAGGACGACAATACCGTCCGGGTCATGACTGTGCATGCCGCGAAAGGCCTCGAATTCAAACATGTTTTCGTTGTTGACCTGGTCGACAAGAAATTCCCGACTGTCGCCCGCTCCGAGAAGATCCCGGTTCCCGATGTGCTTGTCAGGGAAAAGCTCCCGGAAGGGAGCAGTGTGCATCTGGAGGAGGAGCGCAGGCTTTTCTATGTAGCGATGACTCGGGCCAAAGATACGCTGGTCTTGACCTGTGCGCGCGATTGCAATGGTGCAAGGGAAAAGAAGCCGTCCCGTTTTCTCCAAGAAGCCGGCTTCGGCGATCCGGAAACCGTGCAGGGAAAGAGCGCAGCGAACGAGTTAGAAACGGACTTAAAAGCGCTTGAAATCACGAACAGCGATAATTGCCGTGAAAGATTCAACCTTCCGGACAAGTTCTCTTTTTCACAGCTGGAAGCCTATTCGAACTGCCCACTGCAGTACAAATTCAATTTCCTCCTGCGTATTCCGGTGCCTGAAAAGCCGGCGCTGTCATTCGGACGCACAATGCACAGCGCGTTGAAAGACCTGTTCCTGCATACGATTTACGGCATGAAGGCCCAGTCCGCCCTTTTCGAACCAGCTACTGATACGGGCGCTCCCCCGCGCCCCACCATCGCGCAGGCGTTCGCGATTTTCGACAAGCATTGGAGCGACTCGGGCTATATGGACAAACGCGAACGGGACGAATATCGGAAGAAGGGCAGGGAGATCCTGAAAGGCCTCATAGCGCGCATGGAATCGGAAGGCTGGCCGGAGACGCGTTTTCTCGAGAAAAGCTTTACGGTGCGGATAGGCAGCCATTATTTCAAGGGAGCGATCGACCGCATCGATCGCATCAGCGAGACCGAGGTCGGGATCGTCGATTATAAGACCGGCCAGCCCAAGGACGATCTCGAGTTCGAAAACAAGCGCCAGCTGATCCTATACAAGGTCGCCGTCGAACAGGGCATGGGCATGAAGGCCGGGAAATTATCCTATTATTATCTCGAGAACAATACGCCAGTCTCGTTTTCCGCAGGTGAAAAGGATATTGCCAGGCTGTTCGAATTCATCGATAAAAATGTGCGCGGGATCGAAAGCTGCGATTTTACTCCCAGTCCGGGACCGTTGTGCAAATATTGCGATTTCAAAGATATCTGCGAATTCAGGAAATAACGGATCTGGCAGGCGCTGGCGCTCCTGTTCCATAGCGTATTTGCATCATTACTGTTTTAGGATTATCATCATATTATCCTGCAAAGGCTCTATAACCGCAAGCAATCATATGTTCAGGGATATCGGCTCCCTTCTGCCAAAATCGATAAAGCGCGCCGGCCTCGCGCGCCAGATCAAGGCCGCTCAGGTCCTAAAAATTTACGAGGAGATCGTCAGGCAGTACCTGCCTGATAGCCTCGCGAGCAAGCTAAAGCCGCTTTATGTGCGCGATAAGACGCTGACCGTAGCGTCGCTTTCGTCAGTGATAGCCCAGGAAATGCGTTTCAAGGAGCGTGAATTGCTTGAGAAGATCAACGGCGCGCTAGGCGCGGAAGTCATTGAAAAGATCCGGTATGCGGCATGACCCCCCTGTTTTTGCATAATATCCAATGAAATAATAATCTTAAGCCATGCAGGCCCTGCCGTTTCCCTCCCGGGGAGCAAGCCGGCCTGAAAAAGCACGATGGTTATCGATACCCACACTCATATCAGGAACGAGAAAGATTATAAGAGCTATGCCAGGAAGGCCGGGAAGCGGAAAGGCAAAATGCTGACCCTGCCGCTCTATAATGACGATCTTGACGGATTTCTTGCGTTCACTCAAACGAAGAACGACCTTTATCCGATCGGCACGGTCAATATGAAAGATTACGCCGTCCCGCAGATCGCAAGATTGAAAGATCTTTTCGCCGCGGGAAGGATCTACGGAGTTAAGCTTTATCCAGGCTATCAGTATTTCTATCCGACCGATGAGCCGGTCGTCGAGATCGCGCGGCTATGCGCCGATTTCAGAAAACCCCTGATTTTCCATTCGGGCGATGTACTGGCCGATGCATACGATGAGAGGCCGGCGCTCTTGAAGTATTCGCAATCGATCCATATCGACGAACTTGCCAATGTCGTGCCTGAATGCACGATCGTTATCGCACATTTCGGATTTCCATACTTCCTGCAAACAGCCAATATCGTCAGCAAGAATACGAACGTCTATACGGATATATCAGGAACGATCGAAGAGTGCGATAACAAGCAGGAGATGAAAGCCCTTTTGAAATACTATGCCGAGGATTTGATCCGCGCATTCGCCTATTTCCCTCAGGCAAAGAAGAAGACCATGTTCGGTACGGATTTCTACAACGATGACTCACCCTTGAGCCGCGTCAGCCCGTATTTCGAGCTGGCTGACAAGGTATTCAGGAAGAACGAAAGATCCTGGATGTATTCTGGGCTCGCCGATACGCTGTTCTTCTGATCCGACCTGGTAAAAATCTAATTAATAAACATAATGCGCGATCGGTTACGACCGATACGCGAAAAAGTATGAGCAAATCGAAAGTGTTAGCTTCTTTGGCCGTGCTGATCGTCGCGGCTATGCTCGGCGGATGCGGAAAGCAGGATGAAGCGCTTCCGCAAGCACAGCTTCCCGGCCAGTCGGAGCAGTCCCCGACGCAGGAGGACAAACAAGAGCCAGCCTCCGAGGATACGGAACCAGGCACCCTGATGAGCCTTTCAGAATTGATGGCTAGAGGCAAGCCGATGGAATGCACCTGGAACGAAAACGAAAGCAACGGAGGCAGCGTGACCGGCCACATGGTGATTAACGGCAAGCAGTTTAAAAATGATGTTACTGTCGAGAGTCTGCCGGGCGAAGAGGGGGGTGAAGCCCTGCAGATCGAGACGCACAGCATCAGCGATGGCACCTGGGTCTATATTTGGAATAGCATGCAGCCGGGCAAAGGCACGAAAATGGACCTGGCGAAACTCGAACAGCCGGCTACCGCGACAGATACGCCTGAAAAGCAGGATCTGGACCTCGACCGCAAGCTGGATTATAAATGCACGGATTGGAGTTCCGATGCTGCCATTTTTACGCCGCCATCCGAAATCATATTCGAGGATGTGACGGCCGAGACCAATAAGCTGATGAAAGATGCAACCGATCCCGCTAATGCACAGAAAATGAACAAACTGGTCTGCGACCTCTGCAAGCAGGCGCCGGACGAGTCCTCGCGCGCGGAGTGCCTTAAGAACGCCGGTTGCGAATAATGCATAAATAATGCAAAAGAAAAAGGGATGAATCTGTTTTCATCCCTTTTATTATCCGGAAGACTGACAAGCCTACGAATTCGCAGGTTTGGCTGGTTTGGCTTTGCTGATCATTTCCATCGCTAGAAAGAACTGATGCGTTGCATCAGAATAGGACTGGCAGAATTCTCGTGCGGCACAATCTCTGCAGAAGCGCTTGTCTGCGCCGATAAAGCAGTAATAACCGCGGATTCCGTCAAAATAGACATCAGTAGCCATAACCTTGCCCCCTCGTTGAATGTGCGATGCAGAACATGAAAAAACCGCCGTTTTCTTTTGGCGGTTTTTTCGTATATGTATTTCTTGAGCCTTTTCAATCTTCACATATAGCAAAAAACCGTCCTATTTGGGTATTATTGGTCATGGGCTGGCGAGCGGTTTTTGCCTGGCAGTTGATCATGCTTATATATTATTCCGTTATTAAAAATATGTCAATTCTTGTTAGCCTCATCTTCAGCCCTTGATTACGGCCAGAGGCTTGAGCTCGGTAACGATCTCAACCAAGTCCTTTTGGTTCTGCATGACGACATCGATATCTTTGTAAGCACCGGGCGCTTCGTCAAGGTCGCGGCGGGCTCGTAGGGCATGCAGGACGCCTAAGCGGTCGAGGCGGGCTGTTTCATCTTCGAATGACAGACTTCTTTCAGCCTCCTTCCTGCCCAGTTTCCGTCCCGCGCCGTGCGAGCAGGAAGAGAAGCTTTCCGGATTGCCGAGGCCGCGCACGATATAGCTCGCCGAACCTTGCGAGCCCGGGATGATACCGGCCTCTCCGGCGGCAGCGCGCGTCGCCCCTTTGCGGTGTACGATGGTTTCGCGGCCGTAATGCATTTCTTTCGCCGCGTAATTATGAGCGATATTGATCAGTCCGTCGATCAGGACAGCCTGGCCGGCGACTTTTTCAAAGATCTCGGCGAGCGCTTTAACCATCAGCCTGCGGTTCGCGAGGGCGAACTCGACGCAATACCGCATCTCTTGCATATAGGATATGCCTTCTGCGGTTTCGATGCCAAGAGCGCAGAGCTGCCAGGAGCGGGGCAGAGGGAGCTTCAGCGTGTCGTTTTGCTTCATCGCCAACCTGTTGTAATGGTCCGCGACCTGTTTTCCGATGTTGCGCGAACCAGAATGCGCCATGAGCCAGACACGGCCGTCCGAACCCTGCTGGATCTCAAGAAAATGGTTACCGCCGCCGAGCGTCCCGACCTGCCGTTTCGCGCTTTCGTATTCGCGCCGGACGATTGGCAGGCTGGCTTTGAGTTCAGGCATGACGCTCTCGTCCTGCGCTTGCTCGTGGCGCTTGAAACCCGTCGGGATCGTCCGGCGCGCTATGGCGATAATTTCTGTCAGTTGGCTTCGGGGCATGCTCCGCGCCTGGGTCGGTACAGCGCACATGCCGCAACCGATATCGACGCCGACGGCGTTCGGCACGACATGCCCGATCGCCGCGAGCACTCCGCCGATCGGCATTCCAAAGCCTTCGTGCGCGTCCGGCATGATCGCGACATGATGGAAGGCGAACGGCAGATTCGCGACGTGCTTGGCCTGTTCGAGCGCCCCGGGCTCGATATCGTCGAGCCAGAGCTTGATCGGGATCCGCTCAGTATCGATTATCCTCATAATCTTCGTCTATTTACAGCATCTCGCCTAAAGGTTATCATATATTATAACCTATTTATATTATATTTATATTAACCAGGCTAGTAGAGCTGAAAAAAATAATCGGAATATATGGGAGCAGTATGGGAACAGCAGGGATGCTTGAAATTATCTCCAAGCCAGGGCCTGATTGGGCGCGATGAACTGGCCGTCGGCAAGGAATATCCTTTTAGGAAGGAGCGGCACAGGCTCTATATGCTCGATACGCCGATCGAACTCGTCACCGACGATTGGCAGGTCATCGCGCGTGTCGAGATAACCAAGCTCATTATCGGCAATGGGACGACGCAGGGAGTATATAAAGTCTTGAAAGTTTATTCTGACGAAGAAGCGAGAGTCGTCTCAGGAACCATAATCAGGAAATAAAAAAACCGCTGGAATTATTAGCACAGCGGAGAAGGATTTCAGAGGGGCTGGTAAGCAGAGGTTATGATTTTATTTTCAGAAAAGATCATTACTGATTCGGGGATTATGAATTCTTCCCCATTTCTGCTGGCAAGCCTGCCGCTGATCCTGAAAATGTTCATTGCATTTTGTTCGAACAAGTCTGGTTCCATCGTGAGGGGGTTGGCGGGCGAAGGAAATCTGTCATCCAAGGGCTCAAGGCCATCGAAATATACATTGTAAGTTTGGCCTTTTAACCCATTTTTTGAGAATGCGTTGAAAATCATGAAATCCGGCGAATACCACTCGACGATCCTGCCCGTTATTTCGATAATCATCTTTAGTCCCTTTCTTATTCTGGGTCTTTAGAATGAACATAATCAAACACAAATAGCAGAATTTATACAAAAATATACGCTATAATAGCACATAATTCCCACTGCGTCAATTATAAGGATTATTCTTATGATTTATTCAAATTATTTATGTCCGATAATATGAGTAATAACAAGAGAGGAGGCGAGCGATTTATCAATGCAAACCTAGCTTCAGCAGCAATTGCGATGGATGATTATACGCAAGCCAGTGCCTGGCCGAGGACAGCCGCGATTTTCCTAGCTATCGCGGGTTCAGCGACATTGCTGCCATTATTTTTGCATATCCAATGGATGACCGGGCCTTTCGTAAACGCGATGCTGATCATTATGCTTTTTTTAGTCGGTATCAGGAGCGCGCTGGTCTTATGCATGTTGCCGAGCCTGGCGGCCCTCGCTGGAGGGCTGCTGCCGGCTCCGCTCGCGCCTGTCGTGCCCTTCATCATGATCGGCAATGCAATCTATATCCTTTTGATTGAATTCTTCTATTCGCGCTCCAAGGACCAGGAAAAGGGGTACTGGTACGGTGTCGCGGCCGGTTCAGCCGGCAAGTTCCTGTTCCTTTACGGGAGCGTAACGATCATCGTCCGGCTCGTCCTGAAGCAGGAGCTCGCCGTCAAGGTCGCGCAGATGATGAGCTGGCCTCAGCTCGCGACTGCCGCGACCGGAGGCATGCTCGCCTGGATCTTCCTGAAATGGATCAGGAGGATCTGAATTTTGCGATAAAAAATGCTCGGAGGCGAGCCTCCGAGCAGGTGTTCATTTAAGGACAGGGAGCTTTTCCATGCCCATAACCTTCAATACAAACGTTTCTATCTCCTGTGAGCGGGAAGCGAGCTTCTCGCCCCTACGGACCATTGAGATCAGGTCTCCAGGCAAAGGAGAGCTGGAATTGATAATTTGTCCGCGGTACTGGACCAGATTCTGTCCGCCTTTGTTTGAAATCGCTACAAGCACTTTGCTTATGAAAGCGCCTTTCGGCGTTTCAACGAAGCCTAAATTGACCTCGATTTCGATTCGGACTTCACCAGGTGTCGTATAATAGCACACCAGAATCGACTCTGTGATCTGCTCTGCGTCCCAGATCGGCTCACTGGCATACTTCCCTTCAATCACCCTGACGTTTTCCGCAGGGAAGACATTTGCCTTGCCAGCGGTTAAAAAGGCAAAAATCAGAATAATCAGCACCAAAACAAAATTTGTCTTACTTTTCATTTTCCTTCCTCCCTTTATTGACGCCTAAATCAAGCCATTTCCATGCCTATTAACTGGCATACTAATCCTAAAACCATGCGGATATTCTCTTCTTGGCCGTCCAAGCTCATTTCATTCTGGGCAGCCAGGCAAATTTTCCTTACCATCGCCTGGATCAATGCCTCAAAAGAGCTTTGCTTCAGATCGATCATAGGAGCCGGACTGATGCCGGCAATCAATTTGCGCTCGACTTTGATATCGAATTTTCCTCCGATTCCTTCCTGGTATTCCATCCATACAATTACGCTGTATGCGTTGCAGTGATTGTCAGCCGCTATCGTTACGCGGGTTGTTTCCGAAATATTGGCCAGGGCGAAAATCCCCTTGCCGAATTGTGCGTAAACGATCTCTCCGGCATTCGCCTCAGAAGAGAAAAGCGTGCCCAATAGAATAATCGAAATGACGATTAGTCTGATCATGATAGATCCTCTCTTTGTGAAGGTTCAGTTGAATAATCAAAACACAATAATGTTAATATCGGGATATTATACATTTGTTATGTTAATAATCATTTAATATTAGCATGAAAAAAGAGCTTTGTCAAGCTCTTCAATACATAATGTAGTATAAAGTTCAATAATTTTGGATTTCAACCCTTTTACCAGCAGGATTAGAGGTACCGAAAAAGGCGATATTTATGAGAGATGAGGAGATTAGTAGGGTCTCGTTTCCCGGCCGATCACCGCTTTTGATGATCTCATCTGCATTAACCGCGAAGCACAGAATCATCAGCTGAGCCTCAAGATCACTGCGGCTTTCGCCTTGCGGCTCGACGGCAAAAATCTTGCTTTCGCTATATGTGCATTTATACACCACTTGTTTGTGCGTATTCCTTTCGAGCAGTTTGATCATATCAACCTGCCGATTCTTGCGGTTGCCATAAGCCATTAATACTTTTGCAATGTCGCCTTGGTGGTCAACCGTATAATAATAGGCGATCCAAGGACCTTTTTGCGTAATGCATAGCCCTGAATAGTTCGAAAGCTTGTAGCATAACGAACCGGCCGGGATTTCGATTTCATTCAGCCGGTCTTTGGATTTGCTGGATTTTGCAGCTAACGCTGGATTTTGAAATGAGCAGGAAAGTACAAGGATTACCGATGTTATGGCAGCCAGAAATTTCATGTTTAACCTCCTCGATCGATACTATTGCGTTTAATGTAGGAATATGACAAAATTGTCCGAAAACTATCCGGCAACTCTTGATTTGCAAAAAACATGCCGTTATCTTATACTAAAAACATAAAAATGGGAAGAGCGTATAAAATTTATCATTCTTATTTAAAAATCAAGTTATGCCCATAACAAAAGAGCCGATTAGCGCCCAGGAACTTAGGGACAAATTCCTGGATTTTTTTAAATCAAAAGGCCATGCCATAATCCCGAGCGCTTCACTGATTCCTGAAAACGATCCGACGGTGCTGTTCACGACCGCCGGGATGCACCCCTTAGTCCCGTATCTCATGGGTGAGCCCCATCCGGAAGGCAGGCGCCTCGCCAACGTACAGAAATGCGTCCGTACGGACGATATCGAGGAGGTCGGCGACCGCACGCACCATACGTTTTTCGAGATGCTCGGTAATTGGTCGCTCGGCGATTATTTCAAGCGCGAAGCGATCAGCTGGAGCTGGGAGTTCCTGACAAGTCCTGATTGGCTCGGGCTTGATAAGAAATTGCTCGCCGTATCGGTGTTTGCTGGCGATGATGATGCGCCATTCGACGAAGAAGCCTACAAGATCTGGAAAGACGAAATCGGCATCGCACCCGAGCGCATCGCTAAACTGCCGAAAAAGAACAACTGGTGGGGGCCGGCCGGCGAGACCGGACCTTGCGGTCCGGATACGGAGATGTTCTACTGGACCGGAGATCCGGAAAAAGTGCCGGCCAGTTTTAATGATGATAATGAATACTGGGTTGAGATCTGGAACGATGTCTTCATGGAATATAACAAGACCAAGGACAGGCGCTATGAAAAACTTCCGATGCAGAACGTCGATACCGGCATGGGCCTCGAGCGCGTGCTTGCGATCTTGAACGGTTATGATGATAACTTCAGGACCGTGCTGTTCTCTCACTGCATTGCCCGCCTGCAGTTCATTTCCGGAAAAAAATACGGCGAATCCGAGGAAGTCACGCGCGCGATGCGCATCATTACGGACCACCTGAAAGCCGCGACCTTCATGATCGGCGATCCGAACGGCGTCCCGCCTTCGAATACCGGCAGAGGCTATATCGTCCGGCGGCTGATCAGGCGCGCGGTCAGGTACGGGAAAATGATAGGCATCGAGAATTACAAGATCGGCAACATCGTCGATGAATCCTGGACGAAAGAGATCGCGAAAATCATCGTGCATGATTATTACCGGCAATACCCGGAACTGCAGTCCAACGTCGACCGGATCGTCACCGAAATCAAAAATGAAGAGCTGAAATTCAAGGCGACGCTCGAGAAAGGCCTGAAGGAATTCGAGAAGATTACGCAGAAGCTTGGCGGCGGAAAATCGATCGATGGGGACCGCGCTTTTGACCTGTACCAGACATACGGTTTTCCGGTCGAGATGACTGTGGAAATGGCGCGCGAGAAAGGACTGTCGGTCGACCTTGCCGGATTCGACAGTGAAATGCAGAAGCACCAGGAATTGTCGAGAACGGCTTCCGCCGGCATGTTCAAGGGCGGACTGGCGGATGCGAGCGACGAGACCAGGCGCCTGCATACGGCGGCCCACCTGATGCTGGCCGCATTGCGCAAAGTCCTGGGCATGGATGTGAGGCAGAAAGGATCGCACATCACAGCCGATCGCCTGCGTTTCGACTTTTCTTTCGAAAGAAAGCTGTCGCCGGACGAGATTGCAAAAGTCGAAGAACTCGTCAATTCGGCGATCGAACAGGATCTGCCGGTCACGTGCATGGAAATGACGGTCGCGGCCGCCAAGGAATACGGCGCTATTGGAGCCTTTGAGTCCAGATACGGCGAACACGTTAAGGTTTATACGGTCGGCGAGGGGGAAGGGATATTCTCGAAGGAAATCTGCGGAGGGCCGCATGTCGAAAGGACCGGGCAGCTAGGGCGTTTCAAGATCAAGAAAGAAGAATCATCAAGCGCAGGCGTGCGGAGGATCAAAGCCGTTCTCGGATAGTTATTTTTTGTTTTTTTAGGACAAAGGCAGGAAAAAACCTGCCCTGACCGAGCTTAATGATGAATAATGTTTTGCCTTATTTTAGCAGATAATCATCGGATTATTGATTTTCCGGGCTACTATTGACAAATGAGTGCACAAAATATATAATATTCCCATATATTCACAATATATTGTTTAAAGTAGCTTTACATTACGATTTTGGTAAGGCAATGCATTTACCAAAATTTTTAATGTCTTAAAACGCTTGATGGCCGCATTCAATAAAGAAGCGAACGCTATCGATTCGAAGGATTTCATCGAGATGAAGGGCGAGATAACTGAAGCGATGCCTTCGACGACATTCAAAGTCCTGCTTGAGAACGGGCATGAGATATTAGCGCATCTCTCTGGGCGCATGCGGATGAATAAGATACGCCTTTTGCCCGGCGATATGGTCCGAGTACAGTTGAGCCCGTACGACCTGACCAAAGGAAGGATTGTTTATCGACTTTGAACTATCTCAGCATGATGGTTAAAGGAAGCCCCTAGCAACGGGAAGACTGCCTGATCGGCCAAGATAATAAAATAAGTGCAAGCAAGCATGAAAGTACGCGCAGCGGTTAAAAAAATCTGCAAAGATTGCAAGGTCATCCGGAGGAACCGGCGCGTTATTATATTATGCAAGAATCCCCGGCATAAGCAGAGACAGGGATAGGCGCATCTGATTCCGGATCCTAAACATCGAACGATACAAAGGGAATAAGCGTCAATTAGAATTAAAAACAAACTCGAAATTTGAAATTCGGAAAAAATCATTCGGAATTCGAAGCTCGATTTACGATTTATAATATGGCAGTCAGAATTGCGGGAGTCATCCTCCCGAATGAAAAAACCGTCGAGATAGCACTGACTTATGTCTACGGGATCGGCCTGACCACTTCGAGAAAGATACTGAAGGCGGTCGGGATCTTGCCGTCGGTCCGCGTAAAGGATTTGAAGGATGAAGACGCGAACAAACTCAGGACGATTATCGAGAAGCAGCACCGGGTCGAAGGCGACCTCAGGCGCGACAGGCAGAGCGATATTAAGCGGCTGAAGGATATCGGCAGTTACAGGGGAACGCGCCATATGCGCAGCCTGCCAGTGCGCGGCCAGAGGACAAAAACGAACAACCGTACGGTCAGGGGCAACAGGCGCGTTACCATGGGTTCCGGCAAGAAGCCAGCCGCACAGAAGACTTAAACGACCGGCCGAACAGCCGTAAAGGAACAAATATGACAAACAACGACAACCAACCGACTAACGATATAAAGACAGAGGACGCGGCAGCAGAGCAGGCGCCAGCCTTAAGCGTATCGAACGAATTGAATGAGAGGCAGGACCTGAAATCCGACTCCAGGCCGAAGGAAAACATGAGGAGCGGCCTTGTCGAGCTGCCAGAAAGCGTGCGGCAGAAGCTGGAGAAGCAGAAGGAAGCCCGCACAAAGAAGCTGAAGAAAAAGAAGACTAAAAAGGCGAAAGACAAGCGGATCTCTACAGGACGGGCATACGTCAAATCGACATACAATAATACTATCATTACCCTGACCGATGCGACCGGGAACGTGCTTTCCTGGGCAAGCGCCGGCATCGCCGGATTCAAGGGGCCTAAGAAATCGACGCCTTACGCCGCACAGGTAATAACCCGGATCGCTGTAGAACGTGCACGTGAGCAGTACGGCCTTGAAGAAGTCAGCGTTTTTGTCAACGGCGTCGGGACGGGACGCGAAGCCGCGGTTCGGGCACTGAACGCCAACGGGCTTTTGATCGTTGCGATCAAAGATATTACGCCTGTTCCACACAACGGCTGCCGCCCGAAAAAGCCGAGACGGGTCTAAAAAGATCGACCAGTTCAACGATATTAAGCCAAATACAAAGAATAATTTAGCGAAAGCAAGCATTATGTCAAAGAATCTCGAAGCAAGGTGCAAGAAGTGCAGGAGGATCGGAGAGAAGCTTTTTCTCAAGGGTGACCGGTGCTCAACGCCGAAATGCTCGATCGTCAAGCGCAATTATCCTCCCGGCTTCCACGGGCCGAAAGGCCGAGGAAGACAGTCCGGCTACGGCTTGCAGCTTGCAGAGAAGCAGAAAGCGAAAGCGACTTATAATATTCTGGAGCGCCAGTTCAGGATAACGTTCGAGAAGGCAAAGAAGCTCAAGGGCGACCTGGGGGTGAACTTCATGCGCCTCTTGGAGACCCGTCTCGATAATACGGTCTACCGCGCAGGCATGGCGTCTTCGAGGCGCCAGGCGCGCGAGCTCGTCGCGCACGGCCATTTCACGGTCAACGGCAGGAAAGTCACGATTCCGTCGTTCCAGGTCAAACCCGGAGACATGATCGCCGTCTATAAGCACAGCCAGAGGACCAAGCCTTTCGCTGATATCAGGGAAAAATTGAAGAAGAAAGAGGGACCGAGCTGGCTGTTCATCGATAAGAACGAGGCGACCGTCAAGATCCTGCATGCGCCTAAGGCTGACGATCTCGAGAAAGGCATCGCGCCGCAGGTTATCGTCGAATATTATTCCAGATAAAATTACTCTTACATAAAGTCAAATGCGTATGAACTCCATCGCGCTTCCACAAAAAATTGAATTCGCCAGCGGGCGGAGCGAATTCCAAGCTACGGTTTCGATCGAACCGTGCTATCCCGGCTTCGGCGTCACGCTCGGCAATGCTTTGAGGCGCGTCCTATTATCTTCGCTGCCCGGGGCGGCCGTAGTCGGCGTCAAGATAGCCGGGGCAGATCATGAATTCATGGCTCTGCCGCATGTCAAGGAGGATGTACTCGAGATCATCCTGAACTTGAAGAAGATCAGGATGCGGATCCATGGCGAGGAGCCGCAGGTCCTGAACCTTGACGTCCATGGAGAAAGGGCCGTGAAGGCTGGGGATATCGCCAAGAACAGCCAAGTCGAGATCGCTAATCCCGAGCTTGAGCTGGCGCATATCACGGATATGGCCGGCAACCTGAAGATTGAGATCCATGCGGCTCCGGGGCGGGGTTACGAGACCATCGACAGCCGCGAGAAGAAAAACAAGGAGATCGGCTATATCGAGCTCGACTCGGCCTATTCGCCGGTGCACAACGTCGGGATCGATATCGAGAATGTCCGCGTTGGAAAAATGACGAACTGGGATAAGCTTATCCTGCAGATAGATACTGACGGCACGATCCTGCCTGAAGAAGCGTTCAGGCAGGCAGTCGCCATCTTGATCGATCAGTTCACGGCCCTGACATACAAGGATGAAGAGGCAGAGCCCGAGCCGGCAGAAGAAGCCGAGGAAGCAGAGGCCGGGGTTGCGAGCGCTGAAGAGGAAAGCGTGAAGGTTGAGGAGGCGGAGGAGGAAAAGCCGAAACGGAAGCGGTCCGTAAAAAAGAAATAAGGCATCGTTTAGGCCTGATATGGGTCAAATAAAATAATATGCGCCACAGGAACAAAAATAAGATACTTGACAGGAAGAAGGGACCCCGCGAGCTCATGCTCCGGAATTTGGCCGCGAGCGTTTTGATGTACGAGAAAGTAAGGACGACGAAGGCCAAGGCTAAGGCCGTGCGTTCGCTCGTTGAGCGCACTATCACGTCTGCCAAAAAAGGCGGATTGCCGGCCAGACGTGAATTGATCGCGACCCTGCCGCAGAAGCTAGCTGTCAGCAAAGCGATGGAGGTCCTCGGCGAAAGGTATAAGGACCGCCAGGGAGGCTATACGCGGATCGTCAAAGTCGGATCCCGGCAGGGCGATGGAGCGGAGATGGTGCAAATCGAGCTGGTTTAGGCTATGTAATTACAAATACAAAATACCAAAGCATAGAGTAATTATAAAAAGATGAACAGGGAACTGCATAAAATCGATGCGACCGGACAAACCGTGGGTAGGCTAGCGACCAGGACCGCGATTTTGCTGCGCGGCAAGGACCGGCCGGAATATCGGCCTAATCTTGACGAAGGAGCGGTTGTCGAGGTTTTTAATATCGCGAAATTGAGATTCACGGGCAAGAAGATGGAGCAAAAGGCTTATTATAGCTATTCGGGATACCCTGGCGGGCTTAAGACCAGGAAGATGAAAGATGTATTCTCGAAAGATCCTGGAGAGGTGCTTCGGCGGGCCGTGCGTGAAATGCTTCCGGCAAACCGCCTACGGCCGAAAATGATGAGGAGGCTGGTTATTAAATAATCCCGGCCCGGCCCGGTAGTCGGCCGGAAAAGGCGATCAAGATATGACGGAGCAGAATTTAAAAACTAAGGAGCCTGAAGCCAAAGAGATCCCGGTATTCAAGGGAAAATATCTGCAGGCAGTAGGCAGGAGAAAGAGGGCGATTGCGGAGATAAGGCTTTATCAGCACGGCAAGGGCTTTATCATGGTGAATGGCTCGCGGTCCGGGGAGTATTTTTCCACAGCTGATAACCTGCTTGTCCAGCAGCCGCTTAAGCTTTCAGGCCATCTTAAAGACTTCAATTTTTCGGTTAATGTGCACGGAGGCGGAAAACACGGACAAGCGGAAGCCGTCAGGCACGGTATCGCGCGCGCGCTATTGCTCGTTAACTCTGAACTGCGACCCGCACTCAAAACCAAGGATCTCTTGACCCGCGATTCACGCAAGGTTGAGAGGAAGAAAGCCGGACTCAAGAAAGCACGCCGTGCCCCGCAATGGTCGAAGCGCTAAAATCCGTTATGTTATATATGCTAGTTTATGCATATTTCACATATTTCCTGAATGACACGGGACAAGCCCCGCAATGGTCGAAGCGCTAAGTATTATTGATATACGAGAATACGGTTCAAATATGAAAAAGCCCCCGGAAAAAGGGGTTTTTCTATTGTCTAAGCTCTGTAAACGTGCTAAGCTTTGAGCATCAATAAATCTGTGTATGTCAGAAAAAATCTCTAATATTGCAAAAAATACTTCCTATTTCACCTTGGCTTTAGTCGTCCAGAAAATTATAACTTTCTCATATTTCGTGATGATCGCCCGCGCGATAGGTCCTGATGACCTCGGGAAATATTATTTTGCAGTGTCATACACGACTATCTTCGGCATTTTTATCGATATCGGGCTGGCAAACGTGCTTTCGCGCGAAGTTCCGAAACACCAGAAAGATGCCGGCCGGCTGCTCGGGACAGTGCTGTCGATCAAGCTGCCGCTAGCGGTCGCTACTGCCCTGGTAGCATTCGCCGGGATCCGTCTGGCCGGCTATCCTTCGGTCACGGTCGCCCTGGTTTCGCTTGCGGGGATTTCCATGATCCTTGATTCGTTCACGCAGACTTTTTTTGCCGTCATCAGGGGTTTTCATAACTTGAAATTCGAGAGTCTCGCGTCGATCATTTTTCAGCTGATCGTTCTCGTTTCCGGCGCTTTGGTCGTCAGCCTGGGCGGCGGAGTCGTCTTCCTGATGGCGGGGTTAGCGGCTGCTAGCATATTCAATTTCGCTTATTCTTCCTTCCTTCTCTATTCAAGGTTCGGAATAAGCGCATGGCCGTCCTTTGAAAAAGCGGGGGCGCGCTCGATGGCTCTGCTCGCCTTCCCTTTCGCGCTGTATGCTGTTTTCCAGCGCGGTTTTACATATTTCGACACCCTGCTGCTTTCATATTTTTCCGGGGATAGGGCGGTCGGCATTTACCAGATACCGTTCAAGATCATCTTCGCCCTGCAGTTCCTGCCGATGGCCTTTACCGCTTCGCTTTATCCCGCAATGAGCCTTTACTGGAAGGAAAACCGGTCGCAACTCGGCATCACTTTCGAGCGCGCAATGAACTATCTCCTTGTAATATCCGTTCCGATCGCTTTCGGCACATTTGCCCTGGCCAAGCAGATCGTCCTCCTTTTCAAATCTGACTACCTGGATGCCGTGCTTCCTTTGCAAATTATCATACTCGCTCTGCCTTTCATCTTCTTGAACTTTCCGATCGGATCGCTCTTGAATGCCTGTGACCGGCAGAAGACCAATACTCTGAATATGGCTGCGGCGCTTGCCGTCAGCCTGGCAATGAATCTGGTGCTGATCCCAGCCTTTGCATATACGGGCGCCGCCGTAACTGTACTAGCCGCGAACGTTTTCCTGTTCATGCTCGGACTGGCAATAACCGGAAAGATAACCCGGTACCGCGGATCCAGGATCCTGCTCATGGCTTTGAAAGTGCTTATTGCAGCGCTAGCCATGGCCGTTGCCGCATATTCGTTGAAGGACATCCTGCCGATCATCTTCAATGTCGCTTTGTCGGGCATCCTGTATTTCGCTCTACTTTTCGCATTTAAAGCCGTAAGGCGCGAGGACGCTCAAAGCATCATAAGCTCTTTCAAGCGCGTTTGATATTAATAAAACATATGAAAACTTTGCTCGTAACAATTGAATATCCGCCGTTCTTCGGTGGTGTGGCAAATTACTATTATAATATCGTGAAACACTGGCCGGAAGGCGATGCCTGCGGTTCGGACCATGGCATCATGGTTCTAGACAACAACCAGGGCCAGCTGTTAAGCGATAGCCTGTTATTCTTTAAATGGATTCCGGGGATTTTCAGAATTATGCGGACCGTTAGGAAGCACGGGATAGACAAGCTGATCATCGGCCACCTTCTGCCGCTCGGCAATGCGGCGTATTTCGCGACCAGGATCGTCAAGCGGCCGTATGCCGTAGTGCTCCATGGCATGGATCTCGAAACCGCTAAACTGAAGCCAAGGAAAAGGAAGCTCTCTTATAAGATACTAAAAGAAGCGTCTGGCATTATCTGCTCGAACAGCTATGCGGCGAAGAGCGTGAAAGATTTCCTTGGTACTGAAGAGGAATATAAAGTCCGGATCGTGAATCCAGGCATCGACGACCGCGATATGATCAGCGGCCATCAGATCGAGAAGTTCCGCCAGGAGCAAGGCGTGCCGGATGGCACGCTTATATTTACGATCGCCAGGATCGTAAAGCGCAAGGGCATCGACAAGGTCGTCGAAGCTATGCCGGCCGTGCTAAAGGTGAGCCCTGGCTGCAGGTACGTCATTGCCGGCATCGGTCCTGATGAGCGGTATATCGAGGAGAAGATCGCCGCTTTACCGGAAGAGGCGAGGCGGCGCGTACGCATGATCGGTAAGATTACAGATGCGGAAAAATGGCTCTGGCTGCGCGCTTGCGATATTTTTGCGATGCCATCGAGGCAGATCGGCAACGATGTCGAGGGCTTCGGCATAGTCCTTATGGAAGCGAGCCTGGCTGGCAGGCCTGTGGTCGCTGGCGATTCAGGAGGAGTGCGCGACGCAGTCGAGAATAATACGAGCGGCTTCCTGGTCGATCCGGAAAAGACCGAAGCGATCGCGAACGCGATCGTGCGCCTCGCAGAAGACACTGCCTTGCGCCGAAGGCTCGGAGAGCAGGGTAGGAAGAGGGCGCTTGACAGCTTCCGATGGAGGGAGAAGGTGATCGAGATCCATAGGATCATATCCGGCATGCAATTGCCGCTGGTTAAAGAATGATTACCACAGATATGATCAGCATCGTAATACCGTTATACAACCAGCGGGAAGCAGTCGGGGCCTGCCTGGAAAGCATCCTGGCGCAAAGTTTTCCAGACTATGAAGTCGTCGTCGTAAACGACGGTTCGACGGACGGTCCGGAAAAGGTGCTTGGCTTTTATCAAAAAAAATTTGCCAATATTGGCAAAAGATATATACTGATTGACCAGGAGAACAAGGGGGCAAACGCGGCGCGCAACCGCGGCGCGCGCGAAGCGCTTGGAGGATACATTATTTTCTGCGATGCGGATATCGTCATGCGCCGCGACATGCTCGGGAAGATGCATAGCGCTCTGGAAGAGCAGCCGGGCGCGAGCTATGCATACGCTTCACATTATTTCGGCTGGAAGCTCTTCCGGCTCTTCCCGTTCGACGCAGATCGCTTGAGATCGATGCCTTATATCCATACGACCTCTCTGATCCGGCGCGAGCATTTCCCCGGCTTCGACGAATCTGTCAAGCGCTTGCAAGATTGGGATCTCTGGTTGTCAATGCTCGAGCACGGACTGACCGGCACCTGGATCAATGAGCCGCTGTTTAATGTCAGGTCCGGCGGGACGATGTCGAGCTGGCTGCCAGCTTCCGCTTATAGGCTGCTGCCCTTTCTGCCGAGCGTAAAGAAATATAAGCACGCAGCCGGACTGATAAAGAAAAAACACGGCTTGAAATAAAAAGAGCGGATCTGGCTGATCCGCTATCGTTTTGAAATCTTGCTTTTCAGTATCCGATGCGCCAGCGAGCATTCGCTGTCCGGGTCACCGAGGATGATCTGCAGGCATTTGAGGAAGGTTCCCGATTCGTAAGGGCAGGGCAAGAACAATATATTCTTTATATCCGAGTCATAGGTAAGAATGGATTTATCGTTTTCGAGCAGCGGCATGGCGAATGCAACAGAGGTGTTTTCTTCCGTGAACCTGTATCGATAAGCGACATACATGACCGGGAATTCCTTGCCGTCTATCGTCCGCGTTTCCTTCAATCTTGTACAAGACTTGTAGCCTTCGAAAAACTTCTCGACCATCAGCATCAGCTCGCAGGTTTTCATGTCAACGAGCATATGATCGGGAGCGAGTTTGGCGACATTTTCCGGAGTAAGGTCGTCAGCGAACAGCCAGAGCGCCATCAACCGTTTGCCCCGGGAGTCCCGCATGAAATAATAATGCTCGTACGGTTCGAGGCGTTCCCAGAATACACTCTTCAATTTAACACCGGCCTGAAAGTCTATCTGTAAAAAATTCATAATGGCCCCTCCGCCCGCTGGTGTGGATATTTGCAATGATCAATGATTCTCTGAAGATTGCCTTTGGTCGAAATCGCCTTTACGCTGATTATTATGACTATATTTGAAAAAATGATAAAAAGCAAGCTTTTATATATTGCAAGACGACCGATAATAATTGCTAATCATGCATAAATATTTAATAGTATTTAAGCTGGAATGGCAGAGGATCCTGCAGTACAGGTTCAATTTTTTCCTCGGCCGCCTGCGGAGCATTATTGTTTTGCTTATGCTGTATTATTTATGGATATCTTTGTCTACCAGTACAGGTACCTTTGCAGGCTTCTCACGCAAAGAACTTGTTTCTTATGTATTATTAACATTGACATTACGTCCCTTAATTTTCGGAGGGCACTCAAGAAATTTATCAATAGAGATTAATACTGGCATTTTTTCTAAATATCTGACGATGCCATTGAATATTTTTATCTACAATTTTTTTAGAGATTCTGCAGAAAGGATAATTAATCTTTTATTTGTTATTATTGAAATAATAATCTTTTGTTCAATAACTGGGGAAATGATCTTGATGCCCGCAAGTGGTAATTTGATCTTTTCAATAGTTGCCGTGTGTCTCGCAATTGTTCTTTATAGTTTACTTATTTTTACTTTATCATCGCTTTCTTTCTGGTCCAGGGAAGCAATGGGCCCTCGGTTTCTTTTCGATTGGTTCATGGATTTCTCCGCCGGCGGTTATTTCCCGCTTAGTATATTGTCTGCTGGGTTATACACAATCTTGGCTTATCTGCCGTTTTATTATTTAATATATTTTCCTTTAGTTGTTGTTTTGAATCGACAATCAGTCCGAGATATTTTATTGGGTTTTGTAGTGCAAGTTATCTGGATACTGATCCTCTCCGGATTAACCATAATAATCTGGAGGCGAGGAATCCGAAAATATTCCGGCGAAGGTATTTGAATAAAAATTTATGGCAGCTTGTAATATTAATAATATTAAAAAATATATAAAAATTTGGTGGAAAATTTCAGGGATGTCGACTGGTTCATATCTTTCGAATCGTTTAGACAGCGCCGGCTACCTTATTGGTAAATTTGTGCGATTTGGTTTTTTTCTATTATTTATAATAGCAATTTTTGATCATGTTCCAAGATTAGCAGGTTATGATAAATACGAAGCGATATTATTTTTTTTAACATTTAATTTTATGGATGTGTCAGCCCAGGTCCTGATGAGGGGTGTATATCACTTACGAAATGAAGTACGAACTGGCAATTTTGATTTTATCCTAGTTAAGCCTATAAACAGCCTTTTTATGGTATTGTCTCGATTCGATATTCTGGATGCAATATTCCTATTGCCTACAGTAATATTAATTATTTTGATCTATAATCTGATCGGGGTTGCATGGTCTATACCGATAATTTTTGGATACATAAGTCTTGTTATTGTCGGCATGCTAATCCTGTTTGGGATCCATATCATCTCCGCTTGCGTCACTGTCTGGACGACCGAGAGCGAAAATTTCATCTGGGTCTACCGCGAGACCATGACGATCGGCCGCTTCCCGCCCGAGATCTTCTCCGGGCTTGTCCAGTTCATCTTTACATATGTTATGCCGATCATTGTAGTCGTCGCCTTTCCGGTTAAAGCTCTGCTCGGTATGCTAGGCTTGAAGCATGCTGTCCTTTCTGCCGTAATCGCAGCCGTTTGGCTCAGCGGTTCCCTGTATCTCTGGCGCATCAGCCTGCGCAGGTATTCCAGCGCTTCAAGCTGAATGCACATCCAGGGAATAAAGGTAATTTTTAAAAGCCGTTGGAGTTTGCAAGCGTCTAATAAGAATTGATTAACCAAACCGATGTACAAGTATTGGATCATCATCAAGAACCAGATGCAGAGGCAGCTCGTTTACCGCGAGACAATCTTATCGTATGCGGTCGGCAACCTGCTCGAGCTTTCCTTGCAAGTTATCGTCTGGAGCGCGATCTATGCACACATTCCTATGATCTCCGGCTATACTAAGGACGAGATGATAACCTATATCGCCTTCGGTTGGTTCTTCATGTTCTTTACGACGAACTACAACCTCGAATACCGCATCGCCGACCATATCCAGCGCGGCCAGCTTTCGCAGTTCCTCCTGAAGCCGCAGAGTTATTTAAAATATATGGCGGCAATCAATGTCGGGCGCGTTTCCGTGCCGCTGATCGCCGTTATCCTGCAGTGCCTGGCCGCTTTCCTGCTCCTGCGCAACGAGCTGATCATCCCGGAGGAAATATCGATATATCCCGCGCTGGCTGCCATGATGCTGGCCGTCTTCCTGCTTAAGTTCCTGATTTCCGCCCTGATCGGTATGGCCGCCTTTTGGACCACGGAGATTGACGGGATATATTATTCGATCGATGTCGTGATCCGCTTCCTTTCAGGCGGTTTTTTCCCGCTAACGCTCTTCCCAGGATTGTTCGCAGCCTGTAAGTTCCTGCCATTCATGCATACTTTCTTCGTTCCTGCGCAGTTGTTCCTCGGCCGCATGGGAATCGGCGAAGCGGCCCTCTCCCTCCTGGTCCAGTCCTTTTGGATAATTGTCTTCTATGCGGCAGTCAAGCTCGCCTGGCGCGCTGGACTAAAGCGCTACGAGGCGGTCGGCATATGAAAAAGTATCGGTTGATTGTAAAAAACGAATCTATGCGCCAGCTCGCTTACCGTGGGAATGTCTTTGCCTACCGCATCGGACATATTGCGCAGGTCGTGATCCAGCTTCTGATCTGGAGCGTCGTTTTCCGCTCGACCGGATCATTCAGCGGATATACTTACGGCGAGATGCTCGGATATGTCCTCTTCGGCAACCTGATCTCTTCCTTATCGGCAAATTACGGCCTTGTGTATGTCGTCGAGCGCGATATCTATTCTGGTTCGCTCGCGAATTTCCTGACGAAACCGCTGTCTTATTTCGGCCATCTCTTCGCGTTTTCGCTGGGACGCAGCTGGCTGGCCGCCTGTACTTCTTCCCTGATCATCATCGCGATAACGCTGGCTTATCAAGATCTGGTAACGCTCGATCTTAACTTGGGGCGGATTTTATTTTTGCTCCTTTTCCTTTTGCTGGCTGCAACGATCCGCGTCTATATCGCGTTGCTATTCGGAATGATCAGCTTTTGGACGACGCAGATCGAAGGGCTCAATTATTGCCTTAACATAGCGGATCGCATGTTTTCCGGCCTTTATTTTCCCTTGGATCTGCTGCCCTCGGTGCTGTCCTCAGCGGCCCTGGCTGCGCCATTTGCCTATTCATTTTTCATCCCGACCCGCCTCATGCTCGGCCGTATCGCACCGGCTGAAAGCTTTTTTTATCTGGCCGCCGGGACTGTCTGGCTGGTTGCGCTATACTGCCTATGCCGTATAGTATGGCATTACGGGATCCGCAAATACGAAAGCGTAGGCACCTGATTTATAGCCCGAAAAAATAAGTTGCATGATAAAATCTGATATTATATCTAATATTTAATTAAAAATATGCTTAGACAATGGTCAAAACATGTAATAAAAAATATTAGCGCAGATACTTCTACGAACAGAATGATTCTCTGTCTAGCGCTCGGTCTTTATTGGGTGATTTTTGTCTGGGGCTTCTGGGACAGGGGTCCTTTTGCTTTGGGGTTGAACGCCTTCCTGTTCTGGGTCTTCCTGATCATGCTCTATCTGCGCGAATTGCTCGAAAGAAAAAGCTACCAGCCAAAGGACCTGGCTTGGCTCGTACCCCTTTTCGGGATTGCATTGAATTTCATCCTATACGAGAATCCGTTCATCAAGATGGTCAGCATCCCCTTGTATCCTCTCTTGATCGCCCTGTTCTTTATCTATGGATTTCTGCATGACAAGCATGGCAGGGTTTGGAGCTGGATATTTTTAGAAAATATTTTGAAAAAGTTCGCGGCGGTTTTTGGACAGCTAAGTCCCGCAGCCTCTCGTTATCTCGACCTGCTCTTGCCGAAGGAAAACAAGAAATTGCATATGTTAAAAAGAATAATTATCGGGATCGTTTTGTTTCTAGCAGTCGCCATGCTGTTCGTAATCCCTTTGCTGTCTTCTGCCGATCCTGAATTCTCTTCGAGGATCGGACAGATTTTCAGCTTGATCAACCAGGTCTTCTCAAGGACTTTAATCTATAAGGCATTAGTCTGGCTGGTCTTAGCCGTCTTAATGCTCGCTTCCTTGCTGGCCTGGGGCCGTAAATTCGATTTTGATGAGTCTGGCAAGCAGGATAAAGATATCGACTCGATCATCAGCGGTATCGTGATCGGCGGCATCCTCGTTTTATACGGTTTGTTCTTATGGCTGCAACTCAAGAGATTGTGGATCGGTTCGCTCCCCTTCGATTTCAAGGAAACGGAAAGCCTTGTAAAGAGCGGCTTCTGGCAGCTGTTGATCCTATCGCTATTAAACATCGCCGTCTATTACTTCACTTACCGGAAGACCGCATCGGTCGTGCAGGGGATGCTTGCCGCGTTTACAGGCGCATCGCTCCTGCTGCTCTTATCGGCCGGAGAGCGCATGCGGCTGTATGCAACCTATTACGGCTTCAGCTACGAAAAATTCTACGCTTCCTATGCGGTAGTCTTCTGCGCAATCGTTTTCGGCTGGCTGATAACCGCGCTTTTCAGGAAGCGCCCGGCGGATATGCTTAAGTTCCTGGCATTCCTCTTCCTTTGGATGTTTTTTTTCATAGCTGTGATGCCGGTCGAGCAATTCATCTTCCGCGCTAACCTGAAGCTGGTCGGGATGCAAAATACGCGTATCCGCTTATATGAGATGACCATGCTTTCCCCGGATGTCTTATGCAGGGTCAAGTCTAGCAAGGAGCAGGGCCTTTTGGCAGAGAGGGCGGCGAAGCTTGATCGTGAAGCGGGCAACGGCGACGGACAGTTCGACTGGGATCCTTGGATTTCGAAGTCGGAGCGGATTCTAGGTGAGAAGCGCTGGTACGAAAATACGATTTCAAGTCTGCTTAACAGCTGTAAAAGTTGACAGAGCGTAATACAGCAAAACAAAGATCATTTTATTATTTTTCTTCCAATAAGTACACACTCATATGCAAGAACAGAATAGAGTATTGGCAGCCTATATTATGGTCTTTTTTGCCGCCTTGGTGATTTCCGGCATCCACCCCAAAGACCAATTCACATGGTTATTAGAAGTTTTTCCCGCGTTGGTCGCGCTTGCCATCCTAGCCGCCACATTCAAAAGATTCCGTTTCTCGAATCTTATATATTTTTTCATCCTTATCCACTCCATCATTTTGATGATCGGAGGCCATTGGACATATGCCGAAGTACCTCTTTTCAACTGGCTGAGGGATGCAGGGCTGTTTTCAAGGAATAATTATGATAAGATAGGGCATTTCATGCAGGGGTTCGTTCCCGCCCTGGTTGCGAGGGAGTTTTTCATCCGCAAATCCGTCGTTAACGGCAGAAGATGGATAAATTTTTTTTCAGTCTCGGTCGTTCTAGCCGCAAGCGCGTGCTATGAATTCGTTGAATGGTGGATATCGATCCTGACTGGGAGCAAGGGCGATGCATTTCTTGGAACACAGGGGTATGTCTGGGACACCCAGTCCGATATGCTTTTTTGCCTGATAGGCGCGATCCTAGCTATCCTCGCGCTATCCAAGATACACGACAAAGCGCTCGGGAAAAACACCCAAGCGCATAAGCCGATCCTTAAAGATGAGGGATAGAATAGTGCTAGAAATGCAATTTTAAAACAAGAAATTTACATATGCAATTTATAAAATATCGATCCTACCCATATGCAAAATATATTAAAGGATAAGAAGCATGATTTCATTTATTGGACGCCGAGGGTATTATCGTTAATATTCATCGCGTTTCTTCTTCTGATGTCGCTTGATGTTTTCGGTACGGGGCTTAGCTTCTTGGAGACTATCCTGGCATTATTTATGCATAATATTCCTGCGCTGATCCTGGCCGTCGTCCTGGCGATCTCCTGGCGATACGAGATTGTCGGGGGCATAGCATTTATTGCGGCCGGCTTGCTTTATATCGTGGTTGTTTTCAGGGGCTCTGGCGATTGGAAGATGGCGCTCGCCTGGTCAGCGCAGATTTCCGGCGCCGCTTTCGTCATCGGCGGATTCTTTATCGCGGATTGGGTGAAGAGAAGGGATCATAGCAGTAAATAAAGAATTGCTGCAACTAATTCTGATTCTAGTATTCTTAAGAATATTAGAATTAAAGTAAGTGCTCACTTGTCCAATTACTAATAACCCTGAAAGATAACAACCATAAAATAACAAGAGCAACTATCGATCATAGTCCCCCTTGTTATTTTGATACCCTTTTCAAAGGCGCTATTGTGACTTCCACGGAAAATCCTTTGGTCTGATTATTCATTATTAGCGTTATGCGCTGCCGAATTACCCGGATCAACTTCGCATACCCAGATCGGTCCGAGATTGACACAGCTCGACTGGATCAGAATCGCTTCCAGTTGGGCGTAAGTGTACTTGCTAAGCAGGCGTTTTTCAAGGCAATCGCTCTTCAGCGAATATCGCATAATGCCAGCCTCGAACTCTCCCCCGTTGCCGATTCCGGCATTCGAGCACTGTGTTAGGGCGAGCCTGATTTCATCCTGTCCGATTTTCTGTCCCTTGTTTTCACCGGCGAATACAGGCAAAACTAAGGCAAATACAGCGACAATTGATAGGACAAAGATTGTTTTCTTCATTTTTTTGCCTGGATAAATTAATAAATTTTCTTCGACCTTTTTTATTTTAATTCGACCTTTGAAATCCAAATTCTGATTCTGGCAGTCATATTTTATCCACAGCTTTAAAAAATCCTAGCAGGTCAAGATTAAATTGCGGTAAAATTTAAAATTTGATTAGACTGTAATACGCCAAAGGGGTGATAGATGATTAAATTCGAATGCCGAAAAGATAATTGCGGAGGGAATGTGGAGGATCGACCTTGTTATTTACTGCCGTTAGGACCGAAAGAAAATTCTGTTGCTTTGATTTGCGGGGCATGCGGACGGTTGCATTGGCCAGAAGGCTTTTTAGTTTTTACATGCAAGGGCCGGCCGGCATACATCAAGGATGGAAGGCTGGCCGTCCTGCTGTCTGGAGGGGAACTGGTATTCGCGGATGATCAGTGAAATCGCCCGGACTTATGGCCCGGGATTTTTTTTCGCTTATCTGCATTAAAGATTAATAACAATCGGAGATTGTGGTATAATATTTCCATAAACAAGTAAAATTATGCGGTATAAAAAAACCTCGGTTGTTTTCTTGATATTTTTTTTATTTTCATTGTCCTTATTAGCAAGAGCTTATGCTGGACAGTCCGAAGCATTCGGCGTTGCCAACCTGGTTGTCAGGAGCGTTGATCCGGCTGGAAATGCCGCTGAAGACCAGCGTTCATTTGCTGTTACTTTGAACCAGATCGCAGATTCTTTTAATTTTACGCTGTACGAATCCGATCTGAACGCATTATTTCTTAATATTGAAATGTGGGGTGGTATTTCTTCCTTCTATGTCGGTCCGGATCTTTGGGGCGGAAAGAAGCTGAAGCCGGATACGAAGTATAAGTACTCGATCAGGGCGACGAGCCAGGAAACCGGGGATGAGCTAGTTTTTGAGGATGCCTTCACGACGGTTTCGTTCAACGCAGAAAATCCCCTTCCGGATCTCGTGGTCAGCGATATAACCGAGTATTATGGCAAGGCCAGGCTGGTCATCAAGAATGAAGGCGGCCAATTTGCCAGCCAGGGGTTCACAACCGCCGTTTCTGACGTTAACGGCAAGATACTCAAGGGAAGTGATGCAAGGCTGGTCGCGACGGCAGAGCAGGGCAAGGTCGTGCATTCCGGAGCGATGTCATATGCCTACTTCGATATCGAGCCGGGGGATTATGAATTAAAAGCAGAGATCGATACGGGTAACAGCGTCAACGAATCGGATGAGAATAATAATTCCAAGGTCCGGTCAATCAAGATTCCAGCTTCGCCTTCGGCCGAATGGATAGTGATCACCCGTGAGCACTACAGTCAGATCATCAAGGACCACGCCGGAAAAGAGAAAGGGAGCAGGACCGTTGGCTGCAGCGAAATCTGTGCGGCCGGAGGGATGGTTGCCTTGCCGTTCTGCACGGCATCCGGGCAATCGGGATTATGCGAAAAGACTGTAAGCTCGGGGGCGGTTACTGCGACAACGAGCGATTGCGAAGAAGGCGGAAGCGGCAGGGAAGTCGGCGCCGAATATTGCTGTTGTGCGGAGGATAGCTCAGCAGTAGTCGAAAATAACGATGGTACGCAGATAAACAGCGGGAAAAATCCGGGATCGGATAATGATAGCAAAATCCAGGAAAACGCCGCATCGGCAGGCGACCAATTCGACGGCAGCAAGGTCAAGAATGCGAAGATGCGAAGATTGTCAGGTAGGATCATGCTCAAGGTCGAAGACGGAGGAAAAGCTTATTATGCGGATCCTGCGGAAGGCCGTATCTATTTCCTAGGTAAGCCGCATAACGCTTTCGAGGTTATGCGGAAACAGGGCATCGGGATCAGAAATCGTGATCTGGCGAAGATACCGGCCGCGATAACTCTTCCGACCGGCAAGGACCAGGATTCCGACGGG
This sequence comes from uncultured Gammaproteobacteria bacterium, assembly GCA_964435875.1. Classification (GTDB taxonomy): domain Bacteria; phylum Patescibacteriota; class Patescibacteriia; order Patescibacteriales; family CAYTAV01; genus CAYTAV01. The sequence continues at coordinate 42,320 of CAYTAV010000002.1, forward strand.
ATCCCGGACGCCCTTGAAGATGCGCTCGGTACGCAGAAAGCCAAGCCAGATTCTGACGGAGACGGCTATCAGGACAAGATGGAGATCATGAACGGATATGATCCGGCAAGAACAGGTAGGCTGGGATGTGATAGCGCCTTTACGAAAAAACAGGCCGGCAAGATCTTCCTGCAGGTCGAGAAGCAAGGCGAAGCCTGGTATGCAAATCCCGCGGACGGCAAGCGCTATTTCCTCGGACGGCCGGCTGATGCTTTCGCGATCATGCGGAAGCTCGGGATCGGCATCTCGAACAAGGATTTTAAGGCCATGTTAGAATAAACTTGATTTATTAGCAAATAAAAAAGGCTGTTTTTTTCATTCACAACCTTAATTGCCTTTAATCGAGATCCTCGCATTCATCATCAAAGCAAGGGCAGCGCATTTCCCATGGTCCATGGGGGGTAAGGCTGTATTCAAAACAGCCGTAAGATAGGGGGCGGATGTAATACCCCTTATAGTAATACAGCCTCTGGAATTCGACTGGCTCGAGCTCATACCAGAAGGGATCCAAGATGAAGTAGGTCGTGAAAGCGTAACCTCCCCAGTACCAATAGCTCTTGTAATGTCCGTGGTGATGATGCCGGCCTCGCGGTTTAAAATACTGATGGTTATAAATGTGGAGGTGCTTTTTATGATGCTTGAAACTCTCACCGACCTGCCCGCCGCGGTTTTTCCATTCACGTATCCGATTGTCCTCCAAAGGTTTCTCGCGTTCGCTGGGCGGTCCATTAAACTTAAATTCAGTTGAACCTTTGCGCTGAATTGTTCCAGGTAGCTCGACTGCTTCCCCTCGATTTTTTGGAACGAAGCCCCTTTGGCCTTCGTTCCGAGGCTGGAATTCATGTCTTTGGATACCTTCTTTGCCTTCGCTCCGAGGAACGAACTGATGAACGCCGCCATCGAATTTACGGAATGATTCCGGGTTGCGGTAAGCCGGTACTCCTTTCGATTCACCGCCGTTACCGCGGAATATCCGGTTTCCCCCTCCGGCATCGCCGCCGCTGCGCATGACTGGCGCACTGGCTGCTCCGATCGGCCGGCCGATGGATCCGCTTCCAAGGCTTCTTCCTCCAGAAATTACTCCTCCTTGACTACTACTCCGGCTAGGAGCGCTAAAAGACCGGCTACCCCGTTCTTCAAAGCCTCGCGCCCAGGAATCGTCAGCCTGGATGATGATAAATGATATTGTTGAAAGAACAATGATGCAAAGTAAACCGAGTCGCTTCATCTCCAATCCTCCCTTGCTTGCTTGTGCGTTTACCAATATTCAACCATTCTACGATTAATCATACTCTGCATAATCAGACTATTTTTAGCATATTTATTATAAAATAGCAAGAAATTGCCTAGCAAACACCTCTTGCTCAGACCATCCTTGCATCTTCGTGCATATTATTGTATATTGATTCTGATGATAATCTGAAAATGAGAATTTTTAAGTCCTTTTTCGGGATTTTATTTTAAGCTGATAAGTCGTCGCACGAATACGGGTCGGTACCAAAGCGGTCAACTGGGGCAGACTGTAAATCTGCTGGCTCGCGCCTACGTAGGTTCGAACCCTACCCGGCCCACCACTTAATAATCGCTGTAATAGGCGGTTATTTTTTGTTGAGCTTGATTTGTTTTGGACCATTTTTATATATAATATATTCCGTCTTTCTTTGAGGATATGCTATAATGGTTATATATGATAAATAAGAATATTATTATCGATATTTTAATAATAACATTAAGCTTGCTGGCCACATACCTCATGGCTGAATTCAGTGTCGTGTTGGTCTTGGAAAAAGCTATAACCAGCGATTATGTATTGGCTTTGATAGCTGGCATATTCTTTATTTCTTTTTTTACTGTAGTTCCGGCTGGCTATATATTGATTAATTTGATCGGCGATAATGATATGTTCACTATCGCATTGATAGCTGGAATGGGAGCGGTTATCGGAGATCTGCTGATCTTTGTTTTTGTAAAAAATCGTTTTTCGAATAATCTTTTTAGTCTCTTTCATTTTCGTCAGGACGGTGCAGTCAAGCGGCTGAAAGAAAATAAAATTATTAGAATATTCTTGCCGGTCTTAGGGGCCGCGATTATTGCCTCGCCTTTGCCGGATGAAATCGGCGTTGCTTTAATGGGTGCATCAAGAATTAAAAAAAGGTTTTTCATCCCGATGTCCTACGTCCTGAATTCAGTAGGAATATATATTCTTTTAATAATTAGTAAGAATTTTTAGTCTTCGAAATTACCTTACCGCGCAGGCTAATTGTATTGCTTAATTTCAAGATATTATTTATGCCACTCCCTAAATTCTAGCGCAATCATGTTCCTACTAAACCCTATGCGGCCTGTCAGATAACCTTAACTATGCTAAATATTAAGACGCGCGATTATTCCGCGGCGTTTTTAATCCGCCTGGCAAATGCGCGCCCATCCTTACAATGAAAGACATCCAAAAGGTATTCGAACAGATCCAGCAGATCAAGAAAGAGCAGAAAACGTTAAAGGCGGTCTATAAGGACTCGCTTAATTCGGACCCGGAGTATAAGCGGATATCCGACGAGCTTGCCGCTATCAAAGCTAAGAAAAAGAAAATTGAAGAGAATGCGAAAGCTTCGATGGGTGCTGACCATGAAAAGCTGGAAAGGCTCACTATCGATCTCAAGGCCGCTAAAGAGCTTCTGAATGATATTGCCGTATCAAGCCTGATGTCCGGCAAAAGCATCGAGTTGAAAGACGAGCAAGAGAATATTTATGAACCGATCTATACGGTATCATTCAAGAAGACACGGAGCGGCCCGGCGGCTGGAGCGGAAGATATTCTCCTTGACAAGAATACCTGGGAGGATTGATCAGGATAGGCTTCAGAATTTTATTTGACTAAATAGCACTTTCGTGCTATTTTTATATGTCAAAACTTGGACCTTTTATTAATCAAAAGACTTTTTGCCAGGGAGGGGAAAGATGAAGCTGGAGCATGATATCATCAGCCAGTTAGGAGACCTCTATATATTCGGGGCAGGCGGATACATGGGCAGGTTTTATGTGTCTGCCTTGTTAGAGCTTGGAATTCCTGTTGAAAAGATCGTGGCGATCGAGGTCAATTCAGACCGTTTGATGAGCGTTGTAGAAGCATTCGGCTTAACACGGTTCTATCCAGAGCTTTCCCGGTCAATAATCGAGCCAAGGCGGCGAAACTGCGCAATTATCTGCGTTAATACGCCGGCTCACCTTAAAGTTATCGAGGAATGCTATAACGCCTGGTTGCGCCGCATATTCGTCGAAAAGCCGCTCGTGCAGTCAGTAAAAGAGCTCGAACCGTTGTTTTCAATGAGTAGCCTCCAGCTCTATACCGCTTATTTGATCAACTTTTCCGGAATCGTAAGAGAACTGCATGTGATGATCAGGAAGAATAACTGGTTAGTGTTGCAAGCAAGGGCGGTCTGGGGCAAGAATTGGTGTTCGGTGAATAGGCCGATGGGAGGCGATCTTGAAGAGGAGATGCCTCATCCGTTGGCACTGATTCTATCAACGATCAGCACGAACCAGAAGATCGACAGGGTCAACTCTTTTGCCGCACTTACTCGGATACCTTTCGTTCAACCCCATCTGCTGAAAGAAGCTGAAGAAATCGGCGTATATTACGTGAACTTGAACGATTCAAGCCTGATCAATCTTGAGGTTGTCGATGGGAGCCGGACCATCAATGCTCATCTGCTTAGCTCGTTCAATATGTTCGAACAGCTGCGCAGAGTTGAATTCAGTTTCACAAGCGACAGAAATGACCTGTTTCCGGAATATAAAGCCTGTCTCGATTTTGATGTGCGAGGAGCTGATATTTTGCGGGTCAAGCATGCGATCTTGGAAAAAACAAGCGAAATAATGATCAAGAACGAGAATAAGCTCTTGATCCAGCTAAGAGAAGCATTGCTGGCGTTTGCCGGGAACGAACCGGATTCAAGGCTGATAGGGCTCGAACATTCCGCCAATCTCGTGAGAATAATCGATGAGGCTGGACAACAAACAAATCATATACCGGATTAAAAGTCCGGTTTTTATTTGGGTAAACCGCAAAAGAGCTCGATGCGATCGGTGAAGGAAATGATATTTTATTGTTTATGCAGGAAATGATAAAATAATCATAGAGTGCAAGATATGGATCAATTATGAAAAAAACAAGAGTTTTAAACATGAAAGACAAAAAGCAGGAAAACGGCGATTCCGGAGCAGCTGGCATCAATTGCGTCAAAGGTCTCAATCAGCCGAAGCCCGGTTCGCATAAGGGGCAGAATGGCAAGATACTGATCGTCGGCGGAAGTGCGCTATACCACGGTGCCCCGCTTTTAGCCGCTTCTATCGCATCGCGGATCTGCGATCTTGTTTACTTTTCGTCCATCCCGGAAAATAATGAGCTTGCCAAACGCTTGAAATCACGTTTATTCGAATGCATCGTCGTTCCCCTAGCTGAAATACGCAAATTTATCGGTAAATGCGACGTAATCCTGGTCGGGCCGGGTCTCGGCACCGGCAAGGAAGAACAGCGGCTGGTGAACGGGCTAATAAAAGAGAATCCGGAACGCCGTTTCGTACTCGATGCTGATGCGCTGGTTATCCTGCGCAAGTCGCTTTTAAATAAAAATCATATCGTGACGCCGCATAAGCGGGAATTCAAGGCCCTATTCGGCATCGCGCCATCGCGCGAAGCTGTTGAAAAGATGGCAAAAAAATATAAATGTACGGTGCTCCTGAAAGGCCGTGTCGATATTATTGCATGGGCGGACGGATCAAGGATCAATAAGACGGGTAATCCCGGCATGACTAAGGGCGGGACAGGGGATGTGCTGGCCGGGCTGGTTGCCGCCCTCTATGCAAAAAACGGGGCGCCTGAATCCGCAACTGCCGGAGCGTATCTGAACGGCCTGGCAGGCGATCGTTTATTCGGAAAAGTGTCGTTCCACTACAGGGCATCCGACCTCGTGCGAGAAATTCCCAAGGCGATCAGATGGTGTCAGGAGCAGAAAGCTTGAACTCTTATGAATAATGTGCTAACATAAGAACAATATTTAATTTTATAATAAAAAAGTTTATGAGGCTAATTATCAAAATTGCCGGCCTGTTAATAATTCCAGCGCTTGTATTTATCAATTTCCAAAACGCCTTAGCAGGAAATAGCTCAATTATTACTGACGGGGATATTCCTGAACAGGCTGGGTTATATTCGGTAAAGGGCAGTGACCGGATCAAGGTGCGCGTATTCGTTCATAAAGTCAAGCAAGCCAAACCCGGACCTTTGACAAAACCATCGCTCATATGCGGGTTGGATGATCCTGATGCGGCTGAACCGGTATCAGCGGCTGGTTGGCATCTGCCAGAGGCGTTTACCTACAGCCTAAATCCCTATAGTGCGCCTTCTACTGTCGGATCCCGCAATTTTGTCAGCCTGACTGAAACCAGCTTCGCGGCTTGGAGCGCATCCAGCGGGATCAAGTTCAATCGCGGCAGTGATTACCTTTCGTCCAGAGCGAAGTATGATGGCAAGAATTTAGTGGCATACGGTACAGCTTCAAGATCGGTCCTGGGAATAACTTATATCTGGTATGATCAGGTTAGCGGGCGGGTGTTGGAGCTCGATACTCTTTTGAACAAGCGTTTTTCCTGGAGCTGGACGCCATACTCAAGCTCTCTTTGCGCGGATAACCGGTCTTATGATGCACAGAATATAATGATGCATGAGATCGGACATTGGATGGGTCTCGATGATGAATACGAGAATATCTATCATGACCATACGATGTATGGGTACGGTGATATCGGTGAGATAAAGAAGGATTCCCTGACTTCTGGTGATATCGCAGGTTTACGCTCGATATATTAAATAGGATATTTGCTTGGAAAAAGGCCGGTTAAAGGAAGCCGGCCTTTTTATTTATCAGGTTTTTTATTGCTAATTAAACTATTATTGCATAATTTATGAAAATATTGCATAATACAGTATCGTGTAACAACATTAGGGAAAATGTGTAATAATAAATAAGAGATATGTCTGAACATGGCGAATTCATGAGTTATTACAATTTATATGCTGACAAGATTTTCACGTTTATCCTGTACCGCGTGAATTTTAATCGTGCAGTTGCCGAAGATCTAACGCAGGAAATATTCATCAAGGCCTTTACTAAGTTCGAAACATACGATCGTACCCGTCAGTTTTCAGCCTGGATCTTTACTATCGCTCGCAACCATCTCCTGAATTATTATCGCGACCGCAAAGAAGAGTATGAATTATCTGAAATTCATGCGTCTCCTTATAATGCAGCCGACCGGCTCGATGTAAAGATGGAAAGCGAGGCTTTGCTAGCCAGGATAAGAGAGATGGAACCTTATTCACGGGACGTTCTTTTGATGCGGTATGTCGATGGATTGTCCCATGGCGAGATCGCAGAAGTCCTTGGAAAAGAGGAAGGAGCCGTAAGAACCCAGCTTTCAAGGGCGCTGAAAAAATTAAAAGCCGAAGCTATGGATAGCAAATCCGGATGAAAAGCAATAATATGGAACAGTTCGAAAGACAACTGAATAATCTGCCCAAATACAAGCTGACATTCAAGTCGAAGCTGATTACGAGATTCAAGCTCTATCGGCTTATGTTGGGCGCTAATTACCCTATACCAGCACTTGCTTCGCCTTATTTGCGTTACACGGCTCTCTCCGCAATATTATTGTTGGCAGTTTTGGGGCCGGTTTTCGCTTATTCGAGTGCAAGCGTCATTCCTGGCTCCGTGCTGTATCCGATCAAGAGGTCTATCGAGAAAATTGAGCTTTCATTCGCCAACACCCCCGAAAAGCAGGTAACCCTGCTCGCAATGTTCGCGGAAAAGAGGCTCAAAGAAGCTGAATATGCCGCATCCGGCGATCCAGGGGAAGCATCAGTTCCAGCCAGGATCAGGGCGGTCGAGGATGCAAGGCAAGATCTTGATTCAGCCCGCGAGATCGCAACTGGCGCTTATCATTTTACAGCATCAGGAACTATCGCGGAAAATATCGTTGAAGCGGAGAAGACTGCTGATGTAAGGATTTCCGAGCTCGCTCGCGATGTCAGCCTCGAATCAGACAGCGATCAAATCGAACGGATCGCGATGCTCTTCATGAGATCGAATGCAACTTCTACGCAAGCGGTAGAAGGATCGGACGCTGAAAATTCAAATCACCTAAGGAGAAAGCCGGGTGATACGAGCGAGCAGAGCGAAAGAGGCGGGTCCTTTGCGTCTTCCTCGGATAAGCGGATACCTATTGATAAAGACAATAAGCCAGGCAAGAATAAAGAATCCAGCGCCCAGAATCTTAATAATCATGATCGGATCGAGAAAAAAACAAGCGCCATCAGGCGGAGGGTTGAGACGTTGAAAGTCGAAGTCAAAGCCTTGAAGGCGAGCACATCAAAGATAGTCGTGCCGGGATCAGCAAGCTCGGTATTCATACGCATCGAGGAGAAACTCAAGAAGACCGAAGAAGCGATTGAAAAAGGCGACCCAGGAACCGCGGCCGAATATATCGAAAAGTCGGCGGCACTCACAAATTTTACGAAGTTGAAACTGGAAAATATCAAGGCTTCCTCCAGTACTGAAAAAATCCAGCTTAGGGAAGATAAAGATAGGCCGAAAAGGGAGTATAAAGACGGACAATCGGCATCGGAGGCTAAGCAGCTTTTCGAGCGAGTGTTCGGAGGCAAGAAATGACGAAGTGCTCGCTGTTCGTTGCTGTCTGCGGCTGTTGGAAGGAAGATGCCGCAATCATAGCAGATATTCTATCGCTTGCGATACAAAACACCCCTGCAACCTGCAGGGGTGTTTTTTGGCCGCATTTTTCAGTAACCGGCGATCTTTCGGGGAGATGCGTCTGAAGGATCCTCGGTCTCGTATTCGATCTCAAATATCCGGCCGTCGCTATAGTATTTAAATCTGTAGATGTCTTGGTTGAGAGGATCAACGGGCATTTCGCTCAAATAAGGGATTCCAGGTTCTTTCATCAGAGCATTTTCTAGTTCGCTCCAGCCATCGGACGTCGCTTTACGGGAAGCCGTCAATGGGAATGAACCGCGGTCGAGCGAATACATATAGATCGCGTTGCGCACTTCGTGCAAGTTCGCTTTGCGCTGGGCGTCGCGCGCCGCAGGCAAAACATCATCCATCTTAGCGACTGCGACGCTAGCGATCGACCCGATGATGCCGATAGCGACCATCAGTTCCGTTAGGCTAATGCCAGCCTGGCTTTTGAATTCATTTAGCATAATAAATTATAGTTATTTTGAGCATGAACTATATTTTTTAGCATATTAAATAAGATTTGTCAATATTTG
>CAYTAV010000003.1:0-5291 GCA_964435875.1 uncultured Gammaproteobacteria bacterium
TATTTCTCGATGAACTTGAAGGTGAAATCGCAGACTATCTCCGCGTTTTGGAATGATCTCAAACCTTGATATCCCCCATAAGACGGTATGATCCTGTTATTATCCTTCTCTTTAGGGCCGTAGATGCAAAACAATCCCTTGATGCTCAAGAATCGGCCGACTTCGCTAGTATCCAGGCCGGCGAGGTCGCATGCAGGAAAATTTTCCGGTAAAGATCCCCAGTCTGGATTATCGATATCAAAATTTTTTATAAATTCCCTTAATTGCATCAATTATAATAATGAAATCAGCATTAGCCGATCCGCCATGCAAAGCCATATTTATCCACCATAATTATAACAAAAAAACCGTTTTCGACCAACGGTAGTTTTCCAGTTATGATAGAAAGTCAATTTTAATTTCAACTCATTTCCCGTAGGCCCTGAAAGTGCGGATTAACTCGGGAGCTTCGCCGGCCATCTCAACCAGCTTATGATCGCCCGAACCCCTGACGGATTCCGGATCGATCAGGCTGGCGATGTATACGTTGCCGTTGCGCCGTGCCAGCTCGCGCGGGCTTTTTACCGGATCTTTTTTAACGCCGTTCCATTCCTTCTCAGTAACGCGCGAGATGCTGAACAGCACTGGATTCTCCCCGTTCTTTGACCCGATATAACGGAAATCGACCTTGCTGCCCTTCTCTTCCATGCGGTACTTGCCTTCCCAGCCCTGGTAGACCGCGACACTGCCATAAACAGGGTCGCTTAAAAAAAAGGTTGCGATGCTCTTTTCATGCCTCTGCTTGATTATCAATTCCCGCCTCTGCATGATCTCGATCATCCGCTTTTCCGCCTCGACCAGGACCGCATTCATGCGATCCGTATCTTTGAATGCCAGGTTCCAATAGAGCACCGGCACTGCCAGGAAAAGGACCAGTATCCCGAGCGCGCCGAACAGCCTGCGGTCGGTCGAAAAAAACTTGCTGAATTTTCGCGTATCAACCTGCTTCCGCTTCGCATAACGGTACCAATCGCGAACACCGCCGAATACGGATACGAACGGCCGCTTGACCGATGAAACGATCTCCGCTGTTGCGCGTCCCGTTGCACTGCCAAAAGGGTTCCTGTTCCTTGCTCTCCCGAATTTAAATCCCTTGAAATAACCCATATTTATGCCGATAAAATCCCGACTGTTCGCTAATCAATATAAAAATTATATTAAAAAACCGAACCCTACTCCCAGCTCTTTTCCTGCCATCCTGATTATAGCCGAAATACGGCCGCATAACAATATCGTGATCTTAATCATGAATTTAACCTTCGGGGCAGGCGTTAGCGGCCCATAGCCCTGCGCCATCATCCCTGGCCAGCCGCTCGGCAGTCTTGTATTCATCCTGATACGCGTACGGTACGCGGTATGTGTATTCATAAGCATAGCCCTGCCGGATCATTTCCAGCCCGAAATTCTTGCCGTCTGCGAGAAAGATATGGCGCAGAAGGCGGCCGTACTTATCCCGCTCGTCCTGCGTACCGTCCTTGACGAGTTTTACATTCTTGCCTGCCAGCAAAGCTCTCGCCTTGGCTGACGCTTCCTTTCCGAAGCACTCCACTTTGCGGCGCGGATCGACCGTCTCGGGAGTATTGATTCCGATCAGCCTGATCCTTTCTTTCGCACCGTTGATAAGCGCTTCGACCGTATCTCCGTCGACCACGCGCGTTATCTCAGCTAGCTCATAATCGAGAGGCCGGACAGGTATGCTGATCAGATCTTCGGTCGCGATACCGATGCCGAGCGTTGACATCGCCCTAAGCGCGTCTTCGGGCGTACCCAGACTGACGCGTCCGGGCCTGCCGGCCAGCACATACCAAGCCTCGCCCAGGCTCTCGACGGCCAAAAGGATCCTGCCTTTGAGCCTTTGCCATAACTGCTTGCCATGCGCGGAAGGATTATCGACGATCTTTCCAAGATCGCTGCCGTTGACGCCCAGTCCCAGCTTCCGCATGGCCGCCAAAGCGTCTGACGGACGGCCGAGGTTAACGCGTCCGCCTGATACGGGATCGATATACCAGGCCTGCCCTTGGTCCTCGACCTGCAGGAAGATGCGCCCCTTGATATGATCCGACCTTGCATCGGCGGGCGGGATATTGCCGATCCACCATATAAATATAATTGCCAATATTAAACAATATTTTTTCATAATTCTAATTTTGCCTTCCGGCTATTTTCATCCGCCGGATTTATTTACTTGCTCCCAAAGCCGTTCCCTGGGAACCAGCATGATAATCACCGAAATATGATCATCGCAATAACCTGTTAAAATCAGCATTGCTGATACCGAGCGCGCAACCGGCCAGTACGCCTGCCGCGGACGAGGCGTCCGCGATCTGGATACGCGCTCCTTTGCGGCGGCAGAAGAAATACCCGCCCCTTATCTTGAAAAAATCATAAAGCGCGCCGGCATCCCCGATATGCATGGCTGACAGCTGGGTTTCGTCGATATAATATGCTTTGCCGCGGTCTTCAACCTTTATCACCAGCCCGCCCTTAAGCCGGTTATACAAGGCCGATGGCTTCAAGACGTATGTTTCATCGGTTATAGGCTTTTTTTCGTCCAAAGCTGGCATAGCGGACGACACGAGGACGTCTGCTTGCGCCCCTACGCCTACAGTTGCACCGCTACCGCGGTCTTGCGGCACGAGGGCGAAGCGCAGGCTTCCGGAAATCTGTTGCCGATAGGATTTTTCCGGCAGCTTCAGGAAAATCTTGACCTCCTTGCGTTCTTCGCCGCCCTCGAAAACCAGCTCTTCTTCGCGGGGAACCTCGACATATTCCATCAGCTCAGGCGGATCGGCAGATACTTCGATCGCGTAACTTTTACCAGTCGCGTGCTTGAGCAGGAAGAGGCGGCGCTCCGCACGCTCGCCGAAGGCAAGATTTTCAGCCCGCAAAAAAGGGGGAGAGATGCCGAACGCGACCGCATCGGCGCCGCCTGGCGCGAAAATCCTGGAAGTAGCGAACCCGTAAACGAACGCGAAGATGATGATAAGTGCGAATATCGCGAATAAGATATGCTTGAATTTCATATTATATCGCTAAGAACGGGTGAGCTTACAAAGTTAGTCTTTAAAAACCCGACCCCACCCCATCCCTCCCCTTGTAAAGGGGAGGGAGAAATGCTTCCTCTCCATACTCACAGTCCTCCCCCTTTATAAGGGGGAGGCCAGGAGGGGGTAAAACGAGCCGGCTATTATTTCTTCTTGGCCGTCTTGAGTCCGTCAGCCAGCAGCATGATGATGAAGTAGAGGGAGAGGAAGGGAAAAAGCGTGGCCGCGACCAGGAAGATCCCGAGGAAGACCGGCTGGCCTTTTCCGGTCATCGACGAGATCGCGTTGTTGAGGAACGCGGCCAGGGCCATGGTCCCGAGACAGCCGAGCATCATGTAAAACGAGGGTTTTAAGGTCTTATAATTCATAACGTTAGGCGATATTAGATCTTTTTGTGGCAGAACCACCAGTCATAGCATTCGTACTGCCCTTTGCGCTTTTTAGCGGATTCGATGTCGGTCGGCGGAGGAATTATCACGCTCTCGCCGACCAGCTCGTTTTCCGGCCAGTTGGCGGGCATGGCGACTTTTTCACGGTCGGCGAACTGCAGGGCGCGGACCATGCGCAGGATCTCGGACATATTCCTGCCGAGCTCCTGCGGATAATAGACTATGGCGCGGATCAGGTGATGCGGGTCGACGACGAATACGGCGCGCACGGTATAGGATCCTTTGTTCGGATGGACCATGCCGAAGCGCGCTGCGACTGCTCCATGATCGGCGATGATCGGGAATGGAATATCGACTCCGAGCTTCTCGCCGATCCATTCGGTCCATTTAATATGCGAAAAAACCTGGTCAATCGAAAGGCCGATCAGCTTGCATCCGAGCGCTTCGAATTCGGGGAGCTTTTTCGCGAACGAGACGAACTCGGTCGTACAGACGGGCGTGAAGTCTGCTGGATGCGAGAACAGGATGAACCATTTGCCGGAAAAATGCGAAGGCAGTGCCAGTCGGCCGTGCGTGGTCTGCACTTCGATTTCCGGGAATTTGTCGCCGATCAGCGGCATTGAGGTTGTATTTTCCTGCATATTTTTAACTTAATAATTATGAACTTAAGCCTGGAATAATTATAGCAGAATAATGGGCTGAATGGAACAATACAGCTCGGAGGTCAGCGCGCTTTCGCATAAAAGTAAAAGGCCTGCTTCCAGGCCTGTTCAAGTTCTATGCCGCTGATCGATCTCCTCCATTGTAGGAAAAAAATCAGCATCGGAGCTTGAGCTTTTCGCCGCACCCTTCCGGACACAACATGATAAAATAGTCCTTCGGGACGGTCCGTTCATCAATAAGAACAGATGCGCCAATAGCTTCGATCCTGATGGCGACTAAATCCTGGCACGCAGGACAATGATAATGCAGGATCCTTACGCCTTCGGGATAATCATCATACAAATCAAGAGGTCCTTCATGTACGATGGTGATTTTAGGTTCTACGGCATGCTTTTCAATGGACGGTTGGCATCTCGCCTTGGATCGACTCAATACCCGCATAGGACGCCTTATTTTCACTATTTTCTCGTCATCCGGCATGGCTTCTCCCTCGCTGTCTAGGTTCAATATTCCCGACTCTTCCTTGATTTTTAAATCATTCCGCTTATTCCTTCGCCTTCCTGATATGGAGCTCCCTCAATTGCTTGATATCGACGTCCGTCGGAGCGCCGGTCATCAGGTCCCTGCCCCGGCCGTCCTTCGGGAACGCATAGATGTCCCTGATCGAATCCCAGTCATTCAAAACCATGAGTATGCGGTCGATGCCGGGCGCGTTGCCGCCGTGCGGCGGTGCGCCGTATTCGAAGGCGCGGATCATCGCACCGAAGCGCGCGTCGACCTCCTCCTTCGCATAGCCGGCGATCTCGAAAGCCTTGTACATTATGCGGGGATCATGGTTGCGTATCGCGCCGCTCGATGCCTCGAAGCCGTTGACTACCAGGTCGAACTGGTAGGCAAGGATCTCGAGCGGGTCCTTGTTTTCGAGCGCTTCCATTCCTCCCTGGGGCATGGAGAATGGATTATGGCCAAAGTCGATGCGGCCTTCCTCGAGTTCGGAATATTCATACATCGGGAAATCGACGATCCAGCACCAGGCGGCCTGCTTGTCGTCTTTCAGACCGAGGCGCGCTCCGCATTCGCTCCGGACTGCCCCCAGGGCGGCGCAGACGGTCCGCCAATCGTCAGCCCCGAAGAAAACGATATCTCCGGCCTTGGC
>CAYTAV010000003.1:5391-20925 GCA_964435875.1 uncultured Gammaproteobacteria bacterium
CGCAGACGGTCCGCCAATCGTCAGCCCCGAAGAAAACGATATCTCCGGCCTTGGCGGACGTAGCCCGCAGGATGGCATCGACGATCTCAGGTCCGAGGAACTTTAGTATGGGCGATTGCAATTCGCCTTTTTCTTTAACGATGATATAAGCCAGCCCTTTCGCGCCCTTTGACTTGGCGATTTCGGTAAGCTCGTCAATCTCGCGGCGGCTGAAGCGGGCCGCGCCTGATGAGTTCAAGGCGTGCACGACGCCGCCGTGCTTGACTGCGTTCGCGAACACAGAAAAGCCGCAGTCTTTAACCAGCTCCGTAATCGGCACGATCGGCATTTCGAACCGCAGATCCGGCTTGTCCGTACCGTAGCGTTCCATCGCTTCCTTCCAGGTAATGCGCCTGAAGGATTTGCCGCTACCCAATCCGACGAGCATCTTCGAGCTGAACTTTTCCGTAAGCTCGCGCATCAGCGGCTCCATGACGGCAAAGATATCTTCCTGTTCGACGAAGCTCATTTCCATGTCCAGCTGGTAGAATTCGCCGTAATGCCTGTCCGATCTCGGGTCTTCATCGCGGAAGCAGGGCGCGATCTGGAAATAGCGGTCGAGTCCGCCGACCATCAGGAGCTGCTTGAACTGCTGCGGCGCCTGCGGCAGGGCGTAGAATTTGCCCGGGTAATACCGCGAAGGGACGAGAAAATCCCGCGCTCCTTCGGGCGAAGAGTTGGCGAGAATCGGGGTCTGGACCTCGATGAATCCGCGGTCCTGGAAATAATTCCTGATATGGCGGATGAAACGGTCCTTCGTTTCGAGCATAGCCTGGATCTTCTCGCGGCGCAGATCGAGAAATCTGTAAGAGAAACGCATCGATTCATTCACCTCGTGCATCTTCTCCTCGTCGATCTCGAAAGGCGGGGTCTTCGCCCTGCTAAGGATCTCGAACCGCTTTATCGCGACTTCAACCTCTCCGGTAGAGAGCTTCGGGTTTACCATATCAGCAGGACGCATGAGCACTTCGCCTTCCGCCTTGATCACCCATTCGCTCCGCAGGCGGTCAGCCAGCTCCCAGCAATCCTGGGCTATCTTCGGATCGAACTTGATCTGCGTAAGCCCGTAGCGGTCCCGCAGATCGATAAAGATTATCCCGCCGTGGTCGCGCCGCCTGTGCACCCAGCCGGCCAGCACGACGCTCTTGCCTTTGTCTTTTTTCCCCAATTGTCCGCATGTGTGCGTCCTTAACATAGCTTTTCAGGTTTTTCGGATGCTTTCGCCCTTGATTTCCATCATTCATGATGTTACCCTGTCGCCTGCCGTTATTAGGCGCTGATCCGTAAAACGTTAGATTTTTTCAAATATTTCCCATCTTTTTCGAGGTCTTCAACTTAGGAATCTTACCTTATTTTAAGCAATAAATCAAGCATGCCAAGCGGCGAGCCCTTCCGCGACCACCTCGAGCTCTCGGGATAGTTTTTCCGGGACTGCGATCCTTGAGCATTCGGCGAGGCCGCGCCCGATCGCAAATTTTGCGGTTTTGATCGCTTCCGGACTCGCACCGATCGAGCGCGGGGGCGGATCGCACCGGCCGCAGACAGCGCCGCCGATATCCGGAGAAACGGCGCGAAAGCTTTGGCCGTCCCGGGCGCGGCAGACGGCGCAGCGATCCAGCGCGGGCGCATAGCCTAAGAGTCCGAGCAGATTCAGGATGAAGAATGCCGCGATGCTCCGCTCCTTGCCGACCCCTGGATTGCACGATTCGATCAGCGAGAGGGCTTCAAAAACGAGTTCAAAAACGCGCTTATCATCCGAATTTCCCTGGGTCAGGGCGTTAAGGCTACGCAGGACGGCGGCAGCCGCTTCCAGCTTGCCAAGCGAGCCCTTGATCGGCCGGAAGGCGCGTTCGCTGACCGCATTGCCGATATAGCCGCAGATCCGGCCTTCAACGACCATGACGCGCGTTAGCGTACAGGGCTCGAGATGCGCGGCCAGCCGCGAAGCGGTCTTTTTCGCGCCGCGGGCGATCAGCTCAAGCCTGCCCCGATCATTCGTGTAGATCACGATGCGGGCGTCCGTATCCCGATGTGCGGTCCGTGCGAGCACGATCCCAGAGGTCGTATAGGTCATAAGCGGTCGAAATAGGACTGCAAAATCAGCATCGCGGCGACCGCATCCTCGTCAGGCCGGCCTTTCTCGGGGCGCAGGAGATCTTCAGCGATCTTCGAAGTGAACCGTTCGTCAACAAGCTTATAAGGCAGGCCACATTTCCTGGAAAGTTCAGCGGCGAAGCGTTCCACTTTCTTCGGCATGTCGCCCTTGTCGCCTTCGATGGCCGATGGCACGCCGATCACCAGGCAGTCGACGCCTTCTTCGCGGATCAGCTCTGCGGCCTCCCCCAAGGTCTTGACGATCCTTAACGGGCTCGCAACCCTAGTTTCATCATCGCCGAGCGCAAGGCCGATGCGTGCCGCTCCATAATCGATCCCTATGTATCTTTTCATATTTTGCTAAGCATTAGATCAGGCTAGAGTCAGTATCTCGGGGCCGATAGCCGTAACGGCGACCGTATGCTCAAAATGCGCCGCAAGCGATCCGTCGCGCGTCTTGATCGTGAACGGATCGGAGCCGAGCCTGATCTGCCAGCCTCCGGACGTGATCATCGGCTCGATCGCCAGGATCATGCCTGGTTCGAGCACTACATTATCGAAATCTTCCCCTCTGACCCTGTAATTAGGGATCTGCGGCGCCTCGTGCACTCCGTAGCCCACGCCGTGTCCGACCAGCTCGCGGACGACCGAGAATCCCTTTGACCTGGCATAGTCTTCGATCGCTCCGCCGATATCCGAGAGGGTGCGGCCGGGCCGCGCTTCGCGGATCCCGCGCTTGAGCGCTTCGCTGGCTGCTTCGACCAGCTTGCGGGCCTCCGCGCTCGGCTTGCCGACGAAGACGGTCAGGGCGGCGTCTGTAAACATCCCTTTTCTGACGTTTTGCCAAGCAGCGGGATATTCGAGCCCTGCGTCGATGCTTAAGATATCGCCCTGCTTCAGTACGCGGGAAGGAAAAGGCGGGGCGTGCACGATCTCGTCGTTGAGCGAAAGGCAGAGCGCGGCCGGATAAGCCTCGCCGCGCGCGCCCGAATGATAACCGAGGAAGGACGGCCGGCCGCCGCACGAAGCGATCTTTTCGCGGGCCTCCTCTTCCAGTTCTGCCGTCGTCGCTCCGGGCACGGCCAGGGCCGCAACCGCGGCGATGATTCCGGCCAGGTGCCTGCCTCCGCTGCGGAGCAGTTCGATCTCTTCCGCTGTCTTGATAGTTACCATGTTCTGATTATTTACATTATTCTTCTGCAAGCATTGATCCGGACGGATCCGCCCAGATATTGCCATTACATCTTATATTTTGCAATTTGATTTTTGCATTTTGCATTAAAGCCGCCCATCCTCCTTCATGGCCTCGAGCGCATACCCGAGTATCTTCTCATGCACTTCTCCGACGGTCAAGGTCCCGTCGATCTCCAAGAGGCGTCCGCGCTCTTTCCAGCGCGAGGCCAGGGGCTCTATCGATGCATGATAGGTTTCGAGCCTTTTTTTCAGGACCTCCGGCCGGTCGTCATGGCGCACTTCCAGTTCGCGGCCGCAATTGTCGCAGACTCCGGCTTTTTTCGGGGGATTGAGCTCGTTATGGTAGGAAGCGCCGCAATCGCAGACCCTGCGGCCGCCGATGCGCGCAATGACGATGTCATCCGGGACGCGGATCGATATCGCGTGGGTGATCGAACCGGAGCCCGAAAGATGCTCGAAAAAATCCGCCTGCTCGAAACTGCGCGGAAAACCGTCTAGCAGGGCGCCCCGCTCTGCATCAGGCCTCGCTAGCCTGTTTTTGACCATCTCTTCCACGAGCTCGTCGGGCACCATTTGTCCGGCATCGATCAGCGGCGCGATCCGCCTGCCAAGTTCCGAGCCGGCCTCTTCTTCGTGCCGCAACAGCTCTCCGGGAGATATTACCGGCAGTCCGAGCGACTCAGCAAGCATGTCTGATTGCGTACCCTTTCCCGAACCCGGCGGCCCGAAAAAGATGAAAAAATGCCT
This sequence comes from uncultured Gammaproteobacteria bacterium, assembly GCA_964435875.1. GTDB lineage: Bacteria > Patescibacteriota > Patescibacteriia > Patescibacteriales > CAYTAV01 > CAYTAV01. Next base: position 9,466 of record CAYTAV010000003.1, read on the forward strand.
TGGCATACAGCAAAGGATTATGATAATAAGCGAATATTTATAATTTAGCGGTTTATTTTATATTCTGCATCCTAAACAGCTTTCCGAATCGGCGCGAAAGACGCTGAAGGGTAGCGGTCATGGCCCAGCTTCGGGATCGAATAATCATGCGGCCCCCCGGGCTGCAGCTGTCCGGGCGGGCTGTCAGTCGACTGCCTCAATTTTTGCTTGCCCGCGAAAATTGAGTAATTCTCCGGCGATCCGCCGGTCAGAGCCGCCGCATCATCCCCCATGGTCGAGGCGGCGGCATTGAAGCGGGCGTTATGCTGGCTGAAGCCCGCCTTGTCGTTCACCGTCTTGATGATCGAAATATCGCCCGGCTTGCGGTTGGCGATGCTCAACGACCTGCTCGTCGGCGTTTCCAGGGCGGACGCCTTCGTCTGTTTCGGCCCGATGCCGAGGAATTGAGCGATCTCGTCGACATATTTATCCTTGAGACGCTCGTCAACAACCGGCTCGTATAAGGCTTTCATGAGCTTGCGTCGCATATCCTTATTCAAACCTATGTTTTTTAGGAAGTCCGCCCGCGTCCTGGCATATTTGAGGTCGCGCAGCTTGCCGAGCAGGCCTTTCATATCATATTTCGCGTAGTTGATCGCCTCCAGTTCGGTCGACTTCAAGCTCTTATTCTCTTCTTTTAAAAATTTTTTCCGGTTATACGGCTCCCTGCGCTTGATCAATTCCTTGGCCAGGTCCTTGCGCTCATCGCTCTTCATCCTCCGGTAATGGGAGATCTTCTTGAGCTCATGCTCGATATCAGTTTCCTTTTTCCTGAATTCTTTGAAGACCTTATTCTTGATTTTCGCCCGGATGCCAAGATCGTCGAGGCGGTCCTCGAAATCTTTGATGTTAGTGATCGGTCTTACAAAATTCGGCATATAAACGCGTGATTATCGCGAAATAACGCTTTTATTATACCATGTCTTTTAAATTCCGGCAAAGCAGGAGCGATAAAAAAACCCCCGCGAAGAGGGCTGTTTTCCTGCGATTATACTCCGCCAAAAAATCATAAGCCGTCGTACTGGCGCATGGTCAGCTGGGCTTCGATCTGTTTCACGGTCTCGATCACGACTCCGACCACGATCAGGATGCTCGTTCCGCCGATCTTCAGGGCCGAAAGATCCGGATAAAAGTATTGCACGACAAGCGGCAGGATGGCGATGACCGAAAGGAAGAGCGCTCCGACAAAGATGATGCGATGCGTCGTATAGGATAAGTAATTCTCGGTCGCTTTGCCGGGACGGATGCCGGGGATGAATCCTCCCTGCTTCTGCAGATTTTCGGCGATCTGGTTCGGGTGGAAGACGACTTCGGTATAGAAATAAGTGAAGGCAAAGACTAGTACGAAATAGGACACCCCGTAGAAGAGCTGGCCCTGGAATACGCGGATGACCCATTCGGCGGCAGAGACAAGCCAGGCGCTCTTTGCCTGCAGGAAGAACTGAGCGATCATCGGCGGGAAAAGGATAACCGAGATCGCAAAGATGATCGGGATGACCCCGGCCATATTCACGCGCAAAGGCAGATGCGTCGATGTCCCGCCGTAGGCGCGGTTGCCGCGGATCTGGCGGGCGTACTGGACCGGGATGTTCCTCTGGGCTTCAGTTATATAAACGACACCGAGAACAGTAACTACGGCCAGTATCGCGAAGCTGATCATGGTTATCAGCTTCGAAGTATCGAAATTAAGCGCCGTCTGCTGGAGCGATTGCGGGATGCCGGACACTATGCCGGCGAAAATCATGAGCGAGATGCCGTTGCCGATCTTCTTTTCGCTGATAAGCTCGCCGATCCACATCAGGAATACGGTCCCGGCCGATATCGTGATGATCATCGACATGAACTGGAATGCGCCTATATCGCCTAAGATCTGGAAAGACGAGCGGCGGATGATCGTAATCATGCCGTAGGACTGCATCATGGCGAGCGGCACGGTAAGCCAGCGCGTCCACATATTGATCTTCTGCCGGCCGGCCTCTTCCTTGTTCATCTCCTCGAGCTTCGGGACGATCATGGCGAGCAGCTGGAAGACTATCGAGGCCGTGATATACGGAGCGACACCCATCATGACGATCGAAAAATTCTCCATGCTGCCTCCCGAGAAGACGTTAAGCAGGCCCAGGATATCGCTTGACTGGAAGAACTGCCTCAACGCCGCGATATCAACGCCCGGGATCGGGATATGCGCGGCGAACCTGAAGATCGCCAGCATCGCCATCACGTAGATGACTTTATTGCGCAGGTCCCGCGCTTTCCAGATTTGGACCAGCTTATTAAGCATAAATTGAACGCCCTTCCGGGCCCGATTATGGACTATTAAAACGGCCCAGCGCTATGCGCAGGTCCCGCCCTGGCTCTCGATCATCCGCTTTGCGCTTTCAGTGACGCCGATACCGCTTACTTTCAGGGCTTTCCTGGCCAGCGAGCCCCCCCCGAGGATCTTAGCCGGGATTGACGCGTCCGAGATGACGCCCGCCTTAAAAAGCGCGCTAGGCGTTATGCTCGCGCCGTCGGCGAAATGCCTATTGATGCTTCCGATGCTGACTGCCTGCGCCTTGGGCTTCAAGGATTTGAAACCGCGCAGTTTCGGCGTCGAACGGAGCATCGATTTCATCCCGATGCGTTTTAAGCCGCTCGCGCCTGATCTGGATTTCTGGCCCTTAAGGCCCCTGGTCGCATACGTGCCGTGGCCGGAAGCATTTCCACGCCCGACCCTTTTCTTATTCTTCTTCTCGCCCGAAGCAGGCCTGATACTGCTCAAATTGATTGCCATATTATTCTTGGTTTTTATTTATGCTCGCCGGGCTTGAGAGCCTCGCTGCCTCCGGCATCGTCCGTTCCCTTTCCGGCTTGCGGGCCTTCCTTGGCTTTATCGTCTTTCCCCTTGGGCTGTTTCGGAGCCGATAACGATGCAAGAGCCTTCATCGCGCAAGCGACATTATTAACCTTGTTGTTCGTCCCCAGGATCTTGCTGGTCGCGTTCTTGACGCCGGCCAGCTCCAGGAGCGTACGCACCGCGCCGCCGGCTATCACTCCGCGCCCTTTTTTCGCCGGCTTGAACAGGAGCTTGGCGGCGCCGTATTTGCAATAGATCTCGTGTGGAATCGTGTCAGCAACCATCGGGACGGTGATCACCCTTTTTTTGGCTTGTGCGACAGCCTTGCTGACGGCGAGCGTGACATCCGCGCCTTTAGCCAGCCCGAAGCCGACGCGGCCCTTTTTGTCGCCGATCGCGACACAAGCCCTGAAGCGCATGCGCTTGCCGCCAGCCATGACGCGGGTGACGCGGGCCAGGTCGATGATCTTCTGCTCGAATTCATCATCGCGCGACTCCTGCTTCCTGGGGCGCTTGTTCTTCTTGAACTGCTTCCTTTCAGCCGTTTCCTGCCCCCTGCCCTTAACCTCCGGGCCCGGCGCTTTGCCGCCGCTATTTTTATGCTTTTTTTCTTCAGCCATATGTTAGCTTTGTTGCTTAATAAAACCAGTCTACAGCCATTAGAAGACCAGCCCGGCGCTGCGCGCTCCTTCGGCAGCGGCCTTGACTCTCCCGTGGTATTTATAGCCGCCGCGGTCGAATACCGCCTTCTCGACGCCCTTTCCTTTCGCTTTTTCCGCCAGCAACCGGCCGGTCGCATATGCGGCAGCCTCCTTCGTCCCATAGCCCTCGGCATCGCTCTTAGGCAACGGGTTTTTCGCGGCTTCGCGGCTATTCGCCGATACGACGGTCGTTCCCGCCACATCGTCGATCAGCTGGACGTAAAATCCGTTATTCGACCTGAATACTGAAAACCTCGGCCGCTCCCCTGTTCCTTTCACGCGGGAACGGATCCGCGCCCTTCTTGCGATTCTTTTGAGCTGTTTTGTTTTGTTCTTATCCATATTAAATATTCAATATTTTTGCCTTTGCCTCCGAGTACCGGCGATCTGACGATTCCTGCGACTGATGCTCCTTCCAGGCTTGATGCGTATTCCGCGACCAGGCGGCTGATCCGTTCAGCAGTGCTCTCGTCGAGCCAGCCCCCTCTGGTCCTGATTCCGAAGCGGGCAGCCTCGTAATGCGGCTTAACGAGCGATACGATTTCGCCTCCGGGTGCGAGCATCTTCATGGCCGCGGGCAGGATCCTTTCCTGTATCGTCCAACCGGTATCGATCGTTATGATGCTGGCTCTTTCCGGGAGCTCGGCGTCCAGCGCATTCGTCCGCTCCATGACCACGACCCTTGGCGATTGCCGCAGGCTCCAATCGAGCTGCCCGTATGCCGTATCCAGCGCGTATACCTTTAGCGCCCCGCGTTCGAGCAGGACTCCGGTGAATCCTCCGGTACTACTCCCTAAATCCGCGGCGATGCGGCCGTCGATATTGATCTTGAAATGGTCAAGCGCGAAGGACAGTTTCTTGCCCGCGCGGCTGAAATACCGCTTTTCTTCCATCAGCTAAGCCTTAACCGGCGTTATTTCTTACCGGCGGTTTTCCCGGCCTTCCTCCTGATCGTCTCGTCGACGTATTTTATGCCCTTGCCCTTGTAAGGCTCGGGCTTCCTGATCTTCCTGATGCGCGCTGCGGTTTCCCCGACCAGCTGCTTATCGATGCCGGATATCGTTATGATATTAGCGGCGACCGATGCGTTCACGCCGTCGGGCAGCTTGAATGGCACCTGATGCGAATACCCGGCCGATACGGTCAAGGTCTGCCCCGAAACGGCTGCGCGATAGCCGACGCCGTTGATCTCAAGCTTCTTCTCATACCCCTGCGTAACGCCGATTACCATATTGCGGATCAAGCTCCAATAAAGCCCCCACAAGGCCCTCTCTTTGTTGTCTTCCGGATCTTGGACCGAAACGAGGATGTTCTGCCCCTCCTGGACGACGCGCACGGAAGCGTGAGCGCGCTCGCTCAAAACGCCCTTCGGGCCCTTGACCGTGATCTTCTCGTCCGCTGCTTCAAGAGTAACGCCTTGCGGAAGTTCGATTGGTAATTTTCCTAAACGCGACATATGTTATTTATTCCTAATTATGTAATGCTTGGCCGCCGGCCGCATGCCGGTCAATAGATCTCGCAGATCAGCTCGCCCCCGATCTTCTGCTTGCGCGCCTCCCTGCTCGACATTATCCCGCGAGGGGTCGAAAGCACGGCCATCCCGAAATTATTGCGGACGCGCGGTATGTCCTGGGCCTTCACATAAACCCTTAGCCCCGGCTTTGACACGCGCTTGAGTGCCGTGATCGCCGGCGTACCGTCATCCTTGTATTTAAGGACAACCTTCAATTCGTCGAACTTGCTGCCATGCCGAGTCTTGAAGCTGCTTTTCATTATCTCGGCTTTCTCGACAAGACCCTCCCTCTCGAGCAGCTGTGCGATCGAGTATTTCATCTTCGACAGCGGCATCAAAACCTCGGCCTTGCGTACCGCGAGACCGTTCCGGATTCTTGTCAGCATGTCTGCTATTGGATCTGTCATATTATTTTATTATATTCATCGTTATTTTTCCCCGCCGCCGCCCTTTCTTTCTCCCGCTGATTCCAACGGGGCGCGGGCGCACAGCCAGCCAATCTTTACCAGGATGATTTGACTACGCCCGGCAGATTGCCGCTCGACGCCAACTCGCGGAAACAGATCCGGCAGAGGTCGAAATCCCTCATGTATCCGTGTACCCGGCCGCAGCGCCAGCAACGCCTGACTTTGCGCGTAGAAAATTTCGGTTTTCTTCTGGATTTTACGATCAATGCTGTACGTGCCATATATGTATCTTCTAATCCGCTTATCTAATTATTTCTTAAACGGGAATCCGAGGGCTTTCAACAGCTCAAGCCCGCTTTCAGAGCTGCTTGCGCTAGTCGCTACGCAGACCTCGAGCCCGTGCATCGTATCGATATCTTCCGAGCGGATCTCGGGGAATGCCAGATGCTCCTTGAACCCGATCGTCAGGTTGCCCCTGGCATCGACCGCCTTCGGATCGAGGCCGCGGAAATCACGGACGCGAGGCAGAGTTACGTTAACGAGCTTCTCAAGAAAATCATACATCCGCTTCCCGCGCAGGGTCGCTTTGACGCCGACCGGCATGCCCTGCCGGACCTTGAAAGACGAGATCGACTTCTTCGCTTTGGTGATGACCGGTTTCTGGCCAGCGATCCTCGTAACGATATCGGCTACCGTATCGATATATTCCTTTTCTTTGGCATGTCTGCCTACGCCGACGTTGATAACCACCTGCCTGACGGCCGGTACCTGGAAGACGTTACGTAAGCCGAGGCTTTTCTTGAGCACCGGGATGATCACTTTGTTATATCTTGCTTGCATTCTCATATTGCTTCAAATTTTATAGCATCTTTTCGGAGCACTTCTTGCAGACGCGGAATTTCTTCTTGCCGCCATCGTCCGTGGTCATATGCCCGATCCTTGACGGCCGGCCGCATTGCTGGCAGACGAGCATCAAGTTGGACGCCGACATCGGCGACGGGAACTCGATCCGCTGGCCTGTTTCGCCCCTGCGTCTCGGGCGCAGATGCTTGATCAATATATTGATGCCCTCGACGCTGATCCGGCCTTCCTTCGGGAACACCTGCAATACCTTGCCGGTCTTGCCCCGGTCCTTGCCCGAGAGCACTTTGACTTTGTCGCCCTTCCTGATATCCATATCCCTAATAGCTTACTTCTTACTTATTACTTCTTACTTATTACTTTCTTATAATACTTCCGGCGCGAGCGAAGCCACTTTAATGAAGCCGCGTTTGCGGACTTCGCGCGCGACAGGGCCGAAGATGCGCGTGCCTTTCGGCTCTTTCTTCTCCTTGTCGACGATCACGCAGGCGTTCTCTGAAAAGCGCAGATATGTGCCGTCTTTGCGTCCGATCCCTTTCTTAGTGCGGACAACGACGGCATGCACAACATCGCCTTTCTTGATGGGCGCATGCGGCGTGGCTTCCTTTACAGCAGCCGTGATCATGTCGCCGATATTCGCATATCTCCTGCGGTAACCGCCTTTGACGCGGATGCACTGCACAAGGCGCGCTCCGGAATTATCAGCCACTTTCAAATATGATTGTACTTGTATCATTGCTTTTTAAATTAAGCCGGTATAACCCGTCGTCCGGGACGGCCGGCGCATAAACGGGGCCCTTAGCGGCGGTCCGCTCTTGCGGGATAGACGACCCTCCAGCGCTTGTCCCGCGATATCGGGCGGCACTCGACGATCCTGACGCTGTCCCCAGCCTTGAAAGCGTTCTGCTCATCATGGGCCTTGTACTTTTTGCCGGTAAAAACGCGCTTCTGGTAGCGGGAATGGACTTTTACCCGCATCACCTTGACGACGACCGTCTTGTCCATGGCATCGCTCGTTACGACTCCGGACAGGGTCCGCTTCTTGGCGCTTTGGGTTTCCGGCAGTTTTTTATCGCTTATTTTCTTGTCCATATGTATTTAGCCTTGCTTAGCTTTATCAGCGCTTTTTTTAAATGCCCTGCGGGCGGTCAGCAGCCGGGCGATCGTCTTCCGTACCTCAAGTATCTCGCGCACGTTCTTCAGCTGTTTGGCCGCGTCCTTGAACCTAAGCTCCCTGAGGCGCTCGCGCTGCTCATCCAGCATCGTGCCGATCTCCTGCTCGCTTTTCTTTTTTATTTCTTTATATTCCATATGAAGCTCGATATTATTAGGCCGCTTGCGTCTGCCGCTACTTTTTCACGACCCGGCACTTGACCGGCAGCTTGTAAGCCGCTCTGCGCAATGCCTCCCGCGCGACCTCGTCGGCCACGCCGTCCATTTCGAACATGATCATGCCCGGCTTTACGACGGCAACATAATGGTCGACCGAGCCCTTGCCCTTGCCCATCGGCAGCTCGCCGCCCTTCTGCGTAACCGGCTTGTCCGGGAAAATCCTGATCCAGACCTTGCCCCCGCGCTTGATAAACTTTGTGATGACGCGCCGGGCGGCTTCGATCTGGCGGGCTGTGACCCAGTGCGCGCCTTCGCTCTTGAGGCCCCAAGCTCCGAAATCAACATTAATCTTACGGGTCGCTTTGCCGCCGCGCCCGCCCTTCTGCTGCTTCCTATGTTTTGTCTTTTTCGGCATTAACATATTCTGGAAACTTCTCTGCTAGTAAATATAGAATCTATTTCTTCTTTTCAAAAACTTCTCCTTTGTAGATCCAGACCTTTACGCCGATGGCGCCATAGGTCGTGAACGCAGTTCCGCGGGCATAATCGATGTCGGCGCGCAAGGTATGCAGCGGGACATTGCCTGACGAGAGCTTCTCGTCGCGCGCGATCTCGGCGCCGTTGAGCCTCCCCTTGACCATGACCTTGACTCCGAGCGCGCCGGCCCGTTCGACCCTCGAAACGGCCTGCTTCATCACCCGCCTGAACGGGATGCGCTTTTCAAGCTCCATCGCCATCGACTGTACTACGATCTGCGCGCTCAAATTCGGCTTGTCCTCTTCGATGATGGCAATATCGATGTTGCCGGGGCGGACGGTCGGCAGAAATTTCGCCCGGATGCGCTTCTTGAGATCATCGACGCCCTTACCTCCCCGGCCGATGATGACCCCGGGCTTGGCGGTATGGATAATGATCTTGATCTTCTGCGCGTTCCTTTCGATCTCGATCCGGTCGACCCCGGCTTCTCTCAGCTCGCGCGTCAGGTGCTTTCTGATATTGATATCCTCCCGCAAGCTCCGCTTGTAGCTTTCACCTTCGCCGAACCATTTGGACGGCCAGTTCTTCGTAACGCTGATCCTTAGGATTTTTGGGTTGATCTTCTGCCCCATATTCTCTTAGTAATACTTGTTAGTTATCTTTAATTCCGCTTCTTTTAATTTTTGATCATAACCCTCCGCTTTTAGCTTAGAGCAACTTTAGCCCTAACCGCTCTTCCTTCTGAACATGCGGCCGACAATGCCCTTCTCGGCTTTGCCTTCGATCTTCGCGTGTTTGCCCTTGCCTTCCGAGCGCGGATCGATTATTTCCTTCTTTTTCGGAGCATCAGCTCCTCTCCCCGGGGTTTTCGGGGCGGCCTCGACCTTGGTCGAAGATTCCTTGGTTTCTTTGGGCTTCGCGTCCAGGCTGATCGGCTTTTCGGATTTCGGCTTCCTGCCTTCCCGCTCGCCGCTATCCACGATCTCGGACAGCACGAGGCTGATATGGCTCGTGCGCTTCTTCAAAGGAGTCGCTCTCCCGTGGGCGCGCGGCATCCAGCGCTTGAGGGTCGGTCCGCCGTCAACCTTGATTTCCTTGATAAAGAGATTCTCCTTAGCAAGATTGAAATTATGCTCTGCATTGGCGACTGCGGAGCCGACAAGCTTTCTTATGGGAAGCGCGGCATGCTTGCGGCTGAAATCGAGCTGGGCGAGCGCTTTGCGCACGTCAAGCCCGCGGACGACATCGGCAACCAGCCTGACCTTCCTTGGCGACATCCTGATATATTTTGCTGTGGCGCTGACTTGCATATTTATTCGCTATTGCTCAAAGCCTCCTGGCCCGGCTATTTCTTCGTCTGGGCGGCCTGCTTCTGAAGTTTGACCATCTTGCCGCCATGGCTGACAAACTTCCTTGTCGGAGAGAATTCGCCCAGCCTGTGGCCGACCATATTTTCAACTATATAAACCGGGACGTGCGTCTTGCCGTTATGCACTCCGATTGTGAAACCCACCATTTCCGGAGTGATCATGCACGCGCGATCCCAGACTTTGATGACCGTTTTATCGCCCTGGCGAAGACCCTGGATTTTCTTCAGGATTCTCGGGTTGACATACGGGCCTTTTTTTAAGCTTCTTGCCATATTATATTTGAGATCAGGAGACCGCCTTAGCGCCTCGATCTCCTTCTTTCAATAATATATTTCGTCGAAAATTTCTTACGTCTGCGGGTCTTAACGCCTAACGCCGGCTTGCCCCACGGCGTTTTCGGATGCTTGAGGCCGATCGGCTGGTTCCCCTCGCCGCCGCCATGCGGATGGTCTACGGGGTTCATAGCCGTTCCGCGGACGGTCGGACGGATGCCCATCAGACGCTTCCTGCCTGCCTTTCCGATCGAGATGTTCGAATGGTCCGGATTGCTGGCTTGCCCGACGGTGCACATGCACTCCTTCTTGACCAGGCGTATCTCGCGTGAAGGCAGTTTGAGCTGGGTGAAGCGTCCCTCCGTACCCATGACATACACGGCATTGCCTGCTCCGCGAGCGAGTTTCGCTCCGCGTCCCGGTTCGAGCTCGACGCAATGGATCGGCACGCCGGACGGGATATACTGTACGGGCATCGCGTTGCCGTCCCTGATTTCCGCTTCTTTAGCGGAACTGACGACGCTGTCGCCGACTTTCAAGCCGACGGGAGCTATGATATATCTCTTCTCCCCGTCTGAATAATTGAGCAGAGCCAAGCGCGCCCCTCTGTTCGGATCGTATTCGATCGAAGCGACGCGCGCCGGTATCCCGTGCTTGTCCCGCTTGAAATCGACGATGCGTATCGCGCGTTTCGCTCCACCGCCGCGATGGCGGACGGTTATCCTCCCGCTGTTATTGCGGCCGCTCGCGCGCTTTTTCGCCAAAAGCAGGCTCTTTTCCGGCTTACTTCTGGTAATATCTGAAAAATCGTCCAGAGTCATCTGCCGTCTTGCGTTCGTCGTCGGTTTTACCTTCCTGATCCCCATATTCGCTTATGGTAAATGGATTTTATTTAAAATTTATCTAAACCCCTTCGTAAACGTTGATGTGGCTGCCCTTCGGCAAAGTCACGATCGCCTTCTTCCAATCCTTTCTCCGGCCTTTGATCCGCTTCGATACTACTGCTTTGCCTTTCATGCTGATAATGCGGACGTTTACGGGGCTTACTCCGTAGACCTGACGGATCGCTTTGGCGACTTCGATCTTGTTCGTCTTTGTGGCGACTTCGAACACATACTTATTGAGCGAGCCGAGCACGCTTGCCTTCTCGGTCACCATCGGCTTTAGGAGCACGCGGAAAGCCTGCGAACCCGGCCTGCCGGCTCCGGACTTGGCTTCTGCGGCCTGCTTAGGCCGGCCTTCCTGGTAAAGGTTTTTCATGCTGCTTGTGTCCTGGCCCGCCGCCGGCAATTTCGGGGATGCGGACGTACCGGCTCTTTTCGCCTTCGCTTCGTCCTTACTAGATTTTTTTACTGAAAATAATGCCATCTTTTTAATCACTTATTTCCCTTTGGCGGATGCGTATCTCTCCTCCAGTTTCATGACCGCCGATTTCGTCAGGACTAGCTTTTTATGCTTGAGCAATCCGAGCACGCTGATGTTATCGATGCCTGTTATCGTTACTCCCGGCAGATTCCTTCCGGATGCCGTGCTCCGCTGGTCAGCGCCTTCCTGGAGCACTAGCAGGCTCCGCCGGACTTTTTTATTTTCTTTTTCACCGGCTTTTTGCGCTGTAACGAGGGCTTTACCCTCGATCTTCCTGAGCATCGCGT
>CAYTAV010000003.1:21025-45887 GCA_964435875.1 uncultured Gammaproteobacteria bacterium
CCGGCTTTTTGCGCTGTAACGAGGGCTTTACCCTCGATCTTCCTGAGCATCGCGTCGAAATCCTTGGTCTTATAGTCTTTCATCCTGATCTCGTCAATGATCGCTATTTCACCGGTGCGGACCCGGTCCGACAATACCATGCAGATGGCATTCCGCTTCATCTTCTTATTGATCTTCAATGAATAGTTCCTGTCGTTCGTCGGTCCGAATACGATCCCGCCCCCTTTCCAAAGAGGACTCCTGATCGTACCGGCCCGAGCCCTGCCGGTCCCTTTCTGCCGCCAGGGCTTCCGGCCCCCACCGCGCACTTCCGACCGCCCCAAGGTATGGGACAGCACCTGCCGTTCGTTCGCGAGTTGCGCGACTGCGGCTTGATGGACGAGCGGGACGTTCATCTTGAGCCCGAATACCGTTTCGCTGAGCTCCTGCTCTCCGACCGGTTCGGCTTCCATGTTGTATATCGTTGATCTAATCGGCATATGCTTGAAAATGCGAATTATTTCCCGTCCTGCATCCCAGCGGACTGGGACGGCTCTGTTGCTGTTTCTGGGATGGCTTCTCCCGCGTTTTCGCTCGTTGCATCCCGTGTTTCCTCCGCCGGCGCGGCCTGCTCCTCAGCTGGCTGTTCATCCCTGCCGCCGGCCTTGATCTCGCCAGGACCGCTGATCAAGACGAGGCTGTTGCGCGAACCGGGCAGGGCGCCCTTGATATACAGCAGGTTCTCCCGTTCGTCAATTTCGATTATCGACAGGTTGGAGACCGTCGATTTCCGGTTGCCCATATGCCCGGCCATCCGCATGCCTTTAAAAACATGGGCCGGTTCTGTCGCGCCGATGGATCCTGGCATGCGCACCTGGTCTTTCGTGCCATGGGTGGAGTTATGGCCATGGAAACCGTGCCGCTTTACGACGCCCTGGAAGCCTTTGCCTTTTGAGACGCCCGTGACCTTGACTTCGTCGCCTTCGGAAAAAGACGAAACCCCGAAAGTATCGCCGCGCTTCAACGCCGGCGCCGGATCGGAATCCGGACCGCGGTCCAGCCGGAATTCTCTCAGATATCTAAAATTCGCGAGTCCTTTCGTGTGTCCAGCCTGCGGTTTCTTCGTATGCTTGGCCTTTCTCCTGCCGAAACCGATCTGCAAGGCCGCATAGCCGTCTTTCTCGCGGTTCTTGGCCTGCACGACAGTGCAAGGGCCTGCCTCGACCTTGGTAACGGCGATCCTTTCCTCGCCTTTCCAGATCTGCGTCATCTCGATTTTTCTTCCTAGGATAAATTTCATCTGTTCTTGATTGCTACGAATCAACTGCCAACTTGCCAGCAGGCAAAACCTGTTGTCAAATTCGATCTTGATCCGTAATCGATCCTGCCTGCCTTTGGCATTAAAAAAGCTGGCTTAACAAAAACCAGCGCACATAGGCCTACCGCAGTTCTTGTTACATTGAATGTTTCGAGGTATTCCTCCGCTCGCATCCCATAGGGTCCGTGGGTCACTTTCCTTGAATCTTAAAGGAGTTGCTCCCATGATAACGGGGATGCTTTAATTTTTCTTTGCATTAACAAAGCTTATTCTCACTATACACGAAAGCTTAAAAAAAATCAATACTTGAACGCATTGTGCGATTATTCAAATTAATATCCTAATATTAAATAAAATATTAATAAGAAACGCCGCACATCCGGTCTTGGGGGGCTATTCACATTTTGATCTCGACATCGACGCCGGCAGGCAGGGAAAGGTTGGATAGCGCTTCGACAGTCTGGTTCGAAGGCTCGATGATATCTATCAGCCTCTTATGGACGCGCATTTCGAACTGCTCGCGCGCATTCTTATGCACGAAAGTCGAGCGGTTCACAGTATATTTGCGCTTCTCCGTCGGCAACGGGATAGGCCCGAAAACTTGCGCGCCGCTCCTTTCCGCGGTCTCGATAATCGTCTTCGTCGATTCGTCGATGATCTTGTGGTCGAAAGCCTTGATCTTGATGCGGATGCGCTGCTTGAAGTCGTCCTTCTTAGCGGGCCGGGTCTCTTCAGCAACTTTAGCCGCCGCTGATCTTTTTGTTTCAGGCATGATTTTATCTAAACTTACTTGATAAAGCTCTTTTCAAGAACGGTTTAGCCGCTTGCTTATAAATCAGAGATGCATCCCTCCCCCAAGGGGCCCTAGCGGGGGAAGGACACCATCTCGGATCTATGTTTATTTCAAGATCTTCGTTACGACGCCTGCACCGACTGTTCTCCCGCCTTCGCGGATGGCGAACCTCTGCTTCTCCTCGAGAGCGATCGGTACGATCAGCTTTACCTTCAGATTGACCGTATCCCCGGGCATGACCATCTCGGTCCCTTCCGGCAGCTCGATCTCCCCGGTCACGTCGGTCGTACGGACGTAGAACTGGGGCTTATAGCCTTTGAAGAACGGCTTATGGCGCCCGCCTTCGTCCTTGGACAGGATCAGCACTTCGGCTTCGAATTCGGTATGCGGAGTGACCGTGCCCGGTTTGGCAAGCACTTGGCCGCGCTCGACATCCTCTTTCTTGATGCCGCGCAGGAGGATACCGGCGTTGTCACCAGCCCTGCCTTCATCGAGCGATTTATTGAACATCTCGATACCGGTCACGACGGTCTTGCGCGTTTCGGCAATCCCGACGATCTCGATTTCGTCTGAAAGCTTTACGATGCCGCGCTCGATCCTTCCGGTCACGACGGTGCCGCGGCCTTCGATCGAGAAGATGTCCTCGATCGGCATCAGATAAGGCTTGTCGACGTCGCGCTGCGGCTCCGGTATGTAATCGTCCAGCGCCTTGACCAGGTCGAATATCGGCTGGGCGTCATCGCCGCTGGAATTGTTGAGCGCCTTAAGCGCGGACCCGCGGATGATCGGGGTCTTGTCTCCGGGAAACTCATACTTGGTCAGAAGGTCCCTGACCTCCTCTTCGACGAGGTCGATCAGGTCCTTGTCCTCGACCATATCGACCTTGTTGAGGAACACAACGATATAGGGGACTCCGACCTGGCGGGCAAGCAGTATATGCTCGCGGGTCTGGGGCATCGGGCCGTCGGTCGCGGCGACGACCAGGATCGCGCCGTCCATCTGCGCCGCGCCGGTGATCATGTTCTTCACATAATCGGCGTGGCCCGGACAGTCAACGTGCGCGTAATGGCGCGTTTCCGACTCGTATTCGACGTGCGCCGTTGCGATGGTGATGCCGCGCGCCTTTTCTTCGGGAGCCGCATCGATCTGATCGACGCTTTTCTTCGTCGCGCGGAATCCTTTCGCCGCTAAAACGGTAAGGATCGCCGCGGTCAGCGTCGTTTTCCCATGGTCAACGTGCCCGATCGTGCCGACGTTGACATGGGGTTTTGTGCGTTCAAATTTTTCTGCCATGTTTTTGTCCGCTACGGCCCCCGGCCAATTTTTGATTTTCGATTTAAGATATGTAGATCAAAGTTCAAAAATCTAAAATTTTTCGGGGTTACTTGCCCCGTTTGATGCGGGGCCTCCAGCCGTTATGATTATTGATTAAATCTCCTAAAATTCCGAGGATAATAACCGGTGCAAGGCGCTCGAATAGTTCCTAGAACATGATCGGCTCGATATATTGGCGTTCTTCCTCGACTTCGGCCGCGCCTTCCTTCCTTTCCGGAGGTATCTCCCATCTCTTTCTCCTCTCTTCGCCGCCTGCCCTGCTCCGGCCTGTCGGATCCGCCGCCTCATCATCATCCAGGGCGATCGGCGAGCCGATCTGGTCGCTCCTCCACTGCGCGATATCGCGGTTAATCCTATCAAGCAGCTGGTCTTCTGTCAAGCCGCGCACGTCGGCGTTGCCGAGCGCCAGGCGCTCGTACTCGTCGAGGCTCATGAGGGCGTAACCCTGCCGGGCGTCAGCGCTATCGAACATGATGATCCTATCCCCCGTCTTCTCGATCAGGCGCAAGGCCTTTTGTAATTGGTCGCGCATAATTTAGGAATCACCAAGCATGGATGATGATTTTGCTATGAGATATTTTAACGGATATCGGCTCTTTAGTCAAACTATTCATTTCCGGCTGCCGGATCCCGGGTTTTTTGCTGTTTTAAGATGCTCTTTGGCTGGCGTTCGAACTGGTCCGCTGTCTTCGGCCTATCGCGAATAATTTATTGTCCAGCTAATTTTATTTGCCCTGGCTCTTTGACTTGATCTCTTCGGCGATGTTGGCGGGAACTTCGGAATAGCGCAGAAATTCCATCGAATAGCTCGCGCGTCCCTGGGTCATGGACCTTAGCTGGGTCGCGTAGCCGAACATCTCGGCCAGCGGCACGCGCGCCGACACGAGCTTGACCTGGCCGCGGTCGGTCATCTCCTCGATCTGCCCGCGCTTCGAATTCAGGTCGCCGATGACCTCTCCCATGAAATTCTCGGGCGTTGTGACCGCGACCTTCATGATCGGCTCAAGGATGATCGGCGAGGCCTTTTTCGCGGCTTCCTGGAATCCCATCGAGGCGGCGACCTTGAAGGCCGCTTCGGAAGAGTCGACTTCGTGGTAGGTGCCGTCGAAGACCGCGACCTTGATATCGACGATCGGGTAGCCCGCGCTGATGCCGCGGTCGAGCGCTTCCTTGACGCCTTTCTCGATGGCCGGGATATATTCGCGCGGTATGGCCCCGCCCTTGACCTCGTCCTTGAACTCGAATCCAGCTCCCGGCTCGTTCGGCTCTACACGGAGCCAGCAATGCCCGTATTGCCCGCGGCCTCCTGATTGCTTGATGTACTTGCCTTCGGCTTCGGACGCTTTCTTGATCGTTTCGCGATATGCGACCTGCGGCGCGCCGACATTGGCTTCAACCTTGAATTCGCGCTTCATGCGGTCGACGATGATATCGAGGTGCAGTTCGCCCATCCCGGCGATCACGGTCTGGTTAGTCTCCTCGTCAGACCGCACCCGGAAGGTCGGGTCTTCCTCGGCGAGCTTGGCGAGCGCGATGCCCATCTTCTCCTGGTCGGCTTTGGTTTTCGGCTCGACCGCGATATGGATGACCGGCTCGGGGAACGTGATCGATTCGAGGACGACCGGCCGCGACTCGTCGCAGAGCGTGTTGCCCGTCGTCGTCCCTTTAAGGCCGATGACCGCCGCGATCTCGCCGGCATATACCTCGCTGACCTCCTCGCGGTGGTTCGCATGCATGCGCACGATGCGGCCGATGCGCTCCTTCTCGCCGGTTGCGGCGTTCAGCACGTATGACCCCGATTTCAGGATGCCGCCGTAGACGCGGATGAAACAGAGCTTGCCGACGAACGGATCGGTTGCGATCTTGAAGGCCAGCGCCGTGAATTTCTCGTCGTCGGCGATGCGCACCTCGACCTTCTTCTCCTCGTCCCGCGGATCGAAGCCGATGATCGGCGGAACGTCCAGGGGCGATGGCAGATATTCGGTAACGGCGTCCAAGAGGAATTGCACGCCCTTGTTCTTCAGGGCGCTGCCGCAGAGCACGGGGACGATGCGCCCCTTGACGACCGCTTTCCGCAGCTCTTTCTTCAGCTCCTGGACATCGATCTCCTCGCCGGCGAGATACCGGCTCATCATCTCTTCGTTCTCCTCGACGATCGCTTCGATCAGCTTCGAACGGTATTCCTCGACCTTGCCTTTCATGTCCTCGGGCACATCAGTATCCTCCCATTTCGTCCCCAGGTCGTCCTGGTAGATGCGGGCCCGGCGTTCGAACAGGTCGATGATGCCCTTGAAATTCTCTTCGGCGCCGATCGGCAGCTGGACCGGGTAAGCGTGCTTGGTCAACCGGTTATGGATCGATTCGAGATCCTTATAGAAATCCGCGCCCATGCGGTCGAGCTTGTTCACGAACGCGATGCGCGGGACGTTATACTTATCGGCCTGGTGCCAGACGGTCTCTGACTGGGGCTCGACTCCCGCGACCCCGTCGAAGATTACGACGCCGCCGTCAAGCACCCGGAGCGAGCGTTCGACCTCGGCCGTGAAGTCCACGTGCCCCGGAGTGTCTATGATGTTGATGCGGCAGTCTTTCCAGAAACAGGTCGTGGCCGCGGACGTGATCGTGATCCCCCGCTCGCGCTCCTGCTCCATCCAGTCCATCTCAGCGGCGCCTTCGTGCACTTCGCCGATCTTGTGCTTCTTGCCGGTATAGAACAGGACGCGTTCCGTAACTGTCGTCTTGCCCGCGTCAATATGCGCGATAATCCCGATATTGCGCGTTTTTTCCAGGCTGTATTCTCGTGGCATAATAATAAAGTCAAAAGTTAAAAGTCAAAAGTTATAATGCTTTTTTGGCGTTCTTTATAGCAACAATTACTTTTCCTCCGCGCCCCCAGGCTTGCAGGTCCGCTGATAATTTATCGGACAACACAAAAAAAAGGGGGGTCAGGACTGATTACCGGGCGAAGTGCGCGAAAGCCTTGTTCGATTCGGCCATGCGGTGCGCATCGTCCTTCTTCTTCACGGCCGCGCCCTCGCCGTTCATGGCGTCGAGGATCTCGGCGGCGAGCTTCTCGGCCATCGAGCGCCCTTTGCGCTTCTTCGCGGCATCGGTCAGCCAGCGGCAGCCGAGCGTGAAGCGGCGCTTGCCGCGGACTTGGTACGGTATCTGGTAGTTCGCTCCTCCGATGCGGCGGCCGCGGACTTCGAGGAGCGGAGATACGTTCTTCAAGGCTTTATTGAAGATGTGGCGCGGATCCTGCTTGGTTTCGTTTTTGAGGATCTCGAAAGAGTCATAAACGACCGTCCGGGCGGTCGATTTCTTTCCGTCGCGCATCAGGTAATTGATGAATTTTGCGATATCGGCATCGCCGTATTTCAGATCCCCTTCGATGTTCCTTTTTGGTGCTGGTTTTCCCCTCATAAAAAATAGAAAAAATCAAAATTTATTAAATTGAATGACGCTTAGAGCATAAATCCCGGCATCTTGCGGCTGGAAACGCGGGCTTTATGCAGACTGCATTGGTCAGGATTTCGGCCTCTTCGCCCCGTAGCGCGAACGTCCCTGCATGCGCTTCTGCACGGCCTGGGCGTCGTATACGCCGCGCACGACCTTATAACGGACGCCCGGCAGGTCCTTGGTCCTGCCGCCCTTGACCATGACGATCGAATGCTCCTGCAGGTTATGGCCGATGCCGGGGATATAGGCCGTGACTTCCATGCCGTTCGAAAGCCGGACGCGGCAGATCTTGCGCAGAGCCGAGTTCGGTTTCTTCGGTGTCGTCGTCGTTACCTTGAGGCAGACCCCGCGCTTGAAAGCACAGCCTTTCGGCAGTTCGGTGCGCTTCTTATGCAGGGTATCCATGGTTGTCTGGAGGGCGGGCGATTTGCTTTTCTTTCCCGTCGTCTTGCGTCCTTTGCGGACCAGCTGGTTTATTGTCGGCATAATAATCAGATGATTAAGCTGTAAAAATGCTTTCAAATATGTCCTTTTATTTTCTGGATTCGCATTATTCGCGGAATTAGGATATTTTCGCGATAATACTAAAAGAAAGGCCCTTCTATAGAGCCGTTTCACGTGCTTTATTAATTTAGCAAAAAATTAGGCCCAAGTCAATATCAAGAAACGGCGTTCTCGGCATTGTAAAAGAGCGCGGGCAAAGCCGGCGCTCGTCTGTCAGAACTTACTGCCTTTTCACGCGGCCTTGAGCCGCACGCGGTTGAAAGGGCTGATGAATACCCCTCCTTTTTCTGAAATAATCACGAATTGCGCTTTGCGGATCAGCAGGGCTTGGATCCGCAATTCGAGATTCTCGCGCGCCCTGACCGCCCGCCTGATCGCCGCCAAAGGCTTCCGGCCCTGCTCCTGCAATTCGTCGCGGGCGGTCCGCCGCATGGCTTCGGCTTTGCTTTTCCCGGGCAAGACCAGGTAATTATCTTTATACTCCGGGTGATGTTCTACCAGATGGCTGTAGGTCGCGCGGAATTCGGAACCGTCCGAGTAAAGGGTGATGTTAGAACCGGTTGCCAGCAACGACGTAATGAAGTAGTCCCTCCGGAGCCTGAACTCCGGATCATCGAGTCTGACCCGGATCCGTTCTTGAGATCTTTTGAAAAGATCCAGAAAGATAACCCTGTGGCTACGCGACCTCTGGATGATGTCCCAGGCCGCTTCCCGGACCTGTCTTGCGATGATGATACCCTTCTCGCTCTTAATACCGATGCCCCCCATTCATGCTCCTTTCCCTGTTAATCGTCCGTTGATGGTTGAATTATGATTTTGGTAATACAAAAATCAACATATAATTGCACATTATTTATACTTTGTCAATCATATTTCCTTGACAAATTAATAATATAATGTTATGAATATTGTTAAATACCGGATATCTTCCTTGTACTTATGTCCAATATCAGTAAAAGAAGAATTATAAAAATGAGAGGCAAAACCGCCTCTCTTTTTTATTTTTGTACGCTTTCCTCCCTGCTTACAGTTTATAATGGAAGCCCGGTGAACAGCCGGAAAATGAGGCCGATCAGCGGATAGAGCAGCTGGAATCCGAACATGACGAATAAGAGGACCAGGATCATGCCGTACTGCTCGAAATGGGCGAAGCGCACCTGCCAGGAATAAGGCAGGAACGGCGCAATGACTTTCGAGCCGTCGAGCGGAGGTATCGGCAGGAGGTTGAAGACGGCGAGCAGGATATTGATGAAAACGACGATCTGCATCAGGCTCAGGATCGCCGTATTAGCGAGCGCGAAGCCCGGCGCGAAGGAGGCCGTTAGGCGGATCAGCAGGCCGAAGAACATCGCCGTTGCGAGATTGGCAAGCGCTCCGGCCGCGCCGACCTTGGCGATGCCGTATTTCTGATCCTTCAGGTTGTAGGGATTGAACGGTACGGGCTTGGCCCAGCCGAATACGAAGCCGATGTTGGAAACGATCATCAACAGGGGCAGGAGTATCGAACCGAACGGATCGATATGCGAAATCGGATTCAGCGTCAACCGGCCCGAGAGCTTAGCGGTCGGATCGCCTAGCCGGTCGGCCATCCAACCGTGCATATACTCATGGATGATAGCCGAATAAATGAGCACGATTACTGAAAATATCATGGATGTCGCGTCTGATAGCATATTGGTTGATTTATAGGGTTTAATACGCCCGAATATCTGATAATTTCCATCATCAGCCTTTCATAAGCCATATTAGCATGACTTGCCAAAATTATCAAAGAATGTTAGCATAAATCAATAATTAATAAATATCGGTGGATCGACATAAAGCTATGGCGAAAAAATGCGACCTCTGCGGGCGTGGGACGACTAAAGACGCTTCCCGCTCGCACTCGAATATCAAATCGATCAAGCGGCAGTATATCAACCTGCAGACCAAGACCGTGAACGGCAAGAAGCTCCAGGTCTGCACGAAATGCATCAAGACGATGAAGAAAGATAAATAATCATGATTCTTAAAAAGCCACTAGCATACTCTAGTGGCTTTTTTAATTCTCGCAAAGTATTATGACTCTTATAAAATAAGACTAATAACTTGAAATTCTCTTAGTTAAAACGGGGAATTTTTATCAACTTACATCCTTTTAAACTCTTTGCGGCGCTGGGCATAATCCGGAAGCTTTGCGGCGACGAACGCCCAGAAACGCCGTGAATGGTTGAATTCCTTTAGATGGCAGAGCTCGTGCATAACAAGGTATTCCCGCAGGCGCGCAGGCAGATAGATGATCCGGTAATTGAAATTGAGCCTGCCTGCCCGCGAACAGCTGCCCCAGCGCGAAGATTGGTTGCGGATCGAGATCCCGGCAACCTTGAATTCGCGGTACGGATCCAGGCGGCTGATCAGCTCGCAGGCAAGCGCCATGGCCCGGTGCCGCTTTTCAAGGAAATCCTTCCTGCCCCCTTGGTGCAAGAGCCCCCTGTTCTGCGTTTTAAGCCGGCCGCCTGCGGATTTGATCCACTCCGCTTGCGATTCGACAAACTCCTTGATCCGCGACCGCGGCGAGCTTAGCGGCGCGCTTACGACGATCCGGCCGCCTGCGTGAACGGACAGGCGCAAGCCGCGCAATCCCCTTTTTCTTCTGATCTCGATACGCATTGGATTCCCGTCCGGCATCTCCTATTCTTTAGCCGCCTGCTTTTAGCGAATCACGGTCGCACGAAACTGCCTGTTTTTTCCTGAAGATGCAGGCATAATATCTCCAGTGCCAGGCGATATGCGCAAAAGAGACGAGCGCCATCACGACGCCTGCCGTAACATGCCACCAGAGCTGGTTCAAGCCGAGGGGAAAGGCGTAGCCGTAGTTGATGCGGATGACAAGCAGGAGCCCGAGCAGTCCTGACGCAAGGAAGCTTATGAGCAGTATCGAGTTCCAGATCCGCCTGTGGGCCAGCAGGGTTATCAGCTTAGCCCGAGCTGCAAAAGATGAGGCCGCGTACATCCCGAGAATCGCGATGCTAAGCGGGATGAAGGGGTAGCGGCGGCGGTTGCCGGAATTTTCCGACCCATCCGCACCAGCCTGGCCGTTTACAACCGGACCGTCCATGTCAAAGCCAGCACTTCCTTGCGTGCTCCGTGCTTGATTGCTGCCGGAATCCGCAGGGCTGACGCTCGCAACAGAATAATCGCAAAGGCCGTCCTCGTCCTTGTCGTAATAAGCGCCGCACTGGCCGGGATAGGCGTCGCTCTCAAGCCCGAGCGGACAGGTTGTCTCCGCGGCGCTTGTTCGCGCCGCGAGCGCGATCGCGAGGAAGCCGATCGCGGCCAGATATTGTAAGAATTTTTTGCAGATCATGTCAAAATCTTAAGGACCACGTTTTACGGCCTGAAATGCGCGCGCATCATCTCTTTCATCTGCGGCGGCATCGGATGTTCCATGCATTTCCAGGGCAGGATCTCGCGAGCAAAGAATAAAGTAGCTCCTCTCTCTTCTCCGAAAATCTTCACGACCTCGCCCTTCTCGATCTTCGCGCAAGGGCGGACGACCGCATCCTGGCGCTCGACGATCCAGGAGCGGCCGAAGAAATCCTCGAGCATCAGCCGTTCGGCGTCCTCGAGATCCTTGATCTCTCCGGCGAGACGACCAGTTCCCGGACGCGACCAGAAACCGAGCTTGCGGACAGCGAACGGCTTATAAACGGGCATCGCCTGGGCCATGCCAGCATCGAACTTCTCGCCGAAATGATAGGCCGTGAAGCCCGCGCCGATGGCGGTGCTCGCGAACAGGGAGAAGAGGGTTATGAACCAGAAGCCGTACTTATAGCCCTGCCGCGTCGAGGAAAAATTGCGCCAGGCGAAAGCGACGAGCGCAAAAAAGACCATAGCCCAGATCAGCGGGGCGAACGCCAGCGCGAAAAGTTCGGCGCGGTCTTTCGCTCCGATCACAGCCTGCCATTCCCCCTCGCCGGCCATATAGACGACGACCGAGACTGCCGCGCCCCCGGTTATGATCGACGCGGCGAACAGGACCCAGAGCACGGCGACGCGCGCCGTGAACTGCCATCTGGGCTTCGGCGTTATATGTTCGTTTTTGATCTTTTCGACGACCTTGTCGCTTAGCATATGTTTGATTTGATATTTAGGCTGATTGGCCCGGCCGACCCCTAGAGTACGACGCCCTGCTTCTGCATCTCCGTCTTGAAGCGTTCTTTGGCCCGGCTGACCAGGGTCGCGACCGTACCCATCGGTTTCTTCAAAATATCGGAAATTTCCGCATAGTCCTTCTCCTCGAAATACCGCAGAACGAGCGCTTCGCGGTATTTCGGGTCCATGGCGTCCAGTATCCTGTTGATCGCCTCCCTAGTCAGTTTGCTGTCGATATCCGCGGAGCTGTCGAACGCCGAAACAATGCGCGCAAGGTCTAGGTCTTCAGGGAGTGCGCCTGCCGATTCGGGCCGAGCTTTTTTCTTGCGCCAGTCGCTCACGACCTGATTATGCGTGATGCGGTAGATCCAGGAGGAAAACTTCAATTCCTCGTCGAAGTCGTTCAAATTGCGGTAAGCCTTGATCAGGACTTCCTGCAGGATGTCTTCGGCGTCCTCCTTCGGCACGCCCGAGATCCGGATGATGTATCTCATCAGCTTGTCCTCGTAGCGCCGTGCGAGGTATAAAAAATCATCCGGATTCTTTAAGGAAAGCCGGACTAGCTCCTCGTCGGTTTTTTCTATCATCCGGTCGTGCTCCATCACCTGATTATACGAAAATATTGATTAATTTTTTCAACACAGGATAATCCCGGCCAAATTATCGCCCTTCATCTTAAAATGCTCTTTGGCTAATTATAAGTAATTTTTCTGATTTTACAGCAGCGGCTGTTACCCTACGAATCTTATCAGCACGCCGATGATGCCAAGTGCGGCACAGACCGTTATGAGAAGAAGATAGATGCTGTATCCAGGCGTGAGTGGCTGGCCCGCGCTGGCTGGCCTGCGCAGAAATTGAAACAGCCGTCCGGCGGCGATCATCAGCGCCAGGACGGCCAAAACCGCTAAGATGAGGATAGCCGCCCGTTTAGCGAATTCGACGCGCGACAGGACCTTGGTTACAGCGGAATGGAAATGATAGCCGAGAAAAAAATACGCCGGCACTTGGATCAGGACAGCGAGCAAATCGAGCATGATGAAGCGCCGGAATCCCATGCCGTGCGACCCTGCGAGCAAAGCCGAGAGCGAGCGCAGGCCTGGCAGGAAGCGCAATGCAAAAACAACCTTGCTTTGATGCTCTTTGAATAATTCTTCATACCTGTGAAGCGCCTCTTCCTTGAGCCTTCCTTGCATGAATTTCGTCCCCTGCCTGCCGCCGCGCGCCAGGAGATAGATCGCCAGGTCGCCCGTCATGACTCCGCAGAGCGCCAGGACGCAGGCGAAATACAGATTGCCGAACAAGAGTCCGCTGCCGGCGAGGTAGCCCAAGAGGATCAGGAATATTTCCTCGGGTACGGGAAGGAGCAGCCCGATCGAAGCCCCGAACAGGTAGATGCCTGCATATGAGAGCTGTTCTAATTGTAACGCTAGCGCGGCTGGATCGATCATGCGTCTTGCGTATTAATTATGCAGTAAATCTGCTAATAATTATAGCAAAATATAATTACTGACTCACTATTGACAAATAGTATAAAAAATGTTTATATATTAAAAATATATAAAAACCTTTTTAAAACAGAACAAGGAGGAGGGTAAGATGGGATTCCGTCCGATTTGGTTTTTAGCCGCTGCCTGCGTCTTTGCGGCAATGCTGTTCATAGCAGTCGTGTCAGGCCTGGAATCGCGTAATGCGGAAAAACAGGCCAACGAAATCTTTTTTTTCAAAAACCAATAAGGGGGTATGCTGGAAATGGAGGGTTATAAACCTGCGATGGCGGTTTTCGCCATCCCAATTTGTACATTTATATTTTGCGCTATCGTGCTTGTCTGCCGGTAGCGCAAACCAAAAAAGCCGCGCGGTTGACCGAGCGGCTTTTATATACCTTTACTATAAGACATCGAAACCGATCAGCAATAGACACTTTGATTATCGATACATAAAAACCCCGATAACTATAATGATTTTTATACACATCAGTTGAACCTTGAGCTTTAATGATCGCTGTGATTCGTAATTTCAGCTGATCGAAAAACCTTTGAAACCGGACGGATCCGGATTGTCTTGCGCTTCGATCCGTTCGACTTTCGCGAAATCAGGACCGCGCCGGCACCATTCGATGAATTCGTCGATCCGCCGCCCGCTACCGGCGACCGTGATATGCACGCTGCCGTCCGGCTCATTCCTGGCCTGGCCGTCGAGTTCAAGTTCGCGGGCTTTAGCACGGGCGCTATACCTGAAACCCACTCCCTGCACCCTTCCGTAAACCCTGATGTCTTTACAAATCCTCATCAAGCAATTATATTAGGCTGGTTTTCCTAGTTCATCTCCCCTTCTTCGATCTCGTCCAGCTTTTCATTCGTAATGCCGAGGCTCAAGTACCGCATAATCTGATAGGCGCTGTCGCCGTCCTTCATATAATAGCGATAGCGGTCGCGCGGATTGATGTACCAGGCTTCGCCGTTCGCCTGGACTTGCAGGAGAATCCGCCCCGCAAGGCTTTCAGCCTTCTTCATGTCGATCGGCAATTTGCCGGCGCCCTTGGGGTTAAAATGTTCTTTCAGCTCTTCACCGTCGGGGTGGCCGTCGCGGTCAGTATCGCGCAGGTACATGTCAGTACCGATCGCTAGCTCGAGCTTGTCGGGCAGCCAATCGCCGTCATAATCGAACTCGTCCATCTTCGGATTCCAGCCGACCGGAAGCTTGTCCAGGTTCGAATTCGTAATGCCGAGCCCGAACTTGTGCATGACGGTATATGCTGCCGTGCCGTTCTTTAGGTAATAGCGCTTAAGGCTGACGGGGTCGACGTACCAGGCTTCGCCCTTGCCTTCGACCTGCAACAAGATATAGCCGCGCAAGCGTTCGGCCAGCGTCAGCGGCGGCTTCGGGATCGTTATCTTGTGCTGCTTGCCGGATCTTTCCTCGTTCGCGGCGGTCGCGGCAATCTTGATCGTCTGCAGTTTGCCGTTCTCGGCATAAAACTCCGATGCGTATTCCTTTTTCCCGACGGTCACGGCGGCGATGTACGGGCCAGGCGCGAGGCTGACCTCCGCATACCCCTGCGGGCCGAGTGGAAAGCTCTTCAGCCGCTTATCCTTATAATAATAGCCGTCCAGGCCGTTCTTGAGCGTATAGATATTGATCTGCTTGACAGCCTTATTCTTCGAAAGGTCGACGTTGGCCACGCTTATCCGCGTCGAGTTTGCGTCAAGCAGGATGCTGGTCCTGGTCCTGGGCTTGATCCTCCGGTTGTAAAAAATGTTCTGTTTCCCGGCATCATCTTTGATCGCCAAAGCATAATAACCGGCTGGCCAGGCGATCAGCGCATAGCCGGCCGCGTCGGTCTTCGCGCTCGCGACCTTCTTGCCGAGCGCGAATAGCCCGTCTGGCCCTTTGGCCTGTTCGTACAGATCGACCTGGACCGACCCTAAGATGCGTCCCGAAGCGGTCTTGGCGCGGATCGACGCGTCGCTTAAACGGTAATCAAGGACCCGGTCCTGGGCGGATTCCATGCTGATATTGTATTCCGCGTAGGCCGCGCCGCCTTTGAGCGCAGTCGTCATGACGTACGTCCCGTGCTTGTCATAGATGCGCTGGTTGCGGGCTGGCAGATAGAGCGCGATAGCGCCTTCCGGTCCGGTCGAATACGAATTAGCGACCAGGTCTTTTGCGGCCAGGATAAGCTTCCCGTCCGCATCGCGCTCCTGCGTATAGATCGAAAATTTCTGGTCCTGGAGCAGCTTCCCTTCTCCGCTCCGCAGGATTACAATCAGCCGTTCGAGCACTTTAGCGACGTTCTTGTTTTCGCCGCAGGCGAATTTCAATTCATCATAAAACCAATAATCTCCCGCGTTAGCGTTCTTGTCATAGACATGCAGGGCATAATAGCGGCGCGGGTCAGGCGCGACCTCGAAGGATGCCCGCCCCTGGTCGTCGGTTTTGCCGGAATAAATCTTCGTTCCGCCGATAAGCGTACCCCCGGCGTCGGGCTTTTCCTGCCAGAGCTCGATATTCAGGCCGGCGGCAGGCGCACCTTCGCTGGTCTTCAGCGAAACGATGATGTTGGATTTCTGCGCGCAAGCTCCGTTGGCCGGCTCCCAGCTGCCGTCGGCGCGCAGAGTATAGCTCGCGCGCTCCTGGTCGATCATCTCAAGGTCGTAGAATTCCTGCGTCTTGCCGTCCGCCCCCGGATACGCGACCGCATAAATGCCTGCCGGATGCTCGATGATGGCTTTGCCTTGATCGTCGGTCTCGAGGGTCCGGATCAGTTTGCCCAGGGCATTCTTGCCGTCCTGGTCCTCGTCCTGTTCGTAAAAGCCGATCTTCGTCTTCGCCGGGAAGGGGTTGCCGGCCGAATCGGTGAAAATGAGCTCCATATCGCTGAAGATATATTCGATATTGGTCATGCGGCGGTCCGAGACCTGCACATCCCATTTCGTATACACGCTCCCTTGTTTCGGGCCGGTCGTCTCCATGACGTAGAAATCCTGCCCTTCCTTCGCCATGCTGCGATAGCGGCTCGAGACATAAGCGATTGCTCCTCCGGACAAAGAGGTGTCAAGGTTGGCGACCAGATCGGATTTCCAGTGGATTGGATTGTCGTCGACATCGTAATCCTGTGCAAAAATCTGATATTTCTTATCCTTGATCAGATCCTTCTGCGTATCGCGGAATACGACGCTGATGCCGCTCAAGCTCATGGTATAGCGCTGGGTGCTCCCGCAAGGGACTTTTAGCTCGTTAAAAAACCAGAAATCTCCGACCTCCTTGTTAAGGTGCCAGACATGCACTGCGAAATAGTCCGCTTTGGGAACGAATTTTGCGATCCCGATCCCTGTGTTGTCGCTCGTCTTGCCTCCGGCTACGCGCTTGTATGGCGCGGCTGATCCGTCGGCATCGTAGGTCTGCTCGAATATTTCGTAGGATATCCCGGGCAGGAATTCACCCCCTGGTTCGCGGACTACGATCTCGACCTCAGCCTCAACGCATTTGTCGCTCGTGGTCTCCCCGGTCGTCTGGGCGATAGCGCTGTCCGCAATAAAAACCAGGGTTGCGGCAGAAAGTGCAAAAATCATGATAAATACGAGGATAAGGCCTTTTAGCTTCATAGATTTCGTGATAAGTATGTATGCTTCCATTATATTCAAAAATCAGCCGGAATTCAAACCTTTTCCGCTTTCCGCGATCCGGTCAATCTCGTTCTGGCTCAAAGCCGTTTCGAACACGGTCACCGCGCTTGGGACGGACTGGAACTGGCCGCGCCGGCGCATTCCGAACTTAGCCAGAACAAGCAAAACAGCGGCCAGGGCCAAATAAAAAGCCAGGAAAGGGAAAAAGCGCCCTTTTCCAAGCGTCACCGCCGCGAAGGGAACGCGGGAGGCCCATTCGGCTGTGATTATGACGAAGCGCAACAAAAGATAGGCGGGAAAGAAAACCGCAGTCTGGACGGCCGGAAAGGCGAATGCCAGCACGACCGCGGCAATTATCGCAACGAGTAGGAACGGCATGCACCAGGCAACGACCAGATTCGAAACCGGGGATATCAGGGAAACCGACTGAAAATCGTATGCCACTACCGGCACGGCCAAGGCTTGCGCCGCGAGCGTCAGCGCGAATGAATCGCGCAACGTCTCGGGCAAGGCTCTTACTAAGCGTTTTTTCGCAAGAAAGTCCCTCAAGGGCGCAAAGAAGAAACCGATTCCGGCTGTAGCGAGAAAACTCAGCTGGAAACCGACATCATCGCGAAAAAGCTTCGGATTGATCGCAAGCATAACAGCGGCCGCGACCAGCAAAGCGCGGGGCATGCTATTGATACGCCCGGTTCCCAGCGCAAAAAGCAATAACAGGCCCATGATCAGGGATCTCACGGCCGCCGGCTGAAAGCCGATCAGCGCGATATAAGCGGCGAGCAGGCAGGCGGCGATGACCGACGCGGTGCGCCGCCAGCATCCGATAGTGACCAGCGCGTACATTACAAGGCCGGCTAGGATGCTGATATGCATCCCCGAAATCGATACGATATGGGCGAGGCCGGAGCTGGAGAACGACCGGTTCAAATTTTCCGAGACCGCATGGGAGGTCCCGAGCGTCAGGGCCGAAGCCAGCCCCGCTTCCGGTTCAATAAGCCCGGACTCGATTATCTGGCGCGCTGTATCGCGCAAAGCATTGAACGCAGGCAATCGGCGGTCTTGCCGCCTCACCTGCTTGATTATGGACGGTTTGTAGCAGAGCGAATAGACGCCGTCCTTGGCGAGAAAGCGGCCGTAATCGAAACCGTCGATCGATCCGGGTTCTTTCAGCTTGCAGGCGAGAGAGAGCCGATCGCCTTTCGCAAAATCGGTGAATCGTCCGGAAGTAACGAGGACTTTTCCTGATACCTTCCTTAGAGAACCGCCTAACCGGATATCATCGAGCATGAATTTCTGGTCAGCGCCTCTTAGGTCCGGATAATTGGCGACTCTGCCGGCCAGCTCGACTTTCTGCCCGTTATAATAGGCGATCGTCGACGGCCCGGACGGAGGCAGTGACACGGCATAGCGCGACACTCCCAAGAAAAAGAATAATATTGTCAGCAGTATAGCGGAATAGGCCCTTAGCCGCGTAAAACGTACCGCAATAAAAAAAACGGCACAGGTGGATGCCGCCGCGTACAAGGCCGGGGGTAAGATCTTCCCGGGCAGAAAGGATGATGCGCCTATGCCTGCCACGAAGGCCGAAAGGCAAATGAGGACGATTCTTGATTTCGTGATTATCTTAGGCATCGCGGTCCTTCCTGATCATGCGCAGATAGGCTTCTACAAACCCGTCGAGGCTCCCGCCGAGTACGGCGTTGATATCCGAAGTTTCATATTCCGTACGGTGGTCCTTCACGAGCTGATATGGCTGCATGACGTATGAGCGGATCTGTTTTCCCCATTCAGCTTTTTGGGCGCCGCCTTTGAGTGCAAGCTCTTCAGCCCGGCGGGCCTCTTCTTCCCGGGCGAACAGCTTCGCTTTGAGTATCTTAAACGCGTTTTCCTTGTTTTGGTGCTGGGAACGCTCGTTCTGGCAGACAACGACGATGCCGGTCGGCTTATGTACCAGCCGCACGGCGCTATCGGTCGTATTGACGCTCTGGCCTCCTGGTCCTGATGAGCGGAAAACGTCGACCCGCACATCGTCTTCGCGGACTTCGATCTCAGCAGCCTCAGGCAGTTCCGGTACGACCTCGACGAGCGCGAAGGAGGTATGCCGCATGGCTTCGGCGTCAAAGGGCGAGATGCGCACGAGCCGGTGCACCCCGTTCTCGGATTTGAGATGCCCGTATGCCCAGGCTCCGCTGATGCGCATCGATGCGCTCTTAAGGCCGGCCTCCGCCCCGGCCGTACGGTCGAAGATCTCGGCCCGCCAGCGCTTTTTCTCTGCATAACGCAGGAACATGCGCTCAAGTATCTCGGCCCAGTCCTGCGCATCGACGCCGCCTGTTCCGGCATGGACCGAAAGTATCGCGCCTGAACGGTCGTATTTCCCCGACATCAGGACGTAGAATTCCAGCCGCTCGAATTCCGCCTTGAGCCGGCCGTATTCCCTGGCCGCGTCTTCCTCGATCGTCCCGTCCTCGCCGGCCTCCCGGTCAGCCAAAGCGACGAATTCTTCGAGCTCGCGCACCCGCATCGCGAGCGAATCCCATTCAACGACTTCCTTTTCGATCTCTTCCGCTTCCTTGCTCGTGCGGACGGCTTCAGCTTGATCGCTCCAGAAATCTGGCCGGCTCATCTCGCGCTTTAGCCCTTCGGCCCATGAACGCCTCTTGTCGATCTCAAGCAGCTCCGAGGTCCGGACGATACGCATACGCAGTTCTTCGATTTGTTTTAGCAGATTCTGCATGAATTTAACTTAGCAAAAAACCCTAAAACTGGCAAATATAAAAGAGCGCGCCCGAAGGAACGCGCTTGAAGAATCCTTGTTAAAAAGATAACCGATCAAGACAATGCTTTGATCGCTGTAGTCAGATGATGCACGGCAGTAACCATCATCCTTTGCGGACAGTACGCCGGCCGGCTCCCGTATATTTGCGCTGAACCAGGATTCTGAATGCAATCCTGATATTCTTTCTTCAAAAGATCGAATAAAAAACAGGGGAAACATCCTGCGAGATGCTTCCTTGTTTCTTCCTCTGTCGCCCCATTCTTCATCACGGCGCATGCTCCGGACCGCCGTGCGAGCAACTGGCCGGTGAATTCTTGAAACGTGGGTTCGTCCTTGATATTCCGTGCGCATTCCATCAGTAGTGAGAGATCTTCTTTTTTCACAACATCCTCCTTCCGCTATTAACGTTCGATTCCATAGAGAGCGACCTGCAAAATCTTACTTCATCTCCTCAAGCCTGACTTTCACCTCCTTCTCTTCTCCTTTATGAAGAATCTTGAGCCTTAATTCGTCGCCGGCTTTGCGGCGGGCGATAATATTGGCTAACGGATTGTCAGCGCTGATCCGCTTGCCGTCGACTTCGAGAATGATATCGTTTTCGACCAATCCGGCCTTGTCTGCCGGAGAGCCCGGGACCACCGCGAGCTCGGAAGCGGTCTCGCCGCGCACGATCAAAGCGCCGTAATCGACCGGCAGCTTGTTCGCATCAGCCGTTTCCTTGTCGATCAGGCTATAGCGCACCCCTAGCCACGGACGGACGATCTTGCCCGAACGTTTTACGCTCTCGTATGCGTTCTTTATCTCGTTGACGGGGATGGCGAACCCGATGTTTTCCGCCCCCTGCGCCATGGCCGTATTGATGCCGATAACCTGCCCGGCGATATTAAGGAGCGGTCCGCCGGAATTTCCTGGATTGATCGATGCGTCGGTCTGGATCACGCCGACCAGATTCTCGGTCCCGATGCCCGCTCCGCCGGCCGTGATCGAGCGCGACAAGCCGGAAATGACTCCCGTTGAGACGGTGTTGCGGAATTCGCCGAGCGAATTACCGATCGCGATCACGGTCTGGCCGACCTTGAGGTTCGTGCTGTCGCCGAGCTCGGCCGACTTCAGCCCGGACTTTTCGATCTTCAGCACCGCCAGATCGTTGATCTGGTCGCGGGCGAGCGCCTTTGCCGGGTATTTTGCGCCGTCGTTCATCAAGACGGTATATTCCGCCTCCTCATCCTCAACGACATGCCTGTTGGTCAGGATGTATCCGTCGGATGATACGATGAACCCTGTACCGCCTCCCACTTCCTGTTTCTGGGTGCCTTTCTGGCGATACTGCGGTATTCCGAAGAAACCGCCGAAGCTGTCCCCGAAGAACTCTTCGAACAAGCTCCCGGAACCGTACGGATTTGTGTAGTACCTTTCGATAATCGGCAGGTCTTTCGTTATGATGATGCTGACAACGGCCGGCGAAACCTTATCAACAGCGCTGATGATAGCTGACTCCTGGTCCACGGTCTTGACGGTCGAGATTTCTTCGGGCAGTGCATTACCGACTCCGAGATCGTTCGCGACCGTCCGTACCCAGGCGGGCATCCCGGCATTGCCAGACGCCATTCCTGCCCAGAAGCCGATTGACCCCCCTACAATAGCGCTCGTTAGCACCGAAACGACCACGACAACCACGATTGTATGCCTGAATTGATTATCCATAAAATTAAGTTAAAAATACGCTAGAAAACATTATACTAGAAAACATTATATTGGATATCAGAAAAAAATCAAATCATCGATCACCTGAATAATATAAATAAATACGCTTTATAAAGCGCTTGTTTTTCACGATAATCGCAGTGTCCTCTCCCTATCCGAATTTGAATATGGATCTTTCGATATCAATGATTTTTCCGTCATCGACCCTGATCCCTTCCCTTTTAAGAAGGCGTTCCTTGATGAGCGTACCCCGTGCGAAGCCTCCTATCCGGGAGTCTGAACGGACAACGCGGTGGCAGGGCACGCGCGGAGCGAATGGATTCTTGTTAAGCGCGCTGCCAACGGCGCGGACGGCGGCTGGGCGTCCGATCGCCCTCGCGATCTCCTTATAGGTCGCAACCCGGCCCTTTGGAATCTGTATTACCGCCGCATAAACCTTGTCAGAAAAGCTTTTTACCGGAAGTCTTGCCATATCAATTCTTCTTCATCAGGCCTTCGAGCTGGCCCTTGAGGCTGTCGATTGAGATGTTCCCGCCGGCTTCCTTGGCCGATTTCGAAGTCTCAAGGAGTTCAATATATCGGCCGTAAGTATCCCGCAAGACCGGTATGAGATAGATATAGCCCAGGATCAAGGGAATGATGATCACCAGAAGCTTCAAAAATCCCAGCACTCTGGTCCAGACGACGTAGCTTTTGATATATTTCACTGTCTTAAGGATCTCCTGCGTAACTTGCAGGTTTTCCTCGACCAGCTTTTTCAATTCCTCGTCCATATTATTTTTGCTTAACTATAAATACCGGACAAAACCCGAAACGCTCGAGCTCGTCCCGGATGTCATTATAATTCTTGCCAGCCAGCAGGCCTCCGGCCACGAACTCTTCTTCCGTAACATCAGCCAGGCAGAAATCTGGCGCGGTAAAAGAAGCTTTTTCTAGCGCTGTCGCAAATTCGAAGTCAGCCAAAGCCAGGCCTTCAAGCCCTCCGTAAAAAATGTCGATCTCGGCCGTTCGGCCGCCGAACTGGTATGCAAACCTGGTTTTTATCAGACGCTTGCCGGAAATAACGGCTAGAGCAGCGTATTCCTCGTCCGATAGACTGATCGTATCTTCCGATTGTTCGCTCCTGTCGCTCTTGTCGAGCGGCACTTTTTTTGTAATTTCTTTATGGTCCCCTATCTTGCGGATGCGCAACACCGGATGAGCGGCGTCGACAGGCAGATAAACATCCTCGATCTCTTCGCGAGGGCATCCTTCCAGCCCTGCTGGCAAATATCTCACTAGATAGGTTTTCTCATATTCGATCATGCTCTTTAGGCTTAAATATCATCAATTCATCTGATCTTGCATCTTTTCACATACCGCGCTCCGATCGCCTGCATCTTCTTGAGCGCCGCCCGCGGATAGGGCGTGATTTGCTTCAGCTCCATGTTGACCAAGTCTGCATCGGGATTGAACTGCTGGAGGTACCAGGCATCCGCGCCCTTGATCATCCGCCCCATCTCCGCGATATCCTCGACAGCGAGCAGGCTGGGCACGATCGTCGTGCGGAATTCATAGGGGATCCCGGATGCTATGATGAGCGTTATCGATTCCTTGATCTTCTTCAGGTCGGCTTTAACTTGCACTATCTCATTGTACAGCCTTTCCGGGCCCTTGACATCCATGGCCAGGCGATCGACCAGTCCCGCCGACAGCAGAGCTTTCAGCATCTTTGGATCCGTTCCGTTCGTATCGAGCTTGACTGCGAATCCAAGCTCCTTTATCTTCCGGATAAAAACGGGCAGGTCCTTATGCATGGTCGGTTCGCCGCCCGTGATAACGACACCATCCAGTTTCCCGACCCGCTCTTCGAGAAACGCAAAAAGGCCGTCCTCACTTATTTGAGGAAGGCCTTCTTGGTTAGTCTTCCCGAGACCGGGCGAGACAAGCATAGGGTTATAGCAAAACTGGCACTTGAAATTGC
Source organism: uncultured Gammaproteobacteria bacterium (assembly GCA_964435875.1). Lineage (GTDB taxonomy): Bacteria > Patescibacteriota > Patescibacteriia > Patescibacteriales > CAYTAV01 > CAYTAV01. Next base: position 44,120 of record CAYTAV010000003.1, read on the forward strand.
ATCCGTAGGTGAATATAATCGCTGACAGCTTGCCCGGAAAATCGAGCAACGTGAATTTTTGCAGTCCTCCGATAATCATAAGCAGTCCGTCCTACGATGCATATAACTCCGCTTGGCCCGCTTAGCGATCATTGCCTAAGCGGCGCGGAACGGTTTCGCCTTCGGCGGCAGCTAGCAGCAGCTTCCCGTCGCGACCTTGAACATCTTCCGGTTCTCGAATTCGGCCTGCTTGCTGTCGTTGAACTGCTGGACAGGACGCAGGTAACCCGTTACGCGGGTATAGACTTCGCAGGGCTGGCGGTTGGTTTTTGTCGGGCTCATAACTCTTAACTCTTAGTTAATTTATTATTTGATAATATGGCTTGCGTGCTTTAAGCGATCGCTTCGATGATCGCGCGCTCGAAGTTGCTATCCTCGGCTATGCCTTGCTGGACGGCTACCGCTTCGCTGGCCAAGACTTCTTCCTGCAGCACGGTTGCGGGCGCAATCTCGTTCTCCTCGTCGCATTTCGGGCAGTATTTATGCTCGCCGGAAAGATAGCCGTGCTTCGGGCAGATCGAGAATGTCGGGGTTATGGTGAAATATGGCAGGCGGTACTGGTAGGCTATTGTCCGGACGAGCTTTTTCACGGATTCGGAAGAAGGCATGGCTTCGCCGATATAGCCGTGGAAAACCGTGCCGCCGGTGTATTTCGTCTGGATATCGTCCTGCATGTCCAGAGCTTCGAACATATCCTCGGTAAAATCGACCGGCAGCTGGGATGAATTCGTATAATAAGGCGAAGCGCCTTTTTCGCGCACCTGGCGGTCGTTCGCGACGATGATTTCCGGATATTTCTCCTTGTCGATATTGGCTAAGCGGCGCGTGACGCCTTCGGCCGGGGTGGCTTCAAGGTTATAGAGGTGGTTCGTCTCGTTCTGGTAGTCCATGATCTTTTCCCGCATGAAGTCTAGGATGCGCAGGGCGAAATCGCGGCCGGTTGGCGTTATGATCGAAGAGCTGACGGGCTTGAAATTGAGCAGAAGCTCGTTCATGCCGATGATCCCGATCGTCGAGAAATGATTGTTCCAGTATCCTCCGAAGCGCTGCTTGATGCCTGAAAGGTAATGCCGCGCATAAGGATATAGGCCGAAGTCAGTCAGCTTCTCAAGCACTTTGCGCTTGGTTTCGAGCGATTCGCGGGCGGTCATCATCTGCTGGTTGAGCCGCTCGTATACTTCTTCCTCGCTTGACGCGAGGAAACCGACGCGCGGCAGGTTGATCGTCACGACGCCGATCGAGCCGGTCAGGGGATTCGCACCGAACAGGCCTCCGCCGCGCTTGCGCAGTTCGCGGTTGTCGAGCCGCAAGCGGCAGCACATCGAACGGGCGTCCTCGGGACTCATATCGGAATTGACGAAATTCGAGAAATAGGGAATCCCGTACTTGGCGGTCATCTCGAAGACTTTCTCGGCGACCGGCGAATCCCAGTCGAATTCTTTGGTAATATTATAGGTCGGGATCGGGAACGTGAATACGCGGCCCTTGGCGTCGCCTTCCATCATCAGTTCGGCAAAAACCGCATTGAAGACGTCCATCTCTTCCTGGAACTCCTTGTATTTCTCCTTTTGCGGAAGTCCGCCGGCGATCACATGCTCTTCGCCGATCATCTCAGGCACGACCAGATCGAGCGTTATATTCGTAAACGGCGTCTGAAAACCGACGCGGGTCGGCACGTTGATGTTAAAAAGGAATTCCTGCAGGCTCTGGCGCACTTCCTTGTAGGACA
>CAYTAV010000004.1:0-39502 GCA_964435875.1 uncultured Gammaproteobacteria bacterium
ATCGCCATTTCCCATGCGGAACGCTACATCTCCGGCTACTTTACCGCCGATCATGAGCGTAGACGCCGCGCCGTGAAGGCTGCGGCCTATGCGGCCACGCATATCAACGACCGCCCCTGCGACTAACACATCCCAGCCAAAAACAGCATCTTTGCCCACGGATACTGAAGAACCGAAAAGCATCGCACCTCGAGTAATCAAGCCGTTGACCGTCAGTGAATTGCCAGCCAACCGCGTATCGCCTCCCACCTTGCCATTCACCTGGATGCTTTGGCCGGCGCAGATTACAGAACCTTCTACGTTGCCATTGACCGTTATATTCTGGCCGGCGCAGACTAAATCACCGGACACGTTGCCATCCACGACTATGTTCATTCCGGCGGTATACAAGTTTCCTTCGATTTTTTCGTCCTTGCCGAAATACACCGAATCACCGGTTTTAACAGAAAAAGCAAGCACTGTGCCGGGCAACAGGGCAAAAAAGGATAAAAGAGCAAAGATTAACAACACTCTTTTTTTCGCCATATATTTATGCTTAAATCAAGTCTGCGCAGTATAATGTTAGCAAATAATGCGGTAAAATAAAAGTACGTGAAAAATACTAACGACAAAAGGAGCAAGGCAATCAGGAGCATCCTGGATTGTAAAGCAAACAGCCCCCAGGCTCTTATGGAGGCTAAGAGGCGGGCATCAGCAAAATATAGGATCAGCATGCCGCGCAACGCCGAGATTATCCAGGAATATAGAAGGGTGAACACAGCAAAAGAGCTAGATAGAACCGCTGCCCTGCAAGTAATGCGCAAGCGCGGCATTAGGACGCTTTCAGGCGTAGCGCCAGTCGCCGTATTAACCGAACCGCATCCATGCCCGGGGAGGTGCGCTTATTGCCCCAGCGAGAAGGGCGTCCCGCAAAGCTATCTTTCAAATGAGCCGGCTGTTATGCGGGCCATTCGGTGCCGGTATGATCCTTACACGCAGGTGAGCGATCGGTTAAAAGCCCTGGTCAACAACGGGCACGCCCCTGATAAAATCGAGCTGATTGTTATCGGGGGAACCTGGAGCGTGCTGCCAAACAACTATAAGCATTGGTTCATTAAAGAATGCTTCAGGGCCGCAAATTTATTTCAAAATCCAAAAACCTCTGAAGCTCAAAAGAGCGATACGAACCAAGGAATGAAAATGAATAAAGAATTGCTATTAGCCGAACAGAATAAAAACGAGCGAGCAAGGCATAGGATCATAGGAGTCACTTTGGAAACGCGACCTGATTATATCAACCATAAAGAACTTCTGGAAATGCGTGAACTGGGCTGTACTCGGGTAGAGCTAGGAGTCCAGGCGATCGATGACAGCCTATTAAAAAAGAGTTTACGGGGGCATGGCGTACGCGAAATCGTTGAAGCAACCAGACTATTAAAATATTTCGGATTCAAGGTCACATATCATTTCATGTCAGGACTGCCGGGCTCTAGTCCGACTAAGGACCTCGCAATGTATTGTAGATTGTTTAATGACGAACGCTTCCAGCCGGATCAGATCAAATTCTACCCGACTGTCGTTACAAAGGGCAGCCAGCTATACGCTTGGTGGAAGAAGGGGCTTTACCGCCCCTATTCAGACAAAGTCCTTGAGAAGCTGATCATCGACTGCAAGCGGTGTACGCCGGAGTATGTCAGGATCGTCCGATTGATCAGGGATATACCAGAGGAATCGATAGTCGCCGGTAATAAAATCACAAACCTTCGGCAGATAATCCAGAAAAGCGGAGCAAGGTGCCGATGCATCAGGTGCAGGGAAGCTAAGGAAAAAGCGTTGAACAGCATGAATCAAAGACTGAAAATTATTAAATACTCCGCGTCCAAAGGAACCGAGTTTTTTATTAGCTGTATATCTAAAGATAATAAAATATTGTATGGTTTTTGCAGATTAAGGCTCAATAAAGAAGGCGGGGATGACAGCTCCAGCCAGCCTGTGCCAAAGATGCTGCGAACAGTCGCGATTATTCGCGAGCTGCATGTTTATGGAGAGCTTGCGCAAATCGGCAGAACTGGTAAAGTCCAACATAGCGGCTTGGGTAAACGCCTGATGGCCGAGGCCGAACGGATCGCGAGAAGCGAAGGTTTTTTCAGAATTGCGGTAATCGCTGGCATCGGAGTTCGCGGATATTATCGGAAACTAGGTTACCGGCTGGCCGGTACATACCTGGCCAAACGCTTGTACATTCAACAAAGCCGCTGAAGCGGCAAAATAATCTAACACAGAGGAGGCGGAGATGTCGCTTGATAGTGTTGGAATTTTCGGCCTGCACAACGGCATAACGCTTGCTGAACAAATCTGCTCGAAACTCGAGATTAATCCGGGCAGAATACTGATCGGCAGGAATCGAGAAGGGGGGACTTATTTGAAAATCGCCGAATGCGTAAGAGGAAAAAGCATATATATCGTACAGTCGGGATTTCCGAATACCGACCAGATGATCATGCAGCTTTATTACGCGATCGATGCTTTCAGAAGAGCTTCGGCTGGAGAGATCTCGGTTATCATGCCGTTCTTCCCGTATGGCGGGGATGCAAAGAAGAACGATTCCCGCATTCCGATTTTTGCAAAAGCGATTGCGCGGCTGATCGAAACCGCCGGCGCTCGTCGCATCATTTCAATCGAATTCCATTCAGGTGAAATCCAGGGATTTTTCGAAGTGCCGGCCGAACATCTTTACGCATCTCCGATTTTTATTCCTGATATAGAAGAACGATTCAGGAACAGAGATATGCTGGTGATTGTCGATCCTGACGGAGGCAGCGTGCCTGTCGCCAAGAAATACGCGAAGTATCTGCGCGCCGGATTCGCATTAGCCGACAAAGACAGCGGGGAAATCCTAGGCGAAGTCAACGGCAAGATCGCGATCGTCCTAGACGATTCGATCATTTCCGGCAAGACCTTGAAGAAGTGCGGCGACGCCTTAAGAGGGCACCGCGCAACGCAAGTGCATGCTTACGTAACGCACAATCTGGCCGGCGAGATTACTGTCAAAGATCTGCTGGGTGAACCGTATGAGACCATAACGATCGCGGATACCATTGTCCAGGAAAGCGGAGTCAGGAACATCGACCAGCTAAGAGTCCTGCAGGTCGCGCCGTTGTTCGCAGAAGCCATCAAACAGATCCATTATCATGAATCGATCGGCAAACTGTTCCTTTGGTAGCAAGCCGTTATCGCGGCTATTGCGCTTCATCCGAAGCGTTTTTTTACAGATGGAAAAAATAAAATATTCTGCTATACTATACTAATAAGCCAAAAAGATGAACGTACATCAAACGGTTAATTTCATATTCGAACTGGCTCAACTCAAGCGCATCAAGCATTGCGGCGTCCTCCGCGCAGGAGTCGATAACCCGGATTCAGTCGCCGAACATGTAATGCGCGCGTCGCAGATCGGCTACCTGCTCGCGGTCATGGAAGGTGATGCCGATCCGGAGCGCGTCGCTTCCATGGTGCTGGTCCATGACAACGGCGAAGCCCGCATCGGAGACCAAGAACGCGTCGCATCACGCTATTATTCGATCAAGCGCGCAGAAAAGAAGGCCTTCCGCGACCAACTTAAGCATATCGATCCGCAAATCGCTAAAACCTGGGAAAAGTATTTTGATGAATATACAAAAAAGAATACCAAAGAAGGAATCCTCGCACGCGATGCCGACCTGCTCGAACTCGCATTCCAGGTAAAGGAATATATCGACGAGGGGCATGAAGCCGTAAAGGAATGGATCAAGAACGTCAAGAAGGAGATCAGGTCCAGATCGGCTAAGCTGCTTCTGGCTGACATGATGCAGACAAAATTCACCGATTGGTGGAAGGAACTAAATTAAATTCTTTAAACTGTCCTACGCCGGAAAGCGGGCGGGGCAAGCACGTATATGCCATTAATACCCACAGTCATTGAAAAATCCACTTATGGTGAGCGCGCTTACGACATATATTCGCGCTTGCTCAAGGACAGGATCATTTTCCTCGGCGAGCCGGTTTCGGACCACGTCGCCAACATCGTCATCGCCCAATTCCTGTTCCTTGACGCCGAGAATAAGGACAAGGATATCAAATTCTATATCAATTCGCCGGGCGGATCGGTCACGGCCGGTCTCGCAATCTACGATACCATGCAGTATATCAAGAGCGACGTTACGACAATCTGCATCGGCATGGCCGCTTCCATGGCGGCAATATTGCTCGCTTCAGGCGCTAAGGGCAAACGTTTTGCCTTGCCTAACAGCGAAATCATGATCCATCAGGTAATGGGAGGGGCTGAAGGACAAGCTGTCGACATCAAGATCCGCGCTGAACACATCCTGCGCGTCAAAGAGCGCCTCGACAAGATTCTCGCGTTCCATACCGGGCAGAAGATTACCTCGATCGAGAAGGACACCGACCGCGACCGCTTCATGTCGGCGGAAGACGCGCTTAAATACGGCATCGTTGACAAGATCATAACTAAACAGACTAAATAGTATCAGGACAAATAAAAACTTAGCTCCGATCAATCGGGGCTAAGTTTTTATTTGTTGGATTAGTGGACGGCACAAGATTTGAACTCGTGGCCTCTTGCGTGTGAAGCAAGCGCTCTAACCAGCTGAGCTAGCCGTCCGGATATCTTTTGTAATTTTATTAGAGAAATTTAAAAATAGCAAATAGATGAAAAATATTAAACAAACGCAATATTTGATTGACAAAACATGAGCATAATGCTTATATATATTAAATGTATTACTTGCTTTTTAAAATTGAGATCAAGAACATCCAAGGGGGGGGTGAACATGCTTCTGCCAATAGAAATGACATTGTCTATCATGTTCTATGCAGGCTTGATTTTGTCTTGTATAAAGCTGATTATAGCCTTTTTTGGTTAACGAAAATGAGGAGGTAAGTATGTTGGCACAACCCGAAATTGATGTATTCAAGCCAGCTATGCCGTTAGTAAACAGCCAAGAACTACCCTTGTTGTTTTCTGGCCATGCGGTTAATTTCTTAATGGGCAGTCTCCCCCGCTATATTGTTGAGATTTTCAGACAACGCTTTCCGGATTATGAACATAGGTCGGTTCGGCATCTAACGCAATATTTCTGTGAAAATTCCAAGATTGCCAGCATTATCAAACAGTCTCCCGGATCGTCGCGCGCTTTCGAGATCCTTTATCATGTCGAAGAGCCCGAAAGGCCGATTGACAGCTATTTTCAGATGTGCAACGCAGGAGCCCGGATATACCGGCGGTTGATCGTATTGAGAGACGAGCTGCCCAGAATCATCGCCAGCATCCTGAAGGAAAATTCGGGAGAAAAGGTGCTTATTGATAATCTAGGTTCTGGCCCGAGCCACGACATGTTCCGCGTCCTTGAGAAACACCCCGAATTGACCGACCACGTACATGTAAGATGCGTCGATATCGATCCGTGGGCGATTGCAATGGGCAGAAAAATTGCGGCAGAAAAGGGCCTGGAGAAATGCTTCGACTTTGTTGAAAATGATTTGCGCAAAATCGAACCAAGAGGAGCCCACCTCCTGTTGATCATCGGGATATTCTGCCCACTTTCAACTGCCATCAGCACCAGGGCAATGCGCGGATTTAAAGCGCTTGTTCGGTCCAGAGGCTATGCCGTATTCAGTACTGTACAGGAAACAATGGGCAGGGACGACCCCGTGACCGACTTTATTATGAGGTTTACCGGCTGGCATATGGACTATAAGAATGCTGAACAGTCTACGAGCATCGCGGAGCTTGCCGGGTGGGAACCTATTCGATGGTTTGATGACGATATGGGCTACAACCGCATGACAGTCGCCCGCCTTCCGGTATAGGAAAAAGCAACAACCTGCTCTTACAAATCATCGGACAAGCATGTATAATATATACAGAAGACTTGTCCGTTTTTTTTATGCTCGAATCAATCAGTCTGCAGTTTTATACAATCTCGCATATAATAACGGGCGTGGTAGCGATAATACTTGGCACCATCGTTCTTAAGCGAAATCACAAGAACTTAGTACATATCAGGTTCTTCTTTTTAGCATTAGCAGTGGCCCTCTGGAGCATATCATATAGTATATGGTTGTTATCAAATGATGCGGGAACCGCACTTTTCTGGTCGCGCACTCTAAATCTGGGAGCTACACTGATCCCGGTTTTTTATTTTCACTGGATTACAAGCGTTTTAGGAATCAAGAACCTAAGGCCACTATTTTTGTATTATACAATAACAGCAATATTCGCTTTGTTTAGTTATACTGATTATTATATTTATGATGTAAGGCCCGTGTTGCAGTTTCCTTATTGGCCCCAGATGAGTTGGCTTTATAAAAGTTTTCTTATAGTAGGATGGGGAGTGATGATATCGCACGGGTTCGTCTTACTTTGGAAGGAGTACGCGCGTTCTTACGGACAAAGAAGAGAACAGATCAAATATATCATGTTCGGTTCGGCAATCGGCTTTATCGGTGGTTCTACCAACTTCCCTTTAATGGTGGGGTCAAGCCTGATTCCTCCTATCGGCAGTCCGCTAGTAATCGCTTATCCGATCATTTTTTCTTATGCGATCGTGAAACACAGGCTCATGGATATCAAGGTCGTGCTGCGCAAATCATACGTTTTCATCTCCTCTTTCGCTACCGTTTTCATCATCATGATCTTAGCCCGGGCGATGGCCACATTTTATGCAGAAAGCTATTCTTATATTATTGACCCATTAATACTCGTCGGGGTGTTGCTGCTCTATCCCAAGGTGCAAGAAAGCTATTATGCGCTCGCCAATAAATATTTTTTTTCTTCGCTCTATGATACGAAGAAGGTTATTATGGATTTGAGCGCAAGATTAAGAAGCAGTATAGATCTGACAAAGGTCAGCAATTGGATACTCGAAACGATTTCAGGCACGTTTCATTCAACCACAGTCGCGATTTTGAAGTATGACCCGGAGCAAAAAAAATATAAAGCAATTTCATATTACGGCTTTGACGATACGAAAGAACGACAATTTTTAACGAGCCTATTTTTACAGGAGCAGTATGTAAACAAGGGCAAGGTGATCGTCGTTGACGAACTTATCAGGGAAGGAAGGAAAAGCGATGATAGGGTTCTGCTTATCTTGCAGAAATATAAGATAGACATTGTCGCACCGCTAAATATCAAAGATAAAGTAATCGGGATTATTGCGCTTGGTCCGAAGGAAACGAAAGAGAGCTATAATAATGAAGATCTGCGCCTACTCGAACTGATAGCGACACAGGCGGCCATTGCTATGGAGAACGCCCTTTTGTATGAAGAGACTAGGATATTCAACATCAGGTTGAAAAGGGAGATTAAGAAGGCGACCGCCGAGCTTGAAAAAGCCAACGAGGAACTCAAGAAACTCGACGAGGCCAAGAGTGATTTCATCTCAATCGCCTCACACCAGCTAAGAACCCCCTTGACGGTCATCAAGGGCTACGTATCAATGATGCTCGAGGGCAATTTCGGCCGGATCAACATCGACGCCGAGAACGCACTGAGTAAAGTCTATGAATCGAACGAGCGCCTGATCCGGCTGGTCGAGAACCTGCTCAACATCTCAAGGATCGAAGCCGGCCGGCTGACCTACATCTATGATAAGAATGTAGACGTGCGAAGCATCGCGCAGAGCGTCTGTCAGGAGCTGTCCCAATACGCCAAGGAAAAGAAGCTCAAGCTCCTTTGCGTCGAAGGAAGCCAGCCTCTGCCGCTAGTGACCGCCGATGCGCAGAAGCTGCGGCAGGTGCTCCTCAATCTGGTCGATAACGCCTTGAAGTATACCCGTTCCGGCACGGTCCAGGTCGATGTGCGGCAGAAGGACGAGAATATCGTATGCACGGTCAAAGATACCGGGACAGGGTTTTCTCCGGCTGAGAAAAGGGACCTATTCAAGCGATTTTCCCGGGGCAAAAGGATCTCTCTGGTCTATACCGAAGGCACCGGACTCGGCCTGTACGTGGCCAAGATCATCATCAAGGAACACGGGGGCAAGGTCTGGGCCGAGAGCCCCGGTCCGGGCAAAGGCAGCACTTTCGGCTTCCAGATTCCGATCAGAAGCGATCCCCTAGCGGCGAACCGCTCCTGAACAGCCTTTGAAAAGCGCCTGCGCCAGCACCCCATACGCCATAATCATAAAAAAGAAAAAATTATGTCGATCCAAGTGAACCAGGAAACATGCATCGGATGCGGTGCCTGTGCGGCTATTTGTCCGCAGTCTTTCAAGATGAACGATTCCGGGAAGTCGGAAGTCGAGAGCCAGGAGAACACCGATTGCGCCAATCAGGCCTCCGAGGCTTGCCCGGTACAGGCGATCACCATCAGTTAAAAGCCAGCTTTCAGAGCAAAAAGGGCCGCAGGAGCGGTCTTTTTATACAGACCCACTCCTGGTCAATGCCCTATTGGCGAAAGAATATTAACGCAATATTGGAGTTAACAACACAGTTTTTAAATCCAGCGTATAAAGACCGATTTCCTATCTGGACCCGCTGCCGCACGTGTTTGGAATCAATCGGATGCACGCAAATCTTATCGAAATATCTTAAAAGCTTCTTTTATTTACTCGTAAACCGTGATATATTATTATTGGATATATAGTAATTATGGATAAAAAATCGAAAATATTATTGCTTGTTATCTTCGGAATATTACTAGGCTCTGTTGAGGTTGTTTACCAAAGATTTTTTATCTTTACCGATTTTGTCATCCAGGGCGAAACAAGCTGCGATCCTTCGACTGAAAAATGTTTTATTAGGAATTGCCAAGAAGAAGAATGCGGTGATCCAGAGGTAGACCGTGAATTCTATAAATTAATCCGCAAAAACTATCGGAACTCAAATTGCAACCCAAACAACCAAGAATGCATCAACATATCCTGTGGTATTAGCGGAGAAAATTGCGAACATATTTATTGCGACAAGGATGGCCTAGGCGAGGGCCGAATATGCAGTGACCCCGGGAGTTTTCTGGATCAGGACCAGGAGCCTGTCATATGATTTGAATCCAGTTAAATAATAAGCAATGGCCAGAAAAGCAACATGCAACTTTGGTGAACACCTGACCATTGATGGTTACGACGGGAACCCGGAAGCCCTTAATAGCAAGAAGCTGGTTTTATATTGCCTTGAACAGTTGCCAGGATTGATCGGGATGAATATGCTAGCAAAGCCGAAAGTATACCGCGCACCAGAGTGCAACAAAAAAGATCCTGGCGGTTGGAGCGGATTCGCGGTCATTCTCGAATCCCATATCAGCATCCACACGTTCCCTAAGCGCAAATTTATCAGCATAGATGTATATAGCTGTAGGAATGGCATGGATAAAAAGTACATAATCGGTTATTTCAAACGGCAGTTCGGATTAAAAAAAATAGAAATGCATTTTATCCGCAGAGGAACCAAGTACCCCGTTAACAATTGCGCTTGATTTTTAATATGGCGGTTGAAAACGCTAATAATTATTGGCTAGCAATCTCTTTTTGTGCGCCCGTCTTGTGGGCGCTGGTTAATATTGCAGATATATATTTCGTTGAAAGCGTGTACAAGGATGAGCTTGATGGAACAATTATATCGTCCCTTTTCCAGATAATCCCATGGTCGGCATACCTAATTTTTGTAGTAGCGAATCCCGGACATGTCGCCAAGATCTTGATTTCAGCAGGGGAAGATACGGATGCTTTTATCCTTGCAATAATTTTTGGTTTTTTAGGAGGCATGCTTTTCATAGCCTCTTTTTATTTTTATTTTAAAGCTTTATTCAATCATAATGACGGGGCTTTTCTGCAGATCGTCTGGAACCTTTCGGCGGTCATCATCCCGTTCTTGATGTTTATCCTGTTTAAAGAAGCGCTACCACCACAAAATTATATCGGAATCGCAGTAATATTATCAGGAGTTTACATGATATCGATGAATGACAAATTCAAATATAAGTTTTCCAAAAGGTACTTTAACATAATGTTTTGGGCTGTCGTATTGCTATCTTTAAGCATGATATTCGAGGACAGGGCATATGAGGAACTTTCTAATCGTGGTTTCGGCACCCAGGGTTTTTTATTCGGATTTTTCATTTTTTCCCTGGGGGGGCTATTCAGCGGAATACTGTATGCGATTTTTGGCAAGCGAAATCCCTGGCAACTGATCAAGAAGCATTACAAGATATTTTTATTGATGGAGGGAACATCATTTCTCGGAACATTTGCTTCACAGAAGGCGATTGATTCTTCTCCGTCCGTTTCGTTTGTTGCCGCGATCGAGACATTCGTGCCGGTATTTATCATGTTGTTTTCCTGGCTTATTGTTCTGTACCTCTATTTGCGGGGCGAAGACAAGAAAAAAATAGCGGAGACTTTTTCCAACCAATTCCAAGGAATAAGGATAAAAATTATCGCGACCATAGTCATGGCTATTGGAGTATATCTATTAAGTTGATATTTATGCGCGTACTTTTCATCTCTGGCGAGTTGATTGCGGGAGACATTGCTTATAGGCTGAAGAACGAGGGTTGTGACGTCAAGCTGTATATCAAGGACAAAAGCCGCAAAGATTGCTTAGACGGGATAGTAACAAAAACAGAAGAATGGAAAAGCGAACTGAACTGGGTCGGCAAAGACGGCCTGATCCTGTTTGACGATGTGGGGTACGGTAAAGAGCAGGATAGACTCAGGGCGCAAGGATACAATGTCGTCGGTGGAAGCGAAGGAGGAGACATGCTTGAAAAAGAAAGGGAGATGGCACAGGTGATCATGTCTTTATATGGCATTAACACGTTAAAGACGTTCAAATTCAGGAGCATTAAAGAAGCAGTCAATTTTATCAAGAATGACAGGACCTCGTGGGTAATCAAACAAAACGACCACAAGAGTACGCTTAATTATGTCGGCGCAATGGAAGATGGCAGCGATGTAATCAGCTTGCTCGAAACCTATGAGAGCCAGTTGGGCAACAATAATTCTTTAAGCATCCAAAAGAAGGTCGTGGGAATCGAAATCGGCGTAGCCAGGTATTTCAACGGTAAGGCTTGGGCGAGTCCAATCGAGATCAATATCGAGCACAAAGCCTTGTTTAATGGGGGCATCGGCCCGTTAACGGGGGAAATGGGTACATTGATGTGGTATGATGATAATGAAAACAACAAGCTCTTCAAAGCTACGCTGGCGAAGATGGAGCCTTACTTAAAAAAAATCAATTTTAAAGGGGATATCGATATTAATTGCATAGTCAATAAAGCGGAAGTATATCCGCTTGAGATCACATCAAGACTCGGTTGCCCATCAACGCAGTTGCAGGCAGAGATCCACCTGTCTCCATGGAAAGATTTTTTGATGTCATTAGCAAAGGGCAAGGAGTATGAGCTCGATTACAAAAGAGGTTACGGGATCATCGTATCAGTATCAATTCCGCCGTTCCCTTACAAGAATATTTCTAATAAGTATTATGCCAAGGGCGTGGAAATAATATTTAAAGAGAATCTTACCGATGATGAGTTCGGACGCTTGCACTTTGAGGAAGTGTCTATGAAGACTGATAATGGAAGAAGGTCGTTTCATATTGCTGGCAGCAACGGCTTTTGCTTGTATGTTACTGGTTTCGGCGAAAGCGTACAGAATGCGAGACAAGAAGCATACGACCTGGTACATAAGATAGTAATTCCAAAAATGTTTTATAGGACGGATATCGGGACGCAATTCATGGAAAAGGATCATCAATTATTGAAAGAATGGGGATGGATATAAATCCAAAAAGCTAACAAGAAATTCAGTCTATGGTTCGACCATAGACCTAAGCATCCTAACTTATGCTTTGCACAGACATACCAGCTCCAATTTTCTTGATTTTTTCAAGCGATGCTCCCCATCTCTTATATTATTCGCATATTCCAACGGCATTAATTTCCCTTTTTCTCTGGCTTTTCGTCTTTTACAGGAATAACCGGTCGCTGGAAGCGAAACTATTGCTTCTCGTGTCATTTTTGTTCTCGCTCTGGTCGTTCTGCGACTTGATCTTGTGGACCAACATCGACAGCCGGCTTATTATGTTCGTGTGGTCGCTGATCAATCTATTGGAAATCTTGATATCGTTCGCAACAGCATATTTCGCACATTCCTTGATAGAAAAAAGGGACGTGAGCTTCAATGTAAAACTGATTGCAGGAGCGTTGTTGGCGATTTTTCTTGTTTTTGTGCCTACTTCGCATAATATCGAATATTTCGACATCGCTAACTGTGAAGCCCGGCAGGGGAACCTGATGATTTATTATTTTTTGCTTCAAGGAGTTGTTAATATCAGCTTGCTTGTATTCTTGGCTAGAAAGATCATGACTGCCGGGGCTGAAGAAAGGAAAAAAATCATTTATTTTTCTGTCGGAGTATTATGCTTTATTGCTACTTTTACCGGGGCAAATATTATCGGTAATATTTCGGCGACGCTTTTTCCCGATAATCCTGAGAATTGGAAGATACTCCAATATGGCTTGTTTGGCATGCCGGTTTTTACCGGGTTGCTGGGTTATCTAATCGTCCGTTACCATGTATTTCATATCGAATTGCTAACGGCGCAAGCACTGGTTGCCGCGCTCATCCTGCTCATCGGGTCCCAATTCTTTTTCATTCAGAACAGCACGAATAGGTTTCTAACTGCTATAACGCTCATATTAGCTTCAGCGTTCGGGTGGTGGCTAGTCAGGTCGGTCAAGAAGATTTTTAAGCAGAGAGTTGAATTAGCGAATGCATATTCCGAACTCAAGAAACTCGACGAGGCCAAGAGTGATTTCATCTCAATCGCCTCACACCAGCTAAGAACCCCCTTGACGGTCATCAAGGGCTACGTATCAATGATGCTCGAGGGCAATTTCGGCCGGATCAACATCGACGCCGAGAACGCACTGAGTAAAGTCTATGAATCGAACGAGCGCCTGATCCGGCTGGTCGAGAACCTGCTCAACATCTCAAGGATCGAAGCCGGCCGGCTGACCTACATCTATGATAAGAATGTAGACGTGCGAAGCATCGCGCAGAGCGTCTGTCAGGAGCTGTCCCAATACGCCAAGGAAAAGAAGCTCAAGCTCCTTTGCGTCGAAGGAAGCCAGCCTCTGCCGCTAGTGACCGCCGATGCGCAGAAGCTGCGGCAGGTGCTCCTCAATCTGGTCGATAACGCCTTGAAGTATACCCGTTCCGGCACGGTCCAGGTCGATGTGCGGCAGAAGGACGAGAATATCGTATGCACGGTCAAAGATACCGGGACAGGGTTTTCTCCGGCTGAGAAAAGGGACCTATTCAAGCGATTTTCCCGGGGCAAAAGGATCTCTCTGGTCTATACCGAAGGCACCGGACTCGGCCTGTACGTGGCCAAGATCATCATCAAGGAACACGGGGGCAAGGTCTGGGCCGAGAGCCCCGGTCCGGGCAAAGGCAGCACTTTCGGCTTCCAGATTCCGATCAGAAGCGATCCCCTAGCGGCGAACCGCTCCTGAACAGCCTTTGAAAAGCGCCTGCGCCAGCACCCCATACGCCATAATCATAAAAAAGAAAAAATTATGTCGATCCAAGTGAACCAGGAAACATGCATCGGATGCGGTGCCTGTGCGGCTATTTGTCCGCAGTCTTTCAAGATGAACGATTCCGGGAAGTCGGAAGTCGAGAGCCAGGAGAACACCGATTGCGCCAATCAGGCCTCCGAGGCTTGCCCGGTACAGGCGATCACCATCAGTTAAAAGCCAGCTTTCAGAGCAAAAAGGGCCGCAGGAGCGGTCTTTTTTATTTTAAAGAAAATCGATATTTGCTCTGGCATAATGCAAATTGCTAATAGTTGCCAGCTATGGTAAAGTCGGGTGGTATGACTAGCGCAGAGATGAAAAAAATCAATATTCCGGATGGACCTGGCTGTTATCTTTTCCTTGATAATAGAAAGAACATCATTTATGTCGGCAAAGCTGCTTCCTTGAAAAAGAGAGTGTTATCCTATTGGCAGAAAGGGAGCGCGCTTTCACCAGCCAAATCGAAGATGATGAACGAGGTCGGCGGTATCGATATTATAAATACGGACAGTGAAATCGAAGCTTTTTTGCTCGAGGCCAACCTTATCAAGAAACACAAACCTTATTATAATATCCTATTGCGTGATGACAAGCGCCATGTCTATATTAAAATTTCAACCGAAGATGAGATACCCGGAGTTTTTATTACTCGCAAAATTGATAAATCAGGTAAGTATTTCGGCCCATTTATATCCAGCATAGCAGTCCGTGAAACAATCAAGGCGATCAGGAGGATCTGGCCGTTTTGCACTGTGCGGAGGCGCCAGGACAAACCTTGTTTCTATTATCAAATAGGCCGCTGTGCTGGCATATGCGGTGGGATTATCGGGAGAGAGGAATATGGCAGAAGAGTGATCAAGCCGATTGAGCTTTTTTTGGACGGGAAGAAAAGCATGGTGCTAAAGCGGATGGAAGCGGATTCGGCAAAATATGACAAGATGGGTGACACCGAAAAATCCGTTCTTATCAAGAAAAGCCTTATGAAGATGCGCAACGTGCTTGACCATTCCCGAATATTAAGCCTCGCAGATAAATATAGTTCAGATGTAATCGAGCTTTCGAAGTTGCTCGGTCTGCCACGCGTCCCGGCAAGAATCGAAGGCTACGACATATCAGAAACGTTCGGATCGGAAGCGGTCGGTTCTATGGCGGTCTTCGTTGATGGCGAGCCGGAAAAAAGCTCTTATCGCAGATTCCGAATTAGGGACAATGGCCTCGAGCGCGGTGATATAAATAAGCTAAAGGAGGTTCTAATGCGGCGTTTCAAAAGGTCAAAAGTGACTTTAACGGGAAAGGACAAAAAATCGACCCGCAGAACTATGATAAAAGCCCAGGTAAGGGGCAGTGACGGGTGGCCGCAACCGGACTTACTGGTTATCGACGGCGGGAAACAACAGCTTAACGCGGCTATTTCCGTGCTTAATAAATATAAGCAGGAAATACCGGTCATCGCGATATCGAAAGGCGACGGCCTGCGTTCTTCAAGGGCCCGAGATAAGCTTTATTTCCAGGGGTCAAAAACACCTTTGGAATTACCGCTCGCTTCTCCAGCTTTGCATGTAATAAAAAGGGTGCGTGATGAGGCGCACCGCTTCGCAATAGGTTATCATCGAAAGCTGCGTTCGAAACGCACTTTCTATTAGTAGCCCCGCTTAACCCGGATTGCAATATAAGCGAGCAATAAACAACCGGCAACTACTAACACGATTCCCAGTGGAGTGACATGCATAAATATCGAATTAGCGAGATATCTTAGTATCATAATTATTGAGCGGTCGAAGCCGCTTAGTAGTATTATAGCGTTTAATCCCATGAGAGTCCACAATGAACTTCTGGTTGGTTTTGCTGTATTTTTGACAATCAGCCGGTTTATTTATAACATAAATTAATAAGACTATTATTAATCTAATATATGCTAGATCATAAGAATATCGAAGCGCAAGATCCGGAAATCATGCGCATTATCGCGAGGGAAGAGAAGCGGCAATCGGAAGAGTTGGAGATGATCGCCTCGGAGAACTATGTTTCTAAGGCGGTACTGGAAGCCATGGGCACCATATTGACGAATAAATACAGCGAAGGCTATCCGGGCAAGCGTTATTATGGGGGAAATCATATCGTTGACGAGATAGAAAATATCGCTATCGAACGGGCGAAGACGCTCTTTGGTGCTGAGCATGTAAACGTACAGCCGCTTTCCGGTTCGCCGGCGAACGCTTCGGTCTATCTGGCATTTCTTCAGCCCGGGGATACGGTCATGGGCCTCAAGCTTGATCACGGCGGACATCTCTCGCATGGTCATCCGGTCAATTTTTCGGGCATGCTTTACAAGTTCGTCCAGTACGAGGTCGACCCGGATACAGGAAGGATAGACATGGATAAAGTAGCGGAGATAGCGCGCCGCGAAAAGCCGAAAATGATCGTTGCTGGTTTTAGCGCTTATTCGCGTGAAGTTGAATGGGATAAATTCAAGAAGATCGCTGACGAGATCGGTGCATTTACATTCGCTGATATCGCGCATACGGCAGGATTGATTGCCGGAGGCAAGCTCGATAATCCTGTACCGATTTTCGATGTTGTGACCACGACTACTCATAAAACTTTGCGCGGTCCGCGCGGCGCAATCATCATGTGCCGCCAAGAGTACGCGCAGAAAGTGGACCGGGCAGTATTTCCCGGCATGCAGGGAGGACCACATGATCATATCACGGCTGCCAAAGCAGTCGCATTCGGCGAAGCCTTAAAGCCTGAATTCAAGGAGTATGCCGGCCTGGTAATCGAAAATGCCCAATCGATGGCCGCGGCTTTCATCGAGATGGGCTACCGGGTCATTTCCGGGGGGACCGACAATCATTTGTTCGTTATCGATATGACATCGAAGGGCTTAAGAGGCAAGGATACTGAAATAATTTTGGAGAAGGTCGGGGTATCGGTCAGCCGTTCAACCATACCGAACGATCCGAATCCACCGCTCAACCCTTCGGGCGTACGATTCGGGACCGCGGCCTTAACTACTCGCGGCATCAGAGGCAAGGATATTGGGAGAATCGCGAGATGGATCGATAGCGCGATCGTGCATCGCGATGAGCCCGAACTGCTCGATATGATCCGCAACGAAATCAAAGAACTCTGCATCGCTTTTCCGATACCGACTGCATAATGCGTGCAAGTCGCCTAATTTAGAATTTTTAGAAAAATTATCATATGCAGATCATCGACGGCAAAGCGTTAGCCGAAAAAATCAACGATGCGACGGTGCGGGAGGTAGTCGGTATAGGAAAAAGGCCGAATCTCGCCATCATCCTAGTCGGCGATAATCCGGATTCGGTTCTGTATGTCAGTAAAAAGGAGAAAGCCGGCAGGCAAGTCGGGATAGATACACATCTTTATAAATGTCCGGCTGACCTTGGGCAGGCGAAGCTTGTCGAGATGATCGAATTCTTGAATTCCGACGAATCGATTGACGCGATCATGGTCCAATTGCCTCTCCCCGAAAACCAGGGTTACGATACTGACGAGGCGATTTCGCGTATCCGGCCGGATAAAGACCTCGACCGCTTCCACCCGATAAACATCGCGGCCCTGACCTCTTCCTGCACGCCTGGCCAGATCATGCCACCGGTTTTCAGCGTCATAATCGAAATGCTTAAAAGCATCGGTTATGATCTTAACGGAAAGAAAGTCGCGGTTATATCTAAGAGCGAGATATTCGGAGGGAGCCTGGCGAAAGTACTCGTATGCCTAGGCGCTGAAGCTGAAAAGGTCGGTCCGGATGACTCCGCCCTCACTAAGAAGACGAGCCAGGCAGATATAATAATTTCGGTTGTCGGCCGTCCAAAGTTCATCAAACAAGCAATGATCAAGCAGGGGGCAGTCGTCATCGATGTCGGCATTACGCGCGAACTAGGGTCGACGCTGGGCGACGTCGACTTTGAAGACTGCAAGGAGAAGGCGGGCTATATTACACCGGTTCCGGGTGGAGTCGGGCCAATGACAGTTGCGCTGACGATGCGCAACGCGTTGGAGTTATGCAAGTTGAGAAAAAAATAATATGCAAGAAGGAAGAAATATCGAGCATTTATTGTCAGGAACGATCCAAAGGCATATCGTCGAAAGAATTGCCTCTGATGATGATGATGTTGACAGGATATTGAGAGGAATTTATAGAATTACCAATAGGCAACGACACGACAAAAGGATTGTAGGAAAGACGCCTAAAGATCCGGAACTGCAGAGATATTATCAAGAATTTGAGCAAAAGTTCTTACAAATAATTAAAAAAGCACAGCCGTATGATCCTGAAAATCCAGCACCGCCTTTTGCAAAGCACATTCGAGATCGAGTAGAGGCAAAATTATCATGCATCAAGGATTTAAAAAGGGTCAGGTATTATACTACCATTGATTCCCCTCTGGACCAGTTTGGATATGACGGATTTGTCGAAGCAGAATTTTATGACTCGAAAAGAGCAATTGTTACTATTGATATTACATTAGATCCGCATAAAGTTTTAAAAAGGGCTGACTGTATCTTTGTGGTGCCAAGAGGATTTAATCAAAAGCATAGTGATTTTGAAGAAAAGATAGAAGATTATTCAACTGAAATTTTCAACAATTTTATGGCGAAATACAATAGTAATAAATTGCTAGATGAGAATATGAAGCCTTTGAATAAATTGGATCAATCAATTACAAGAAAAAGCCGGAATCATGAACGAAGAATATTTTTTTAAAAAACAATTGGCCGGATCAGTAGAAATTTTGGATTGTTACAAGGTTAATCCTGAGAAAATATTAAGTCCGTTCGAGAATAGTGATACTGTAATCAGGGGTTATTGCGCTGTTTGTGATTCATATTATGAATTTAATAATTCTGAAGCTAAGGAGATTGCTACGTTAATAAATGTCGTTTTGCCAGAAGAATTACACGGAAAATTTTTTAAATTCCAGTCGTGCGATTCTTGCAGAAATCATCAATCGCTTATTGAGTTAGATGATGTGGTTAATGCATGATAAAACAATAAACAACGGAGCGGTCGCTCCGTTTTTTGATATTCAAATCAAAATTTGGTAACCTGCATGTAGTTAATCCATATGAAAGCTGAGCATAAGCAGGAGCTGAATAGGCTCATAAATTTACATTACGGTTATACGGTATTCCGGCCGGGACAGGAGCGGGCGATCGACGCCGTGCTGTCTGGCAAGGACGCGCTCGTGATTATGCCGACCGGAGGCGGAAAGTCGCTCTGCTTCCAGCTGCCAGCACTCGTTTTACCGGGCGTAACAATAGTAGTTTCGCCGCTTATCGCACTCATGAAGGACCAGGTTGACGCGCTTGTCATGCGCGGTATCCCGGCGGCCTATATCAATAGCTCCTTAACTTTGCAGGAGGCCAACGACAGGATTTCCGATGCTCGAGCCGGCAGATTAAAGCTGCTTTATATCGCTCCCGAACGCTTTTATAACAGCGAATTTTCGGCTATGTTCGCAGAAGTATCAATCAGCTTATTCGCTATTGATGAAGCGCATTGCATCAGCCAGTGGGGGCACGATTTCCGGCCGAGCTACCTCGGCCTAAGAAGCGCGATCAAGCGCGCAGGAAGACCGCCTGTCATAGCATTGACAGCGACCGCAACTCCGGAAGTAAGAGAGGATATAACCGTACAGCTGGGAATCGGTGGTTGCGTGCAAATTATCACGGGGTTCGAGCGCTCGAACTTGCGTTTCAGCGCATTGGAAACGAGCGAAAAAGGAAAGCGCGAAACGATCCTGGAGGTCGTTCGCAGCATGCCTTTAGAATCCGGGATAATATATGTCGGAACACGCGCAAAAGCTGATGAGATAGTAGCGCTGTTGCTTGCAGAAGGGGTTGAAGCGGCTGCTTATCATGCGGGCATGGGCCAGGATGACCGCGGGTGGATGCAGGAAAGCTTTATGCACGGGCGCATCAAGGTTATTGTCGCAACAAACGCTTTCGGCTTAGGCATCGATAAACAAAATATCCGCTATATCATCCATCACGACCTGCCCGGTTCGATAGAGTCCTATTATCAGGAAGCAGGTCGGGCTGGCCGTGACGGATTCGCAAGTTTCTGTCTGCTGCTGTATAATTCGAAAGATCGTCATCTGCGCGAATTTTTCATCCGCGGCGACAATCCTTCGCCTGAAATAATCGAACGGATCTATGGCGAGCTTACGGCCGGCCAGGAAGACAGGATTATAGTCACTTATTCGAGCCTCAAGGACAAGCTGTCAATCGATGCGCCGGAAATGGCCGTAGGTACAGCGATCAAAATTCTTGAAAGGCACGGGTATTTACAGAGGTCGAGAGAGCGAGCAAGCAGCGCCTATCTGCGTTTCCTTGTACCGATAGGAAAATTCGATTCCCGTGTCCCTGTTCGCGCACGGCGCAGGCTTGAAATCGCAAAGAGCATAGCCGGCTACTTTTCAGGAAAGGAAATCAAGGGCACAGAATTTACTTTTCCCGAACTATGCGGATTCCTTGGTACAGGAAAGGAAAAGGTCCAAAGGGTATTACGTTCGCTGGCGGAAGAAGGGCTGGTCGAATACCGACCCCCGGTTTATGGCACCGAAATTAAAATAATCAAACGGATTCCAGCCGGAAGATTAGAGATAGACCGGCCGAGCCTGGCCCAGAAGCTGAAAAGGGCGTATGCGAAACTCGATGCCATGGAGAGCTATGTGTATAGTACGTTCTGCCGCCAGATGAACATCTTGCTGTATTTCGGCGAAAACGGGTCGCGGCCGTGCGGGGTTTGCGATATTTGCACCTCAGACAAAGCTGTCGAGAAACGAAGCAAATGGGCAGGTCGTTTTGCCAAAATTAAAAAAATAAGGGAAAATAATGATATAGCTGTCGATATGACGCTAGCGGGCAGGGCGCAGCTGCCGACCAAGCTGACACAATTGGTCACTTTCGAGCTTTATGAGCAAGGCAGGACTGCCGGTGAGATCGCTGTCTTGCGCGGGTTAAAAAAATCTACGATTATCGGCCATCTCGCCTATCTGATAGAAAGAGGAAAAACAATCGACATCAGCCGTGAAGTTCCGGGGAATATCAAAGGCATAATCATCAAGGCGGCCAATAAGGCCGGAAGTAATAAGCTTTCTTCCCTGAAAGGCATCGTAGGTGATAGAGCGACTTACGACGACATAAAGCTGGTGCTCGCAGATATAAAAAAGACTTCAAGCCAAACTACATGAGGCAGGAAACGATCATTGAATTGCTTGCGGTAGTCAAGGGGAATTATGACGAGATAGCTGATGAATTCAGCGTTACTCGGAAAAAATATCTCTGGCCTGAACTCCTCAAGCTGACCGAACGCGTCAAAGACGGGGACAGTATCCTGGACGTCGGATGCGGTAGCGGCAGGCTGGCTAGGGCGTTTGCAGGAAAACAGGTCGAGTATGTAGGTATAGATAACAGCTTGAAGCTGATAAGTATTGCCAGCCAGGAGCATGCCGGCAAGGGCATGCATTTTTTCAAGGGAGACATAACAGCTGTTGACGACATCTCAATATTAAAAAGCAAGAAATTCGACCATATTTTTATGATAGCCGTGCTGCATCATATCCCTAGCCAGGAATTACGGGTTAAAACCGTCTTTCGAATAGGAAGGCTGTTGAAGCAGGGAGGAAGCATGGTTATTTCCGTTTGGAACATGTGGAATCAGGCGAGATATACAGGCTTGATTGCAAAGTATGCATTCGGGAAGCTCTTCGGCAACAACGATTATGATTTCGGCGATATCCTTTTCCCCTGGGGCGCAGGGAAAAGCATCCGTTATTATCACGCCTTCTACGGGGCTGAACTGAAGCGTATCGCAGCCAAGTCAGGTCTTGGATTAGAGCGCTTTTACAGCGATCAGAGAAATTATTATATGGTGCTCGTAGCTCGCGAGCCAGACGATGCAATATGAAAAACAAGATCAGGCTGGGGCGGATTCCGCTGGTCATCTCGGTCGGAGGATCGCTTATTGCCACGAAGCAAGGGATCGATACCGCATTCCTGAAATCCTTCCGTTCACTGGTCAGAGCGGATGTGTCACGCGGAAGGAGGTTTTTTCTAATAGCCGGCGGCGGCAAGCTTTGCCGTGATTATCAGTCCGCCGCCAGCCAGGTCGCAAAGGTCACCAATACCGATCTTGATTGGCTCGGGATCCATTCAACCAGGCTTAACGCACACCTTCTAAGAATCACCTTCGGCGATATCGCTCATTCCGAGATTATCAAGGATCCGACAATGCATAAGACTTTGAAGAAGAAGGTCGTCATAGCAGGAGGTTGGAAGCCAGGCTGGTCTACCGACTATGTAGCTGTCAAGCTGGCCGAAGAATACAAAACAGACACTATTATCAATATTTCGAACATCGACTATGTCTATGACCGCGATCCGAAGCTGTATGGCGGAGCGGAGAAGATCGAAAAAATTTCGTGGGCCGATTTTAGAAGAATCATCGGGAGCAGCTGGAAACCGGGCGCGAACCTGCCTTTTGACCCTGTCGCTTCGCGTAAAGCGCAACAACTCGGTTTGCGCGTAATAATAATTAATGGGCGTTCGCTCGATAATCTTCGCCGTTGCTTGAACGGAAAGGATTTCAAGGGTACGGTTATTCAGCCATGACGATCATGCAAGCCATCATATACGGATTGATCCAGGGATTCGGTGAATTTCTTCCGATATCATCCTCTGGACATTTGATCCTGCTTCCCTGGATATTCAACTGGAAAGATCCGGGCCTTGCGTTCGATGTCGCGCTTCATGCTGGGACACTGGCCGCGATTATGGTATTTTTTCGAAACGATATCACCATCCTGCTTAAAACGATGATCGGGGTTCCGACAAGCTCCAACGGCCAAGGAGGCTTTCCTCGGTATGCGGCATGGCTGATAATAATCGCGACAATACCAGGCGCTTTAGCCGGTTTCTTCTTAAACGGTTATGCGGAAACAGCATTCCGCTCTCCCGTGCTGATCGCTCTTGCGCTGGCTATATTCGGGTACCTGCTCTATTACTATGATATGCGAGCGACTAAGGCGAAAGCCTTAGCCGGTATGACTTTCAGAGATTCTCTTATTATAGGTTCGGCTCAAGCATTAGCTATCATGCCGGGAGTGTCGCGTTCGGGGATAACTATTACCGCCGGAAGGCTGCTTGGATACGACCGAGTCGGATCGGCCAGGTTTTCGTTCATTCTATCGGCGCCGATTATTCTTGGCGCTTCGGTTTCGCAAGCGGGAGACCTATTTTCTAACAGCTTCGGCTTGCCTGAAATTACCGCGCTTGCCACGTCTTTTTTCAGCGGCTATGCCGCAATCGCCTTGCTAATCCGTTTTATCGAGAAAGCGGGCTATAAGCCATTCTTCTATTACAGGCTTATCTTAGGGGCAGTAATTATATTCATGAGCCTGTATCAGTAGCATATGCAACACTGCTCAACCAGCTTTCCGGGATTGAGCTGCAACGTTCCGCATGATATCATGTTCCTATAAATAATGACGATGAAAAAGAAAATATCATTCATAGCATTAATTGCAGGGCTGCTTGCTATTGCGGCATTTTTCGCATACGCTTTGCTTATTAACCGCAAAACCGAAAAACCCGGGAACGACAGCAGTGAGCTTGGCGCCAAGGACGTTCAGAATATATATGCTACAACGACCATCAAAGCCGAAGAAAATAAAGAATTTAAAAAAACGAAAGACAAAGGCCCTGGTTGCGATCTTGAAAAGTCGGTTGATTTGCTTGTGCGGCCGATAATTGGCAGACTGTATGCAGGATCAAAGATCGTCCAGCGCGGAGTGTGCACGGAAGGCAAGCTTGCCGATACGTTGTATATCGCGGCATTGAGATTCGAGCCGAGGACGGCTGTTGATTTTTACCGCGGCTTGCTCGCCGCAGGCCTCAAGCCCAAAGACGACCCCCACTATTCGGCCGCTCAACAATTGATAGAGATGGCGGCTGAAGGTAACCTGGGCGGCAAAACTTATGTATTGCAGGCAAGGATGCAGACTAAGGATCAGATAATCAAATTAAGCATAGAATAATATGAAATTGTATTTGATCCGCCACGGAGAATCCTCGTCCGACATCGAGAACCGTTACGGCGGAGACTACGATGATCATTTAACGAACAAGGGCATCTTCCAGGCAGAAGAGATGGCGTACAACCTTTCAGAAACCCGGATCGGCAGGATATTTTCAAGCCCCAAGCATCGAGCAAGGGAAACGGCTGAAGTACTTTCGAAGACCTTGGGCTGCGAAATGGAAATCATGGAAGGACTGAAGGAATCGAACCGCTACGGCATACTCACAGGCATGAACAAGGAAGAGGCCAAACAGAAATTCCCTGATCAGGTCGCTATCGCGACCGATTTTTATGCGACAATCATCGGCGGTGAGGCATATCAGGACTTCAGGGATCGCGTGTTAGCGGCTTTCCAGGAAGCGACCTTGAAAAGCTCCACCCTACAAGCGGCTGCGATAGTATCGCATGGCGGACCAATGCGCGTCATTGTCCGCGAAGTTCTCAGGCTTGGAGAGCTAATTGAAATCGGCGATTGTGCAGTCATAATTCTTGAGGAGGTTGGTGGGAAATTCAGCCTCGCAGGGATGGAAAACTCAACCCTGCAAAGGGATTCTTCAATCTTGAAGCTTGGCAATCTGGAGTAAAACTAACCCTCGAAGAAACATGTTACTTATTCATGCTTCCGCCGTATATATTATTTGCAGTAGCAGGAATAACAGTTGCTTTCTCCGCTGACCGCCGATCCGCGCAGGATCCGAGGATCTTTGCAGGAGTGAATGAGCGGAAAACGATATGTGCAGTAAAAAGCTCGATAACGAACCTGAGGTCGTTACAAGGGCGATCAATGGCGACACTGAAGCTTTTGGTTTGCTTTATGATGCTTATGCAAGAGATATTTATAGATTCATATTCTATAAGACCGGACATAAAGAAAGCGCAGAAGATCTAACCAGCAAGACCTTTTACAAAGCATTAAAAGCAATCAGGCGGTATGACAAAGAGCTCGCAAGTTTCGGGACCTGGATCTATGCGATTGCCAGAAATTCAACGATCGATCACTATCGATCTTCCAGGCCGGGCTCGAGTCTTGAAAAGTTAGGCGAACTACCGGATAGCAGGTACCAAGTAGAGAGCGACGTCGACACTAGAATAGCTCTGGGCGAAATAGATAACTATCTCAGAGGCATGTCAGAACGCGAGAGGGAGATCGTACAGCTGCGCATCTGGGAAGATAAGACATTCGATGAAATTACACAGATCTGCGGAGGGACGATTGCTGCCAATAAAATGGCCTTCTCGAGAGCGATTGCCAGGCTACGCAAGGACCTAAGTAATTCGAAGAAGACCTTGGTGGCGATCACGCTAACACTTTTTGCGGAGGTTTGTATGCAATTTATCAGTCGATTGCTAGGCTAAAAATATGGAAGCTAAAAAAACAAAAATTTTAGAAGAAATCCTTTCAGCCATGCCGGAGTTAAGGCCGCACGAAGGCGAGCTGCGTGCGTTGATAGATAAGTTTGAGGCGGCAAACCTACATCCATCGCCAGATCCGGATTATCTAGCTAAGCTAAAAAATGAACTGCTTAGCGCCTGGATGCCGCAATGTCCTACAAGCATCAAAAACAATATAATAATTAATTTTATCAAACATATGAGCCTGCAAAAAATAACTTTTATAGTCGCTGGCGCGGCGATTATCGTTTTGGCATTATTGCCCCTTTTGACCTTCCTTGGTTTGCCAAGCAAGAGCATATTGGAGAAAGGCGCGCCCGCACTTGTTTTTACGACCACTCCAGAATTATCAGAGGCAGGAATATCAGCATTCGGAAAGATTTCGCTCAATCAGAACGTTCCTGCCGGGCGGGGTGGAGGGGGCAATGCATTGTCAGTTGAAGCCTCTAAGATATCAAAAGATTTTGCTATGCCTGCACCAGCCGAGATTGTCGAATATAAGTATGTCTATAAAGGCGATCCGTTCGAGCTACCAACGGAGCTTCCCGAGGTCCTAAGGAGAAAAAAGGGGCTATACACATCGGCCGGTTCAGAGCTGCTCAGCAAAACAATCCGTTTCGGCCAGATCGATTTCGACAAATTCTCAAAGCTGGGCTTGCAGAACCTGACCTTGGCCGAAGATAGGGAATTCGGGTACATGTTATATTTTGACTTGCTTAACGGATCGCTATCGATCAGCGAGAATTACGAAAAATGGCAATCTATTAGGCCTGTTTGCGCCAAAGGCGCTTGTCCGGAACCGAAAAGAATAAAGTATGAAGACGTGCCTTCCGACGATGCAATCATCAAAAAAGCATCTGATTTCGCTGAAGAGTACCAGATCGACCTTGCTTCTTTCGGAGAGCCGTCAGTACAGAACGACTGGAGAAAGCAATACGAACACGAGAATGACAAGGCTAATTTCTGGATACCTGATACGGCAACCGTCGTGTATCCTTATATGATTGGTGGTAGCACTGTCTATGATGAAAGCGGAAATCCCTACGGACTAAGCATAAATATCAATTTGCTGGCCGGAAAGGTGTCCGGGGTATGGAACCTATATTCGCAGAATTATGAGAAATCGGCGTATTCATTGGTTGAAAATGTTGATGAGATTAAAAAATATGCAGAACAGGGAGGTTTTCGCAATTATTATTATGCGACCGGGGAAAATACGAGCAAGATGGTAGAGGTTGAACTGGGAACGCCTGTCCTGGGGTATATGCAATACTGGAATTATACCGAAGGCAAGAGCGAGGAGCTGGCCGTGCCAGCCTATATCTTTCCGATCGTTAACAAACCTGAAAATGGGATATTCTGGAAGAAGAATGTTGTAGTGCCGCTTCTCAAAGAACTCCTCGAAGACAATAACGACAACAGGCCGATGCCTCTGATGATGGAAGGAGCGAGCGGACAGGTCGATAAGCCG
This sequence comes from uncultured Gammaproteobacteria bacterium, assembly GCA_964435875.1. Taxonomy (GTDB): domain Bacteria; phylum Patescibacteriota; class Patescibacteriia; order Patescibacteriales; family CAYTAV01; genus CAYTAV01. The sequence continues at coordinate 26,533 of CAYTAV010000004.1, forward strand.
GTGTCTGACCTTGAGCGAACCACGAATAATTTGCCCGCGAAAACAGAACAGGCTACCCCCGCGAAGAGAGCCCAGTAAAAATATCTTTAACTAGCAAAAATTAGCTAGCCAAGGAATAATCTAATATAAGCGCCTCCAAGGTTAGTGGGGCGCTTTAAATATCGGCATTATTCCAGGCTTAGCGGCTTGACAAAAACGAAAGAAAAATACCAAAATGATATCAGAGATGATAATATAAAAGCGTTATGAATATATTAATAAAAATACTCATATCGGGAATGGCCGTCTATCTGGCAGCATTGGTTGTACCTGGCATCAAGATCGAAAATTTTTTCAGGGCCGTGATAGTAGGGGCTGTTATCGCGCTCGTCAATTATACTGTTAAGCCATTAATGGTACTTCTAACGCTTCCCGTGACTGTCCTGACGCTCGGTCTTTTTCTCTTAGTAATCAATGCCTTGATGGTCATGCTTGTGGCATATTTAGTAAAGGGATTTGAAGTCGGAGGATTCTGGAGCGCCTTACTGTTCAGCTTATGTTTGTCATTGGTCAATACGATTCTGGAACTAGCCTCCGGCAAATAGCTTGATTTTTTTCGGGGGTTGCTGTATAATGCCATTGAATTGAATAGCGCCTTTAATTATTCATTCTTCCGAATTTGGGCGGCGGAAGACCTTCGTCGGGCTGAAAGCCAAGAGGGTAAGCAGCCATTTTTTTATTGCCAGCTTCCTATTTGTATTATTATCAAGGCAGGAAAATTGGATGCGATATTCATGCATATGGACAAGAAAAAAAACGAACCGGGTGATAACGCAAACGTTGATTTGTCGCCCGAAGAAATTGAATTTAGGGATTTGATCGAAAGGAATGGGGTCAAATTGCCGAAATCCGGCGATACCGTGGTTGGTATCGTATTATCCGCTTCGAACGCTGAGGTCCGACTGGATATTGACGGAGTAATAACCGGGGTTGTGCGTGGTCGCGAGCTTTACCCGGAAGCGGATGAATACGGTAATCTAAAGCCCGGGGATCAGACTGAAGCAACAGTAATCGATACCGAGAATGAGAACGGCGAGCTGGAGCTCTCGTTCCGATTTGCCGGGCAAGAAAAGGCTTGGCGCACACTGCATGAGTCTTTCGAACAGAAAACGATCATTCCGGTTAAGATATTGTCTGCGAATAAGGGTGGGTTATTAGCGGCTTACCGCCAAATCAGCGGCTTCCTGCCAGTTTCCCAGTTATCACCCGAGAATTATCCGCGCGTGGAAGGCGGCGATAAAAGCAAGATCCTGGATAAGCTGAGAAGGTTTGTTGGAACAGAAATGCCAGTAAAAGTCATTACTTTGGATGAAAAGGAGGATAAGATTATTTTTAGCGAAAAAGAGGCTTGGGTTGAGAGGCAGAAGCATATAATTGCAAAATATAAGGTTGGAACCGAAGTCGAAGGCGAAATCACGGCGGTAACAGACTTCGGAGTGTTTATCAGATTCGGAGAAAACCTGGAAGGTCTTATTCATATTTCTGAATTGGCATGGCAAAGGATTGACCACCCGGCCAACCTCTATAAAGTCGGAGACAATATAAAGGCGGTCATCATCCAGATGGACGGATCCAAAGTTTTTCTTAGTGCGAAGAGGCTGATCAAGGATCCCTGGGAGAACGTGGGCGTGAAATATGCAGTCGGCCAGAATGTCAAAGGCAGAATTTTGAAGATCAATCCTTTCGGGCTCTTCGTAGGGCTGGACGACGATATCCATGGGCTTGCCCATGTCAACTCGCTCAAGATCGCACCGGGGCAAAGGATCCAGGATTGTTATAAGGAGGGAAGCGACCTGAATTTTGTTATTATCTCGATGGATCCGAACGAACACAGGCTGGGGCTTGCTGTCGCAGAAGAAGTTGCCGATACTACGATAAAGGAGGAGGCTGATACCAAGAAGGCTGCTAAAAAAGCCAAGACAGAAGAAGCGCAGGCAAGCGATAGTACCAAGGAAAGAGAATCAAAAACCAAGGCCAAGAGCAAGCAGCCTAAAGCAAAAAGCGCGACCAAGGAAAAGAAGAAAAAATGATAGTTGTAACCAATAAAACAAAGAAGCCCGCTTTGCAGGGCTTCTTTGTTTTATTGGTTGTCATTTCATATAAAGTTGCAAGAAGGGATGAATTGGTATATAATCAAGTATGCTAAAACAGATAATACGCGCAATGAGCATAAAATTAATGCAATATGAATAACCTAATTAAGAATTTCATAATTTTTTTCGTTATCTTTTTGGTGATTGTCGGTATTTTCGGAGTTATCGAAAACAATAGCAACCGTCAACAGTTTTTCGGTATTAATACGTTAGTAGAGCAGATTAATTCTGATAAAGTATCTGAAATATTGTTGCAAGGAGACATGTTGCAAGTTACACTCAAAGACGGCACTAAGGAGGCTGTCCGCAAGGAGCCGAATATCTCATTCCCTGAATTAGCTAGCTCTTTAGGAGTAGCTCCAGAAAAATTGCAGGCTATCAAGCTCGAGGTCCAGGGAGATTCGGGGGCTACATTCTGGCTTTCAACGATCCTGCCATTCGTTCTCCCATTTTTACTGATCGGAGTATTTATTTATTTTATGATGCGTTCCGTGGCCGGAGCCAACAACCGGGCAATGATGTTCGGCCAGTCGCAGGCTAAAGAATTCAATAAAGACACGAAAGGGAAGGTAAACTTCAAAGACGTAGCCGGCGCAAAAGAAGCAAAAGAGGAGCTTCATGAGGTTGTCGAGTTCCTGCGGCACTCGAAAAAATTCATCGATTTAGGCGCGCGCATACCGCGAGGCGTATTGCTTTTAGGCGCACCGGGAGTCGGTAAAACCTTGCTCGCTAGAGCGGTTGCCGGCGAAGCAAACGTACCGTTTTTTACAATTTCAGGTTCGGAATTCGTCGAGATGTTCGTAGGCGTTGGAGCATCGAGGGTCAGAGACCTTTTCAGAAGGGCGAAAAAGAACGCGCCATGCATCGTCTTCATTGATGAAATCGATGCTGTCGGTAGGAAGCGAGGAGCAGGGCTAGGCGGCTCGCACGACGAGCGGGAGCAGACACTGAACCAGATCCTGGTCGAGATGGACGGTTTCGAAACAGACACTAACGTGATAGTGATGGCGGCCACGAACAGGCCGGACATCCTCGACCCGGCTCTTTTGCGCCCAGGCCGTTTTGATCGCCGCGTCGTTATAGATATGCCGGACATAGCTGACCGGGAAGCCATACTCAAGGTACATGCGAGAAAGAAGCCGCTTGGCAAGGAAGTAAGCATGCGCAGGATCGCTGAGCGCACACCGGGCTTCAGCGGCGCTGACCTTGCAAATCTGCTGAACGAAGCTGCGATATTGGCAGCGCGGCGGAACAAGAAGACGATCGAGATGAACGACGTGCTAGAATCGGTCGAAAAAGTCATGCTAGGTCCCGAACGCAGGTCGCGGATTATCTCGGAAAAAGAAAAAAAGATTACAGCATACCATGAAGCAGGACACGCGATTGTCGCTCACGCACTCCCCAATACCGATCCTGTACAAAAGGTTTCAATTATCGCCCGCGGCCAGGCAGGGGGATATACCTTGAAATTGCCGACCGAAGACCGGCATTATTATACCAAGTCGGAATTCATCGAGGAAATCGCAGTTATGCTTTCGGGATATATTACGGAAAAAATTATTTTCGGCGAAGCAACTACGGGTGCGACCTCTGATCTAAGGAGTGCCACCAGGCTGGCGAGAAAACTCGCAACAGAATACGGCATGTCAGACTCGCTCGGTCCCCGTACATTCGGCGAGCGTGAGGAACTTATTTTTCTGGGTCGTGAAATTCACGAACAACGCGACTACAGTGAGAAGGTCGCCGAGAAGATTGATGAAGAGATTTCCGGATTTATTAAGCAAGCAAGGGGAATCGCTGAGAAAGTAGTCAGCGAAAAGAGGGAGTTGCTCGAAAAAGTTGTTGCCGCGTTGATGGAAAAAGAAACCCTTGAAAAAGAAGCTTTTGAAGAGATCGTCGGCGGACCAAAGGCAAAAAAGGAGCACCTCTGATCGTATAGCTAGACGAAAAAACGGATAAAAAGATTCATTTTTTAGAGCGCGGCCTTCTTGGCTAGCGCTCTAAATTTTTTAAGCAACAATCGATTGCTCCAGAGCCCGGATAGTGTTATACTATAATCACATTATTAACAAGCCCGGAAGCGAGGAATAAAGCGATCCCGGTCTGTAGGCTTTATATAATATGCCGTTTTATCGCACTATCCTGAAACAGGCTTGGAACACGGCCTGGAGAACTAAATATCTTTGGTTTTTCGGTATTTTTGCTTCATTGGTGGGCAGCGGAGGAGAGTATGAGCTTATGATCAGGGGAATCAGCAAAGGAGAATTACTTGAAAATTTCGAACAATTAGTACAGGCGGGTTTTTTCAGCACCAACACGCTTCGCAATATCAAAGAAATAATATCGAACGATCCAGCAACATTCGCGATCGTTCTTGCACTCCTCGGAGTTATCGCCGTGTTATTTTTGTTTCTTGTTTGGATTGTTATTGTTTCACAGGTCGCGATAGTGCAAGTCACCGCGAAACGCGTGGGGGGCAAGGAAACCAGTTTCCAGGAAGCCATTAATTACGGAGTCAGCAAATTCTGGCCAGCACTGTGGCTGAATGCTTCGGCCAAGGCGGTTATTTACCTTGTCATACTTATGATGTTTGGTTTATTGTCTGTTTCTGGGATAGGTTCCGGAGTCGCTTATACAACCGCATTTTTGATTGCCCTGGCGATTGCCGTCTTAACGTCATTTGTATTCAAATATGCGGTGGCTCAAATGGTAGTCAAAGATGAGAACCTGCGTAACTCATTTTTTTCTGGCTTGAAGCTTTTCAGGGAGAACTGGATCGTCAGTATCGAGATGGCCTTGATGCTGTTTGTCGTTAATATTGTTTCCGTCTTCACTTCTTTGTTGATCAGCCTAATGCTTTACACCCCGCTTATTTATCTTTCTTATATCTTCAGCCAATTGGCTGGAACGCCAGGAGCTTGGATTGGGATTTTCCTATCGCTGGCCATTCTTCTCGGGCTGGTAATGTTTATAGCTTCCCTTTCAGCAGTATTCCAAATTTCGTCATGGACAGTGCTTTATTCAGAACTGGTAAGCAGAGGAGTAAAAAGCAAATTTTTAAGGCTTTTTTCGAAAAACAACACTTAATATATGAAAAACCTGTTTGTAATGCTTGAAAAGAAGATTGACAGTACTATATTCGCCTTTATCGGCAATGGGGTAGTCTTACTGCTTTTAGGCCTGTTGATTGCATTTTCCGACTTTATGCTGAGGGTCGTTGTTGGAGCAATGGTTTTTGTTGTCTCTTACGCTTTCTTTTTTTGGGCTTATCGGCTTTGGACTATCAAGAAAGAGATTGAAAAATGGATCGGGCGAGCTTAATCGGAATGTTTATGAAAAGAAAATTTGCAGTTTTAATAATAATAATCCTACTGATGTCAGCAGGAATTTTTATTTATTTGCAGTCAGGGAAAAACAATACTGGATTGTCAGAACCGGATCTAGCGAGCCAGCAGACAGGCGACACCCTGAACCAGGAAACAGGCTATGATTATTCAAATAAGGACCTAGGCTTCGCACTGCACCTGCCCGCTTCCTTTGAATATTTTCAAACCCAGCGGAATAATAAACCTAAGTATACCGAAATCGAAATCTATGTCCCAACTTCAGATATGAGCTTCCCCCAGCCGGTGCCCGGTTATGCAAGAGCATTCGCGGTCAAAGTTTACGACAAGCAAGGCTGGAATGAAACAAACGGCAAGGATGAGAATGACAATTTGCTAATAAAATTGATCGAGGATGAAAGCAAGGTTGTGTCTGCCGTTTTTTGGGACAATATTCCCAACGATTGGGCAGAGAAATGGAGTGAAGAGGTCAAGGACCAGATCATAAAATCGTTCAAAAAAATAGATTAGTCGATGAATTCCCCTGTTTAGTTAATCACCCGGTCAAGGCACCGGGTTTTAATTTGATTTTCATGTTCGTTTATTATAATACAATTATCATATTAGGCATTGAGGTGAAGTGGATACTATTTTTTAGTTAAAGAGTCAAAAAGGCATAAAAAATAGTATTTTTAGTAAGCTATTGACAGAACGGTTTTTATATGATAGGATTTATCGATTATTAAAACAATACATAAAGGCCGATTTTAGCGGGCCAGGCACGACAAGCATGGGGATTTTCCTGCGGGGGGATAGCCGGTTCACGCAACTAGCCGCTTCCTCGTAGAAATTCTTTGCCTGCCCGCTAAAGTCGGACTTATTAAAAATACTCGGAAATTCCGAGTATTTTTGTATATCCGGTTGTATTTGATTAATTTGATGATGCTTGTGGCAGGGAGACGTCCGGCAAAGCAGTCTCCTGGGTTGTTGAAGCTGATCGAGAGGTTGCTCCTATCAGGCAGACTGCTTGCCATGGCCTATAATGCGAAGAAAATCTCTTTTTTTCCGTCCGTCCGTCCTTGTAGATCACGTTGTAATCGAAATATGCATCTGCTCCGTTGTGCGCGTTTTCAGTGCATTTTTTTTCTCCTGGCTTCAGTTCTGTACTTTCGACCATTTTTATCGGACCAGGTTTTTTGATATTGTAAATAACCGGCTTGGTTGTACTCGCAATGCGCCCGTCTTCGGTTCCCCAGAAGTCGAAAAACAAATTATTCCCCTCAATCCTGGACTGTATCAGTATGGAATGGTTAGTATCGTTCTTGAATTTTAAATCTGGTTTCGGGTTGTAGATAGTCGCATCAGTTCCCGCTGGTTCGTAATAAGAGACTCGGTACGAATGATTATGCCGCTCTGTTATAGGCAAGCCGCTAGCAAGTGCTGTACGGAAAATAGTTGTGCCGATCTGGCAAAGCCCGCCTCCATATTCAGGCGTGGTTTTATTGCCTTTAATGACCAGTTCTGGCAGATAACCGCTCGAAGCATCGATTTCCCCCAGGGTTTTTACGAGCGAAAATTCTTCACCAGGCTTTATAAGTCTTCCATGCAGAGTGCGCGCGCCTACCGAGATGTTATGCCTTCGGTTCTTAGGGGAGCCGGAGAAATTCGAATGGCCAGTCCCGATGATCTCCTTGACTCCAAGATCATTAACATTTTCGGAATTGACTTCACTTTTGATTGTCATTATCGAAAGCTTGGAGCTGGTCGCTTTTTTGACGGCCAGTGAAAATTGTATCGAGTCGAGGCTTGTCTCTATATCGAGCGATCGGCCGTCCTTCGCCACCTGAAATTCAACAACTCTGCCGTTCCTAACATCAAACTTCGCATTTACCGGATCGGTTTTTATTTTCGGCTCGATATTCTTTTCCAGATATTCCTTAACGGCTTTTCTATCGACCCCGATGATTATTTCAGCAGAATTTTCGCTGCAGACCGGCTCCAGTATCTTGACTATTTCTTCATCGGAGTAAATATTTATCAGGCTCGAAACGCTCGAACCGCTACAGACGTCAGCTTTTCTTATCGCTTGGAACCATGCAGCCGCATCTGTTTTATTTACTTTCCAGTCGGTCCCCGAAGCCGTTAAGAGGAAGGGTGCGCCAGCAACCAGATCCTCCGCAGAATCTGCCAAACCTTCATCTGCCAGCAGTTTTTTTGTTATGTCTGGGACCCTGTTTTTAGATTTTATTTCTATGCTGTTTGCTGATAAGGTGGCCAAATTCTTTCCGAGGGTATTTAATGCAGTATCATAATCTAGCGCCAAACCTTCGGATTCCGGAAAAATTTTGTAGTTTCCGTTTTCATATTCTAATCGGGCATTTTCAGTCTGTTTTTCGAATGAGCCGAAAGCTTCAACTAGCGTTTGGCGCGCTTTTTCAGTATTTACCGTGACATGCATAGGCAAAGAGACGCCCTCTTGGAAAGCTCCGATGATATTGAAGACGTCATCAGCAATCCTTCCCGTCTTTCCATATTTCAAAGCCAGTGAAAGAGGTTTTTTAGGATCGAAAGTAACGATATCGACAACAAAGTCTGCATCTGGCGACAAGATTGTCGCTGGCAAATAGTAAGATTTTTCCGAATAATTGAAAACGAACCCCTTTTCACTGATTTCGGTGATTCGTGCATTCAACGCCGCTTCAGCCTCCTTGTAGTTCTTGCCGCCCAGGCTTACTCCGCCGATACTTACGCCCGGAAATATTTTATCTTTATATTTTTGCGTATAAACGAATGAAAAAATCGTAGCCACAGCCATTAAGAGCAGCAAGGCAACAAAAAAAATGATTACCGCGGCCGGCAACCATCTAAAGGTCTTTTTGTCTTTTCCGTCATTCATCTGTTTTTTGCATTCTTCAGTAGTTCGTTCAAGATATCTTTAGCCCTTTTTGCCTTTTCTGACTCCCGTTCTTCAGGCGTTTTGACGCTTAGATATAGTTCGTTTCCAGCATGCAATCCTGCTGGCAAGAGACTGGCTGGTAGCACGATCTTTTCTCCACGCTCTCCCGATAAGATTGCGCCGTCAGCGATTAAGCTTTCTATTTTTGCTTTCATCTCCATTACTTTCCGTGCTAAAAGCCTTTGCCTTTGACTTTTATTGAAATCTGTTTTGCCATCTTTGCTTTCGGCAGGATTACTGTCAGTACGCCGTTTTCCAGTTCAGCTTCGATCTTATCTGCGGCAACTTCAACGGGAAGGATTATAGAGCGTGAAAAACTGCCCCAATAACATTCTCTATAGAGATAATCCTCGTCGCGAACCGCTTCTTTCATCGCTCGCCTCCCTCTGATCGTGAGCATATCATTATTAAGGGCGATATCAATATCTTCAGGCTTTACTCCTGCAATAGTCGACTTGACGACTATTGCGCGCGCCGTCTGGAAGACGTCAATCGAAAGCTGACCCTCTTCATAATCCTCTTCGATCCAACCGCTTTCTTCCCCATCGACAGAATTTTCGGAGTTTTCATACTCTTCATCTTCGTAATCTTGTCCGTAAATCTCGTCTTCCTCCTGCTTGGGCTTGCCTTCCAGGCCAGCCAGTCGCTTAAGAATTTTTGCCATATATTTTTGAATGTTATTATTAATATAAAAGATTAAATCCTGGACGGGTATGGCGCTAAAACTGAATAAATTATATAATTTTAACACATATTAAGCAAGTGTATTTAAAAAAGCATGTCCTTGATTTTCGGTGCTGCTAATGCCATAATGTAACCCAAGTCTTTAATGTATGAAGGGGCTGGCGTTTTTCAGGGCTCGTCCAAAGCCAAAACGCTTATGGCAGCCGCGTCTTCATCTCAGGTTTCCGCGATTAATCAATAGAAAATATTAATCACGCCCTCATAGTTCAATGGATAGAACACCAGCCTTCTAAGCTGGTTATGTAGGTTCGATTCCTACTGAGGGTACAATAATTTTTGAGCGCCAAAAAAGCCGATATAAAACGGCTTTTTTGGCGCTTGAAGAGATTAGTAATTGTCTCCATTATTCCTTCAGGCTTATCATCCCTTTATCGTCGGCATCGAATTCGATCTGTGCGCTGGTTATCGTCCGATCTTCATTTTTTGACCTGACTTCCATGCGGACATGGATCGGGGTAGTCGTACTGATCAGCGTTTCGCCAAGCAGATAAGTCCAATATAATTTCTCATCTGCATTTTTAAGGTCGATCGATTGCTGGTAATCAGCGTTATCGAAATCTTCTACTAGATAGCCCTGGTCAGTCGTGAATCTAAAAAAAACTTTTTCGTCATCATATCCGTAGAATTCCGGGACTAATCCTATTCCGCGTATCGAAGACATGGACGGATTATATTGCCTTACATCTGTCCTGATATAAGCTCTGACCCTGTCTTTGATCAAGGGTTCAATCATGCTTTCGTCTGACATTGCTTTGTCTATGCTGGCAGGATTCCCATGATAACTGATATATGCGTCATCAGAGCTAGTCGCGGCTAGCGATTTCTGGACGTTGACAGTTACGTTGGCGTAATCGGTTGCGAAAATCATAACGTTATCGGTTGCCAGGCCAAAAGCATCGATATCGCTCGAACCCTCCGCCTTTATAGCAAGACTCTCGGTCCGCCCCTCTAACTTAGCATTGCTGAAAACGCCCGCCTCCAAATCGATATGGCGCGCGGCAAGTTCGTTCGTATCAAGATCCGCCGAACCGTCCATGGAGAGCGTGATGTCGCCGGCCGTTCCCGTCAGCACGAGTCGGCTGTCGATACCGCTCAGCCTGCCCGACACACTCTGTCCGGCGAGGGCTACATCCGCTTCAGCTGACTCGCCTAAGCTAATATAGAGGTCTTTTTCAAAACCGTTTATTTTAACCTTGGAATTATTAATACCGACAAACGAATCAAGCCGAGGAACCTTGATTGTGCCTGTAATCCTGCGGTTGATGCAAAAGATGCAGATCCCGTTTCTCGCCTTCTGCGTTATCTGGAGTTGCCCTTCTTCCAGTCGGAAATCCAGGCGGTCCAGATCGGTGCCGCTCCCTGAGAGTTTGATAGAGTAGTCCTCGCCTTTGATAACGCTTATATCAAGCTCGCCGCCGACATAAAGTTTATTGAATTCCTTGAAATTGAACTCCTTGCTCGTTATATCAGCTTTGTTTATTCCCGTGGCCTTGGTTTTTACCATCGGTGCCAGGCTGACTGTCATGACAATAAATAATATGACCGAGAGCATCCAAACGCCAGCCAAGATGCTCATGCTTACTAAACGGAATGTATTTTTTCTCCTGATCAACATGATGCCCAGTGCGGAAAGGAAGATCATCGGCAAGACTGAAGCGATATAGAAAGCTATAACGGCCGCATAATATTGAGGCATCGCGGCAAGGTCCTGCAATGGCAGATCGGATGTGATGTAGGGGGAGTTAATATTGAAAATCATCACGGAAGAGAGTACGCTAAAGCCGATAATTGAAAAGACAGAACAGATAATCAAGACAGCCCCGCAGATCATACAGATGAGCGGCCAGAATAACCGCAATATTTTTGCTGCATATTCGAAAATTATCCTGGTAAAGACAATCGGGAGATTTAAAATTTTTATTAGCATATTATCATTACGCAGTTTTCCGATAGCGATTTTTCCCTCCTCCTTGATCGCTCTAGATTTCTCTTTTACGGCGCGTTCGATCCCGGCAAGATTGATATCCTTTCCGCGCATCTCCAATTTCTGGGCATTCGTTTCCGCTTTAGGGAGCGCTATCCAGAAGATGAGATAAGCCAATATTCCGAAACCGTTTGCAAAAATCAGAGCAAGGAATAAGAGGCGGATCGCCAGCGGATCGATTCCGAAATATGCGGCGATGCCGGAACAAACGCCGGCGATTATCGCATCGTCGGTATCGCGATAAAGCCTTTTTTTGGCGGCAGCCGGCCTTTTTTCTAAGGCCTCTGTTTTTTCGTAGTATTCATCTGCTTCTGTAATTTCCTCGACCGTGCCTATTATGCCGACAATTTCTTCTACATCCTTTGTGTTTATTATTTTTTTTGATGTATTGATTTTGTCGGAAAACTTAAGGGCGACGCTATCTTCGATATCCGACAGGATTTCTTTTCCTTCCCCGCTCTTCTTAAAATATTCTTCAATTGCATCTAAATATTTTTTAAGGATCTCATAAGCGTCCTCTTCGATGGTAAAAGCAATGCCGCCGATAGTAATGTTAAGACTTTTTTTCATATGTTTGCTAATTGTGATTTTTATCCCGGATATGGGGAGAGGATTATTTAGATTTCTTTAACAGTAAATCGATGGACCTATCTAATGCTTTCCAGGTCAGCGTCAGCTGCTTCAGGGTCTGGTTGCCTTTTTCGGTCAGAGAATAATATTTTCTTGGCGGCCCACTGGGAGATTCTTCCCAATCATAGGAAAGCAGGCCGGAATTTTTCAGCCGGGTGAGCAGGGGGTAGATCGTGCCTTCTACTACGAGCAGGTCGGCTTCGCGCAGGCGGCCTAAGATATCGGAGCTATAGACTTTTCCACGGGCAATGATCAGAAGCGTACAGAACTCCAAGATTCCCTTGCGCATCTGAATTTGTGTATTTTCCGCGTTGATGAAGTTTTCGGGCGCCATATTGAAAGAAGAATTACTAGGCTTGATTAGATTGTAGCACATAATACTATGTAATGCAAGGTAATTAGCAGGTTGCCCATTTATTTATAAAATAAGGCTAATTAAAAAGATAAATTTGCCTAAGATCGATAGAGCTGATATGATATTGTTGAGATATCTATAATTTTAGATTTGAAATATTAACATTGCAACAATATGCCTTTGATAGTAACAATGCTCCTTTTTTGCATGTTTGTATTGTGGTTTTTCATCGCTCAATTCTATAATATAGTTTTTAAGGGGTATGCTCCGATAGTTATGACCAACCGCGAAGTGATCGATAAGATAATCCGCGAGCTTGAGGGTTTAGGGGTTCCTTCGGGTGCGAAGATCTATGAGCTCGGCAGTGGATTCGCCGGATTCCTACAGGCGGCGGAAATAAAGTTTAAGGGTACATTTCTGGTCGGCTATGAATATTCTTTCCTGCCATACATCATTTCATCTCTGCAGATAAGGCTGCAAAAGAGCCGCATCAAGATCATCAAGAAGAATTTTATTTATGAGAAGCTGAACGATGCCGATATCATTTACTGTTATTTAAGCCGGGGGTTGATGAAGGCGCTTGAAGATAAGTTCAGAAGTGAATTAAGGCCGGGTTCGATAGTAGTCAGCTATCAATTTCCTCTGCCCTCAAAAGAACCCTTCAAGGCCGAAGGCCCGGAGGACAGCAAGCTGTATTTTTATCGTTTTTAGGCAATTGACAAAAAAGAGCTTCAGAATGCATAATATAGAAGTTGTTTTGCGACATCGATGGTGGCCATAGTTCAGCGGTTAGAACACTGGGTTGTGGTCCCAGTGATGAGGGTTCGATTCCCTCTGGCCACCCAA
>CAYTAV010000005.1:0-5792 GCA_964435875.1 uncultured Gammaproteobacteria bacterium
GTCAAAAAAAGGCGCCTGTTAATGCACAAGCGCTTTGTTTTCCGGGATTGCCTGCTTTACTTTTTCCCTCAAAGCCTCTATATCGCTTTGATGCCCGGCCATAGCCAGCAGAAAAGCGCAAAAAAGCCCGAAGAAAAAAGCTGTGAAATAAATAATGGCCCGCGCGCCGAAAAAAAACAGGATGGCAATAAGAATAGCGACTAACAAAATCAAGAGATAAAATCCAATTTGATGCTTTGCATTTTGACGCGCATAGGCGCACAGGACGCAACCGATGAGAATCGCCAATAATCCGTAAAAAAAGAAGTAACAAAAAGTATAGAATACAAAACGGGCATCCATAGCGGACCCTCCCTGGCAAGATTTGAATAATTTAAAAAGATCAAAACACTCGTTTCAATCTTTTGTTTTTTAAATATGCAATTTTATAGAATTATATTACCATATTTATTGCTTTATGTAAATATTTATGCCATAATTATCATGTTTTTAACAATTTTTTAAAGCATTTTTGCATATAATATGGAATTTAAGCTAAAATCGCCTTTCGAGCCCAAAGGAGACCAGCCCCAGGCTATCGAAAAGCTCGTCGACGGTTTGAAAAAAGGCTATCGCGAACAAACCCTGCTCGGTGTAACCGGTTCAGGCAAGACATTCACGATGGCCAACGTCATCAAGCACGTTCAACGCCCGACGCTAGTAGTGTCGCACAACAAAACCCTCGCCGCCCAGCTATACTCCGAATTTAAAGAGTTCTTTCCGGAAAATGCCGTCCATTATTTTGTTTCCTACTACGATTACTACCAGCCGGAAGCGTATATCCCGCAGACCGACACCTATATCGAAAAGGAATCGACGATCAACGAAGAGATCGACCGCTTGCGGCACGCTTCGACGCAGGCGCTGATCAACCGCCGTGACGTAATTATCGTAGCAAGCGTTTCCTGCATCTACGGCATCGGCGAGCGCGCTGATTATGAATCGATGGGCCAAGCGTTCCGCACCGGAGAAGCGATCAAACGGAACGAACTCCTTCGCAGACTGATAAAAATCCAGTACGAAAGGAGCGATGCCGATTTCTACCGGGGCAAATTCAGGGTGCGCGGAGACATAGTCGACATCTTCCTCGCGACGGGCGAAGCAGTCGTCAGGATCGGGCTTTTAGGCGATCGGATAGAATCGATCAAGCAATATAATCTCCGGCCGCAAGGCAAAGCCGCCCTGTCATCCGCGGCCATGAAACAGGCGCCAGTAGCCGAGCTCGACCGGACTTTCATCCTGCCTGCGAAACATTTCATGACTCCGGACGACAGGCTCGGACGCGCGCTCTTGTCGATCAGGTCCGAACTTGCCGAAAGGGTGGGCGAGCTAAAAAAAACGGAGAAGGAAGTCGAGGCATACCGCCTCGAGCGCCGCACCAATTACGATCTCGAAATGATGGAGCAGGTCGGATACTGCAACGGCATCGAGAATTATTCGCGCCACTTGACAGGCCGCTCCCCCGGCGAGCCGCCTGCTACGCTGATCGATTTCTTTCCCGCTGATTTTCTGTTATTCGTCGACGAATCGCATGCGACCTTGCCGCAAGTCCGCGGAATGTACAACGGAGACCGTTCACGCAAGGCAACGCTCGTTGATTTCGGCTTCCGTCTGCCGAGCGCGGCCGACAACCGTCCGCTGAATTTTGACGAGTTTGATTCGCGGATCAACCAGGCGATCTATGTAAGCGCGACTCCCGGCGTTTTCGAGCTGAAGCGCAGCGCGCAGGTGGTCGAACAGATCATCAGGCCGACTGGCCTCCTGGATCCTGCGGCGGAAATACGCCCTTCGGAAGGACAGATCCAGGATCTTATTAAAGAAATCGACGCACGGATAGCGAAGCGGCAAAGGGTGCTGGTCACGACCCTGACTAAAAGAATGGCCGAAGAGCTGACTGAATACTTGCGAGAGCATGGCATACGCGTTCAATACCTGCACAGCGAGGTCGAAACGCTCGAGAGGATGGACATACTCGAGGATCTGCGCAACGGGAAATACGACGTGCTGGTCGGCATCAATCTCCTGCGCGAAGGGCTTGACCTGCCGGAAGTGTCGCTGGTAGCGATACTCGACGCGGATATGGCTGGTTTCTTACGGAACGAGACGTCGCTGATGCAGACAATGGGGCGGGCGGCGCGGCATTCCGAAGGCGCCGTTATCATGTATGCCGACCGCATAACTCCCGCGATGCGCTTTGCGCTTGCTGAAACAGCGCGGCGGCGGTTAAAACAGGCGGAATACAACCGACTGAACAATATCGTGCCTGAAACGATAAGAAAGAAATTAGCGAGCGACAGCCTGCGGATCGCTCGGCTTGAAACGGATGCTGACGACGGACCGCGCAAAATCCGCCGCTGAATTTTTGCGCAACGAGCGCACGTCCTATTGATTTACCGCTAAAAAACTGATACAATTGAATAAACTATGGCTGAACTGACGCTCAAGGACGGACAAAGCGCGCTCATTATCGTGGCTCACCCCGACGACGAAACAATCTGGATGGGGGGAGCTATTTTACGTTATCCTGGAGCGGCATGGACGATCCTTTCGCTATCGAGAGCGGACGACGCCGATCGCGCTCCGAAATTCAAGCGCGTGTGCGCTTGCTACGGATCACGCGGATATATCAATACGCTTGACGACGGAGGCCGGCTATCCGCTCGCAAGCTGGTTGCAGACGCGAAAAGGATTATCCGGGATTTTGCCGCCGATACCCGCTTTGATACGATCTTTACCCACGGAATAAACGGCGAATACGGCCACCCTCTGCATAAAATTGCACACCGCGCGGTTTCGGATCTGCGTTCGGATGGATCGCTGGTGGCAAAGCGGTTCTTTGCGTTCCATTATAGGCAGCGGCTCGAAAAAGAATTTTCTGAAATGATCCCTGCGCAAGGCGCGACGCATACCCTTGAGCTCTCAAGGGCTGAATTCGCTCGAAAAAAAGCGGTCATGACCGCTATCTACGGATTCGATCCTCTCGGCGTCGATACCGGATATTGCACGAATCCCGAATCTTTCAAGATATTATAATAAAATCGGTTGCCTCGCGTAATGGCGACGATAATAAGTCATAAGTCATAAATATGAAAGTAGCAGTGCTTCACGCTTACCCTCCGGAGCCGGACGGCCTATCCATACAAGGCAACCTTTTGTATAAGGGCTTGAAGGAGCTGGGCGTAGATGTCATGCCCTGTCATTACCGTCCGACTTTCCAGAAGCAATGGGTGCTCAACGCTTATAAGCCGGATATCGCGATCGGCGTGGGATGCTGGACCTACAGTCCGGATATCGTTTTTTCTCCTCAGCGCGCCGGAGTTACGCCGATACCCTGGTTCGTCGCTAACGGCTGGGTTGCAAATTATCAGAAAGAACTGTCTGAATTGCCGCTCGTTTTTGTAACGTCGAACTGGGTCAAGGACACTTACCGGCGCGATGGCGTCGATGTAACCAACTTCGTCGTACTACCGATCGGATTTGACCCGGACGAAGTGCATCCGATTCCCCAGTCCGATCCGCGGGTAGAAAAGCTCAGGCAGATGCTCGGCGTACAGCCGCATGAAAAGATGATCCTCACTATCGGCGGCGATGCGACGTCTAAGGGTTCGCAAGAGATGCTCAAGGCGCTTGCCGAAATAGACAAGGAATACACAACCTGGAAATATGTCATGAAAATATGGGAAAGCGATTGTGCCGAAGGCCACAGGCGCGAGGAAGAGGAGCTTGTCGAACAACTGGGATTGGATCCGGGAAAAATCGTTTATCTTAACGGGGCATTTTCTCATGACTTCATGAAATACCTGATATCCGCGAGCGATATTTATGCCGCTCCTTCGAGGTTAGAAGGGTTCGGGATGATCCAGATGGAAGCCGAGGCTTGCGGGCGTCCGGTAATTTCGATAAACGTTGGCGGACCGGCTGATACGATCGTGCATGGAAAGACCGGCTATCTAGCAAGCGTTGGCGAGGAGATCAAGCTTACGGAAGAATGGGCGTACGACCATATGGGATTTGATGCAGACCACAAGATCGTATTTGAAGAACCGAAAGTGCTTGCTTACCGCGCGTCCATACCGGATCTCGTGAAATATACAAAAAATCTGCTATACGACGACAACCTGCGGGAAGAAATGGGAAAAAGCGGGGCCGAACATGCTCTTAAAAACTACCATTACAAGCAGATTGCCCGGCAGGCCTTTGATGCGATTAAAGAAAAATTAAAGCTCGGCTAAGTCTCAAAAACAAAAACCCGCAGCTTCTGCGGGTTTTTGTTTTTTATCATGGTTTGCCTATCAAATATCACCGATTTTACTGCAACAGCTTTTCAACATCCCTGATCTCCTTCAGGATTTTTTTCTCGGTAAGGGCGATCCGGTCCCTGACCCTTTTCTTCATGCGCAGATTCTCGCTCCTATCCATTCCGCCTGATGCCTGAGGCCTGCCAAGCTCCTCTTCGATAACGCTCGTGAGGGATTGGAAATTATCCCGAAACACCGATTCGATCTCGAAGGTTTCTTTTCTCAGCCTCTTCCTGACCAGGACAACCGAAAGCACGACGAAAAGTATTATCAAAGACGTCATGAATAACAAGCTGGTTATCATGGCGAAATAATTGATCACAAAAGAACCGATCTGCACAAAAGCCGAAGGCGAAACTAGATAGCTGACGCTCGGGGATTTCATCGATGGAACGCCGAACAAATTGCGTGCCTCAGCCCAGACAACATAGCGCCCGAGCGCGCGGCTAGAAGCGGTGATCAAATGCCAGCCGCCCGACTGATCGGTCTGGACCGTAGACGAAGAGATCTGGCCGCGGGGATCCTGTATGTAAACCGTGACTGATTCACCGGCTTTGGCAGTGCCTGCAAAAAAAGCTTCATCTGCCGGCCTGATCTCCTTCGAGTAGGAAGTAATTTCCGGCTGCGAAGCCGGCCTGACTTCGAATTCGACTGTAGCATAAGAGGCGTTACCGGCCATATCAACGGCCTTGATCAAGGCGGTATGTTCGCCAGGGCTCACGTTAGTTATTTTAAGGCTTTCTTCTTCTGGAGAAAGAATATACCCCCTCTCCTCGAGGCTGCCTACTATAATCTCATATTGATAAACGCCGGACTCTTTGTCTTGCGCCCCGAAGAAAAGAGTGGGCCAGTCGCCGGAAGCTTCCTCGCGTATTTCGATCTTGTGGACTCTGGGCGGAGTCGTATCGATCTGGATCCTATAGTGCGTTACGGCGCTTGGGCCATCTTCGCCCTCTAACCGTAGATGAAAATACCAGATTCCGTCTTCGAGTGATTGAAATTCAGCGAACTCGGCTCCAGATTCCGGTTTCATCGCAGGATTTGTCGCTGGCTTGTCATCAAGTTCATAGCTGGCGCTTTTCATTCCCACAGGCAATTTCCAGGCAAAACTGGCTTTATTCGTCGGGTACCATCTGGCTTGGTCGGGGTGGGATGATGATATAATCCCCAGATCATTATTATTAATTACCTCTGTCGATTTCTTGTCAGTGTTTTTAAGTTTTTCGTCGGCTACCACGCTACCGTTGCCTGAGGGCTGGCCCGCTTCTTGCATCGACTGCGGAGGAGATATTTGCGGTGCTAGCGTGAATTCAGCGCCGCCCATGCTCGTTAAGATATTGGTGCCTTGGCCGTCGCTTGCCAGCGCCGCCCCCTCGATAAATGCTATGCGGGCTTTTCCGGACTTTTTTGCTTTGAAATTTACAGCAAAAAGCATGCCAGAACTGCCTGAATAGC
>CAYTAV010000005.1:5892-38804 GCA_964435875.1 uncultured Gammaproteobacteria bacterium
CTTTTTATAAAAACCTTGCAGAATCCTTTGCCAGAAAGTAGGTGGTTTTAATGAATCGATGGGAATTTCCTGGACTTCATATCGGTCGATGCCTGTCTGCTTGTCATATGCCTGGAATACGATGAAATAATTGTTCCCGAACATGCTGGCGTTCCGCTCGATCGAAATGATAAAAGGTTCGGGCGGGTTTTTGTCTTCGGAAATGCGCTTTTGCCACTCGCTGGTTGTCGCCTCGGCGCCAGACATTATTTCTGCGAACGCGCTGCGGAGCGTCAGCGGAGCGGCAGTGCCCTTGCCATCGTTCAAAAGCGCGGTTGATTCCGGAAGGATCGCGATCTCTGAACGGCCGACAAGCTCAGCGGGAATATCCTTGGCTTTGAATACCGCTTCTGCGATAATATTGCTTTCGCCGATATCGCCTGTTATCATGCCGCAAAATCCGCCGGGGATGCCTCCGGAAAAAGTGAATCTGCGCTCTCGGTTTGCCTTAGCAATAGCATCCTTGTCCGGGCGGTCGATCCATAATGGGAATATCGAATTGCCTGTGCTAAAATCAACCAGCTCCAACATTTCGCCGAATATAAGCCCTGATTCAACCGCGTTGACGCATTGGCCTTCCGTATCAATCTTGATCTTAGCCACTAATGTCCCGTTGCGGCTTATCGCGTGTTCTTGAGGATCGATATACAGCCTTGCGGCGCCCGCCTTATCGGCTGAAAATATAACAATCGCTGCGATAAATAAGTATAAGCTGAAAAATTTGGTTTTTTTCATATTCAAATTATAACACCTTTTTCTACTTTTGTAATGCGGACTGACCAGAAACAGCGCTGTCTTACCCGGTCCAATTGAACATCATGATACTGAAGTCAACCAGGTTCACAGTGCCGTCGTGGTTCTGGTCAGCGCAGGCGTTTGCTGAACTCCAATGATAAAGCAGTATGGAAAAATCTGTTAGGTTAGTTTTCTTATCCTGGTTCAAATCACCTTTTGCGCAAGCTCCTTCAGCAAGCACTTCCCCGAGAGAAAAGGTTATCAGCTTAGACTCTCCGGATTTGACGGCAATGCCGTTTTCTGTGCTCTGGAAATATGCTTTTGCCGTGTGCGTTTCCTCGCTCACCAGACGCTCTGTATCAAAATATATCCTCCATTCTCCGTCGTCATCGCTGGTAGTTTTTTCGAGTATTTCCTCAGGTGAGTGAATCGAAACGAAAACGCTAGCCTCGGGAATCGTTTCTCCGAAAATCGTGATCTCTTCGCCCTTCTTAAGCGTTACTTTGTCCGATGTTATGGTCGGAGCTAGATAAGCGCCGGTCACCGTAGTTAGGGCATATGAGGATACTTGAAAGGTTATCGTATACAAAGATGATTTTATCTTATTCTTGTCTTGCGCCCAAAAACTATAGCTGGCCACTCCCGGCATCACCCCTTTATCCTCGAAAGTAAACGCCGCCTTGCTGTCAGCTTGCGCTGTCCCCCTGAACTCACCCTCCTTGAGCACGTTCACGACGGCGTTGGAATAGGCTTTGCCGCTAATCAGCACGCGGGTATCGGGCAACGGCGTATCGCGCCCGTCTTCGAGCCCGGCTGTCGCGCCTCCGCCATGCGGACCACCGCCACCGCCGCCGCCGCCCTGGGTAGGCAATGAGCCTCCCTCCAGACCTGTCGAGAAACAGCCTGCAAGATTTACCAGGCAGCTGCCAGTACAGGATAGAATGCCGGCATTATAACCATACGTGAGGCAGGTCCGGCCGCCATAATCGCCTCCGTCACATTCTTCGACAGCTTCCCGGGAACCGTTGCCGCAAGTATAGCATTGTCCCGTATCGATCCTCATACATTCATCTGTACAAACAAGATAGCCGGATGCATACCCGTAATCGATGCAGGTCGCGCCGTTGAAATCAGGCGGAATCAGCGGAGGTTGGCCTGCATCGCAAACCTCCCCGAAGTCCATACTTCCGTCCCCGCAACTCATGATTACCTCAACCGATGTGGTCGACATGCTTAATGCTTGGACGGTTAGATAATCGCGATACAATAATGCAGTTATTATCACGATTACGACCGATACGCTAATAAGTAATGGCGCATGGGATTGCCATTTTAACATAGTTTATTTTGGGATTTACTTCGGCTGCCTTTGCCCCTGAAAACGCTGAGTGAATTGAGTGAAATAATTCCTCCTTGTTTATTGATTATTTGCGGCGTTTTTCATGTTCTTTTGCTTTTTTAAGCATCCATTTCCAAAAATTCGTACGGGCTTCCCTGATCCCACCCTTAAGACCCTTGATAATTGGGCTAGCGATCTGCCAAATAGCTGATGCAATAAAAATTATCAACCGCCATGCGCGATACTTTATCAGCATGAAAACAATGACGACTGACAAGAGTAGGCCAGTACCGACGAAAATCCAAGGCCAAAAACCCAGATTATTTGTGCCCAGCTCACCTTTTTTAGCTATTGTAAAAGCATATTTATAAGAACCGATAACGGCCTCGTCTTTGTATATTTTTACTCTTGCCCAATACTGAGCGGCCGACAGCTTTGTAGGAAAAGCTGCTATTATTTCCTTGGTCGAGAATGGCTCAATCTTCTCAAGTGAATTATCATAAGAAGACTCCAGCAAATTCTTCTCGGTAATATCAAATATATCAAGCAGGATCCTGGAAGGTGCTACTTTCGAATTGCCAGTATTTTCGATCGTTGCATGAACCCTTGCCTTATAGAAAAATCTCCTCAAAAGCCAAGAGTTCCAGGGCCAGTCCAATTCTTCAAAATTCGGTATTACGACATTTCTAACTACGAAATCGCTGATTGTTTCGTTTGTAATATTAAGCGAAATATCAACTCTTGCACCCAGCGCAACGGAAACGCCCTCCCCTTTTTCTTCTAATGGAGCCACTTTTATATTGATCGCGCCCTCATAAGTCCCGATATCGGCATTCGAGGGAACCGAAACCCTGACCTTCATCTGCACCCTAAGCTGGTCTTTTGGCAGTAAGAAACGGTTTCCCTTGTCAATAGTTAGCCATTCAGAAATTTCCGGTGCATCTATCGACACGATCGCCTGCATGTCTGATTCGGCCGATGACCGTAAAAGTGAAATCTCCTGCTCATAGACAGAGCCTGGAATAAGATGGGTATTCTTAACGTAAGGCGGTGATATGCCGAAACCGGCATAAGTATTTTTAGGAAAAAAAACAAAAAATAGCGCTAAAACAAACAAGCACGCAGAAAATCGCGAGATTTTTTTGATATCTACAGACATCTTTAGTAGCAAGGCTGGAAAAATAAGCAGACCGGCAATTTCTTCGATTAATTCTCTAAAATTAAAAAATATCAGCTAATTACCTTATCATTTATGATGGGGTAGTATGATGTCTAATTCACGCATAATTAATACACTTTTAACCTTAGTGCACTGGATAAACTATACTACATAAAAGCTAAAATATCAAATGAACTTTCTGCATATTTTAAAAAAATCCCTGTCCAGTAAGGACAGGGATGCAAAAGCTGAACTTGGGTTGTTTTTTTATATTTTTTACCAGTTGAACGGATCGAGCATCGCGGAAAAGGTATTCAAACCGTAATAGTTGCCTGATACAGTCAGTGCGGGCACCAGGATTCCCCAATAAATATCATCGGTAACATCAGTTGATGACGTAGGTTTAGCTGTCGTAGTGCTCGCCACCTGCTGGGTGGTCGACGAGAAATCCGTGCCTGTACCGTACAAGAAATTAGCAAGCGACCATTCCTGCTGATTCGCTCCTATCCAGTTTCCTCCGCCCTGCTGTCTTGTCATGTCTTGCCCGAGTAACCCAGTTCTTAGAGGTGAGTTGCCATAATTTATAACCGTTGTCGTTGCGTTACTATCTTTTGTCGATGTACCGGCGCGTAATGTCCCGAAATCGATTGCAGCTTGCGTAACCTCAAGTCCGCTGACCGTCTGCACATCCACTGTATTCAGTATAAAACTTCCGTCACCCGACGTGTTGTTGTCATCTGTAGCTCCGATCCGGGCATGCCAGGCTTGTGCCGTATTCGGATTGCTTTCCGAAGCGTCTGTCGGAGTGATAAAGTGTTCGATCGAGGTCGTGCACTGCGCATTCGCAATCGACCCCGAACAGTTGAATATCTGGCAGCTGGTGCTGGCAATCTGGTAGCAGTTATTGCCGTCTGCGGCGCAGCCTGCTCCGCCAGCCGCATTCGACATATAGATTGTTGCTGTCGCAAAAGTCAGGTCAGTACAGTAATTATTATCCGTCACGCTCATCGATAACGTGCTTACCTGGACTGCAGTCTGGCCTTTTAATTGAGGACTGATCAGCGCTCCCCCATTCAAGGTTACGGAAGCGACAGTCGGAGCAACATTAATAATTGTATAAGTGCTGGTTGCCGGAGACGTAGTAGCATACATCTGTAGGTTGTCAAAGATATAGGCATAATAGCTATATGCAGAATCATCGGTCGGCGCCGTATCTGTATAATTGCAGGAAATATCCGCCACGGCGGTATTAGTTGCATTGCACAGCATATTGCCGGAATTACAGCCTGAACCGTAGGTTACTCCGCTATTCGTATCACACACATAAAGAACCAATGTGTCAGCTCGCAAGGCATCTGGATCATACGAATCAGTTGTGAAGGTAAATGTCCCGCCCGGCGCCTGATTATCAACGGTCGTAACGACCGAATTGATCACTGGCGGATGGTTAACGATATAAGGGGAACCGCTATTTCCTGATCCCTGGCTGGATAGTGAGCATTTCGACTGCGAAGGGTGCACGTCACAGACAAACGCATACCAATCATATGTTTCACTGAGTTCGTTAGCCGTGTTATGCGTGCAGGTAGCTTGAGCATTATGGGCAGTAGAAACCGAAGTGCAGTATTCGATTGCTCCGCAGGTCGGTTCGCCTCCATTCACAGCCGTTACCGCGTTAGTCGAACAAACTATTAAATAATAATTATGCCATTCGTCATCTTCGGCTGTCGCCTGGAATGTCACATCCCCTCCCATATTAACCGGAGAAGCCGCAAAAACAGCCGGATTCTCAGCTGGATCTCCTACGAAATAAGGAGCGGTATTCTCTACTTCAACCGATGTTGTGGCAGTGTCAGCCGCAATTGCTTCAGGTCGCGCCACTTCCAGCCCCGGTGCCTGATAGCTGATTGTCAGATGCGGCAATTTAATCTGGAAATCAAAGCTTAGCACGGCTCCGACGATCAACGTGTTGATCATCGTAATAATTAAAAACCACGAAAGCGGCTTTTTTGCGCTTTGTAATTGCTTTGGCATGGGGATTATGTATGTATTAGAATTTAATTATCTTTATGATACTCGTTATCCACAATTTGATAATATTATACCATAATATTCCAATATCCAACAAGCGGAAATAAATTATTTACTAGTGATTTATTAAATAATATCAAATATTAAATAAATCTTAAAAAATTACTTATACCTGATCGCATCCAGCGGATTGAGCGAGGCAGCGCGGCGGGCAGGAAATACACCGGTAAAAAATCCCATTATACCGGAAAATCCAGCGACAAACAGAAGGAACGGAATCGGAAACTTAAACAGCGAAATTGCCGTTCCGCCCATCTTCTTCGCAAGCATATTAAGAATAAAATTCACTGCTAAACCGCCGAAGACTCCTATGGCTATGCCTACTACCCCGCCTAAGAACCCCATGACTATAGATTCGGAAAGGAAAAGCACTTGGATATTCCGGGGCGAGCCCCCGATCGTGCGCATGATGCCGATCTCATTCGTGCGTTCGAGCAGGGTAACGGTCATGGTATTGAACATGCCGATCGCCGATACGATCAGTGCTATGCCGCCGAAGATAGCCAGCACTATCTGGATACCATTGAATATCTTGTTCGCCTGCTCAACGGTTTTCGAAAGGGCTGTAACGACAAATCCTTTTTCGATTAGCTTAGACTCGACATCGTTAAGGTATTCGTTCGAAGCGACTTTCACGCGAGCCTTGTCGTAAGCTGGTATGGCAAACTGGGAGGATAGTTCGTTTAAGGGAATATATGCAGAAATGACCCCGGGATCATCGATCACGCCGATTATAGTATACTGCTTATTAAGCGGCGTTTCCTGCTGTTCTTCGGAATTGGGGATCGGTATGAAAACCTTGAAAGAGACTTTCTTGCCAATGATATCTTCGGCATTTTCGATCTCAAAAAGCTTTAGTGTTGCAGTTGTTATGACAATCTTGTCGGCATCGCCCTCAACAAAAACTTTTCCGTTCGTTGTTACAAGCCCTGCGTAGCTGAAATATTTTGCATTCACCCCTTGCAGAAAAATAGAACCGGTCAAGCCTTCATAGGTCACTAGAGAGGTGAAGTTTGCGAGCGGCGATACATCCTCGACATGATCGATCTGCATGAATTCATTCAGCTGTTCCTTGCCCATGACTACGACCTTCGAGGGGGGGGTAGACACGTTCAAGGACAAGAGCGCTTCACCGAAAACTATTTTTTCTAAAATTATGCCTTGCAAGCCAAAACCTAGGCCCACAAGCACAACTACCGCCGAGATGCCAACACCGATGCCAAGTATGGTCAGCCATGTACGAGCTGGCCGCGTCTTGAACATGCGGGTCGAGAGCTTGACTGTATCCTGCACCCTCATCATATGTTTAATGACTAATAAGCAAACAATAAGCTATCAAATTACATACAAAACCTGATGCTTAATGTTTTTATCAAATTTAAATCTTTTTATATTTTTTTATAGTTAGACTGTGCTTCTAGTGTCCTCCGGCACTGGTTTCAAGTCCTTGGATCATGATTTTTTCGAAGTGCAACGTTATTTTCGCCGCCGCCTTTTCATTAAGGCCGACGCCGCCTTGGTCTACCGGTAGGCCCATCATTCCCTCGAAATGCTCTTTTTTTGAATTTCCGACCATACGGTCATAAACGGCTTCGCGCAACATCCTTGACTGCTTCGGACTAAGCTTTTCGTCGCAGTCCTTCTTTAAGAATCCTGTAATCTTTGTTATCAGCTTGCTCTGGTCAGCAAACAAGTCTCCATGCAAAAGCCTCCTGCGGTATCTCCTGACTTCTCGCGCTTCGGAAAGGATGCGGGCTACCTTGTCCCTGATCATTTTTGCCCGTTCCTTATCCAGCCCGACCCCGCCTTCGTCATAATCATCGGCAAGGGCCGATAGGAACTTTTCTTGGTCGATATTGCCCTCCAGGAATCTCTTTACCGCCAGCTCCATCCTGTTCAATTGGTCGAAATTCAGGTCTTGTGTAAGATAATTGATTATGCTTTTGACTTTCAGCTCTTCCGGGGTGTTATATGGGAACATCTTCGAAAGCTGTTCCATCTCCGTGACTAAGGTTTCGGTCTTGTCGACTTTCGCGATCTGCTTTTTTTCCGGATTCGGCACGATACGGACGAGCTTGCCGTCCTTAAGATAGATTACGCGGTGAGCATACGGAAGATATTTGGCGTCATGGGTTACGAGTATCACCGTCTTTTTATCCTTCGAATTAATCTCGTCCAGCGCATTCATAACCTGCTCCGACGAAATCGAATCCAGGTTGCCGACCGGCTCATCAGCAAGCAGAATCTCCGGGTCGTTGACAAGCGCTCGGGCGACCGAAACGCGCTGGCACTGCCCGCCGGACAAGGCATCGGGAAGCTTGTCAGCCTGCTTGTCGATTCCGAAGCGCTTGAGAAGTTCGACCGCGCGCTCCCTTCTCTTGTCGGGCGGAACTCCCTGGAAAATCTGCGGAAGAGCGACATTATCAGCGACCGAAAGCGAAGGGATCAGGTAGAACGCCTGATACATGATGCCGATCGTCGCCGTCTGGAAACGGACCATCTCTTCAGCCGAATAAAGGTAAGGGTTCTCGCCCTTGACTAATAATTCGCCGCCGGTCGGCGGCAAAACACCCAGGATGCAATAGAGCAAAGTCGATTTGCCGCAACCTGAGGGGCCGAAAAAAATAATATATTCTTCCGGATAGATGTCGAAAGAAACCCCGTCGGAGGCGCGGAATTCGTTCTCCTTACCTTTGTGATAAATGATTTCAATGCCTTTTAGGCGGATTATGGGTTCGGGCATGCTTGAAATTCAAAATACATAAATAAAAATGTAAAAATTTGGTGTAACAAGCAATTTACATTTGAGTTTTGATTCTTGCATTATTTATTAGGAACCATGTTCTTCATCCAGCCGAAGGTGCCTTCAAAGTTGGAGATGATCAAGTCAAGTATGCTTTGTTCCTTCTGCGGGGTAAGCATGGTAAAATCTTCGGATTTCGCCTGATTGCCCGTGCGGTCCTTGCAGGTTATCCAGAATTTGTAGACTGAAGCGGGCTGGAAAGCCGTTACGACCTGGATATGCTTAGTCACGAGTCCGGTCTCGGGAGGTAGATTTTCTGGCTTCTGGTCGGCCTGCAGGATCCCCTGGTGGTAGAAGAACTGGCAGACGGAAGATTCATCGGTTTCCCAGCTGATGATCGTCTGAATCTTGGTCTCGGCGCCGGGATAAAGCGTCGATTCGGTCGTAAGCTTGGATATTACCGGAGGCACTTCGTCCTTGACTGTCGTGAATGATAGGGGTTGGGCTTTCGTCTTTTCTCCCTGTTCGTTCTCGACGTTGATGACAGCTGAATACGGCGTATCGAATTGCAGGCTGGATAAGCGGATATTATGGCGGGTTACGAAATTAGGGCTTCCTTCCGATCTGGTCTCATTGGTTGCCAGGTTAGTATATTCGATGACTGAAGAACAAGGAACGTTAGTAGTCCAAGAGATTGTAGCCGAATCCTCCTCGACTTTTTCAATATTAATATTAAAGATCTGCGGGACAACCGATTTTGTCGTAAAAACCCTATCAGGACTTTTGACCTGCGGTCCGACCCGGCCCCTCGACTGCACTTGATAATGGTAGGTGGTCGCTGGTTCTAACCCACTGATCTCAACCTCGTGCGTGCTGACATATTCATCCGGTTCGCCTTCCTTCCATTGATAAGGGTCGGATGCGTCGGGATTGAAAGCTTCCTCGGTCGCGAGCGCGACGATCGAATTCGCATCGACTGTCGTCAGCCAGCGGACAATAACGTAATCGGTACCGACTTCCGCGATTTCCGGATAGCCTTCGATGATAATCGGGGCTTCGAAGGGTCCCTGGCCGATTTCGGTTAACCGCTCAGCGAGCATTGCCATAGACTGCGGATTGCCGTCGGTATTCTGGACAGATGATGCAAAAGCTTGGAGCAGCTGGCGACCTTCTTCAGTTTTTGCCAACTCTGAGATGCCGGCTCCCAGCCCTTCAATCCCTAACTCGCCCTCCCCTTTTCCCTGACCTTCGGTACCCGTGCTTCCCTCTCCCTGGCCTTCGCCTTCGTTCCCTGTTTCACCCTCGCCCCTCCCTCTTCCTTCGGCATTAGTTTCTCCTTCACCCATGCCCTGGCCATATTCATTCTTTTCTCCTTCACCCATGCCCTGGCCTTCGTTTTTCAACCCCGTGCCTTGATCGGTCTTTTGCTGTTCTTCTTCGGTCTTGCTCGATTCCGGTTTGGTGACAAAAAGGTAATTGCTGGAAATGCCTTGATTTCCGCTTGCATCTGATGAGGTTATGCGGAAATAATATGTACGGTTCGGTTCGAGATTCGGAATTTCCAGACTATGATCTTTTTTATAAGTACTAGGATTACGTACGATGCCGTAATTCTTATCTAAGCCGAAATTGATCAAACTATCAGCTTCTTCGTTGGTTTTCCAGGCGATCGTCGAGCTGGTTGCCGATGTTTTTTCGATCTTTACGTCATAGATCAGCGGAGGCTCGAGGTCGTCTGTTTCAGTCGTTGCGGCTTTCAATTCTTCCCCTTTGATAATGAAAAAAATGCCTGCCAGCATGGCAATGATTATCGCCATGACAAGCAGGAATATATTGAAAGATATCCATTCAGAGGATTTCGTTTTTCCGTCGAAAAAAAGCATGAATAACCAAATGAATTTAAATAATCCTTTCAAACTTAGATATTCCAGCTGATCCAATTATAACAGGAAGCGGCCATCTCGGGCAAATGCTTATTACCAATTATCTGAATCGAGCCATACTGAAAACGTCGTTGAACCGGTATATGCGCTTGGATCAGTAGCATAGGGTATCCCGATCCCCCAATACATCGTGTCGGAAGTGCCTGCGGCAGAGGTCGGTTTCGGCGCAACGATATCTACAAGCGCCTGTTCTGTCGAAAGGCTGGTCGCCGCCGGGTAAGTAAACGGCGACAGGCTCCACATCAGGTTATCAACGGTCAATGTGCCGCTCGGATTACCGATCATGTCAGTCCCTGACAAGTAGGTATCGATCGGCGAATTTCCTGCATTTTCGACAGTAACGGTCTGATTTGTCGATCCGGAATTATCACCTGCGCGCAGCGTATCTCCGAAGTCGATGGCGTTTTCCGGAACATTCAGTGCTATGCTGGCCTGCAATTCGACCATATCGGAAGTAGTAGCGATATAATTTGAGCCGTCAAAGACCTGGATCCTCGAAACCCATTTATAGGGTTCCCACGGATTGCCCGCGGTCGTATCGGTCGGAACAGCGAAATATTTCAAGTTTGCCGTGCAGGTATAGCTTGCTTCCGTATCATCGCCTCCGGCGCAGCCAGATATGGCACAGCTGCCGCTTGTTATCTGATAGCAAACATTGTCGTCGGGCGTGCAGTTGTATCCGTTAGAGGCATTCGACATATAAGTCGCCGCGGTCGCGGAAACCAACCCGGAGCAACCATTGTTATCTGTAACAGAGGCGAGATAGCTTGCGACCGGAGTATCGCCTGCCCCCTTGATATACAAGACAATGGTTGAATTACTGTTCAAGGTCAATGTTCCTAAGATCGGGGACACATTATTTATCGTATATGTGCTTGAGCGTGAATTTCCGACGGCGGCCAGATTGTGGCTATCATAGATGAATGCATAATATGTATTGGCGCCCGCCGGGGTCGGAGCGGTATCAGCATAAGTACAGCTGGGATTAGGCGAACTCGTCCCCGTTACTGAACAGACTGTTTGCCCTGTTTCGCAGCCAGAGACATTCGCCGTGTTCGTACGACAGACGAACATAGTCAGGGTATCCGCGCCGCCGATGCTGTCATTATCATATGCTGAGGCAGTGATCCGGAAAGTTCCGCCAGGATCCTTATTGTTGTCGGTCGTAGATACGCTCGAAAAATTCGGCGGATTATTGACCACAAAGGGGGAATCGTTCTCGGCACTGCCCGCGCCCTGCGAATACGCGCTACAACGCGCGTTACCCGCGCCAGCCAGCTTATCGCAGGCATAAGCGTACCAAGCGGCATTTTCCGAGCTCGTCGCTACGCTATAATTGCACGAAGCTGGCTGGCTGCTGGAGGCAACGCTAGAAATGCACCAAGTTCCGTTATTGCAGGTCGGCGGAGCGTTATTCCCGGGCGTAGCGCCGGGCGCCTGGCAGACAGCCAGGTAATAATCCTGGCCATCAGCATCGACCGCCGTCCCGGAAAACGAGACATTAGAGCCGTAATTAGTCGGCGATGAGCTGGCCGAACCGCCGTCCGACGGCCCGGACGTGAAGCTGGGCGCATTATTGGTAATCCCTGCGATAGTCAACTCAGGGTAAGATGAATAACGGTCCAGGGGCGTCCCAGCATTTGTAACCCGGAAACAGTAGATACCGCCCTTAGTGGAAGAAGCTGTCGGCGTCAAACTGTACTCGATTTCTGAATAATGCGCCTCGGTCAGAGATATGGAATTCGAAGAGTTCGACGGGCTCTTGATCATACGGCCTGTCGTGAACACGTAGGATTCGCTGTTAGAAAGCTGCGCGGTCGTCGAGTCCTGATCGCTGAAATAGGTCGAAGTCCCCATCTGGAAATGTTCGCTGGTCGGCGTGACTGGGACCGTCGTCCAGCCGCCCGGATCCGATGAGCACCCCGAAACTGAAGCGGCATACTCCAGGCGGTAAGTATAGCCCGAAGCTGTCCCGCCGCCGATATTGTTAACCTGCATTCTTAAGCGGATTCTCCCCCATTGCTCGCTAGAAGTACTAGTGTTTTCAGAAGCTGTCCAAGTGGCTAAGGTCTCACTGCCGTCATCGTTGCGCCAGCGGTAGCGGGCTTGGCCGGTATTGGCAACCGGGGCGCTAAAAACCGCAGTGAAATGGTCGGACGAAAGCGTCTGATTGCCGGATTGCTGATACACGCGCCAGAATGTAAAATTATTAGCGTCATAATAATCGGCGAGCGATGAATTTACATTTCCGGAAAGTGTGAAGTCAGAACCGGAGCTCGAGGCGTTGTTGGATTGGACTGTGACCCAGGCATTGGTTGATCCGGCTCGGTAAACCTGCAGGACGACCGAACGGGTAGAAGGCGCGACATTTGACTGCCCGTTCCAGGTAGCCGTAATAGCGTCCGAATCGTTGGCATGTTTGACCGCGAACTGGGCGACCGGATATTGGCCCGTTGAAGTCAGGTCGTCGCGGAATCCGTCATCGGATAAAATATCAGCGTACCCTTCGGGATCAAGGTAATAAGTCAAGTCGGAAGTGCCGGTCGGCAGGCTTGAATTTGCCAACTTGGAATGGCGCAGGCTTTCAGTGCCTACGCTGAATGTTGGGTAGGATGCATAATTGTCGAGCACTGACGAGTCGGTAGTGCAATAGAGTCTTATACGGTATGTACTTCCAGCGGCGGCTCCGTTCGTCTTGACCATAAATACAAGCTCGGTATATTCTCCGGAACCGAGCGTGATATTCCCGGTCGAATTCGTCGCTTCATGCCATGTTCCATTAATCCAGGACCCTGTGCTCGAAGCGGCTTTTGACGACAGCACTGCGGCACCATTCGATCCCGAAAGGCCGTAAGTCCTGCTGATTTCAGTCGTCGCGCCGACATCGATCCAGCTGCCCGGGTCAAGCGTATTGTTCTCGAATTGCAGTTTATATACCTTGGATAATGCGGAATCTCCTCCCGTGTTCTTAATCTGGATCCTGACAGCTAGACGTTCGCCGACCTGCAAGTCCGAAAGCGACGCATCGGGGCTGGATTCTGCGCTGTTGAAATTCACATCGCTTCCGTCGTCGTTCTCAAGGAGATAAGACTGTTGCTCGATTGTATATGAAGGGTTGGTCGTTGTCGCCGCTTCCGGAGACGAGCTCGCTACATTGCCAGCCAAGTCATAAGCCCAGATGTTAAAGTAATAGAGCGTATTTGGAACAAGCCCGGAAACGACAGTATTCGTAGTACTATTATAGTTCTTATAGTAAAGGTCTGAATCGCTTTGTTCGCTGGAAGTCGCTGTGACAGGCGTGCTCGTGGAGTAAAAGATGCGGTAGCGCGAAAAGTTGGATTCGTCTGTCGATGAACCGAAATTTAAAGTTGCTGAAACGCTGTTCTTCGCGCTGATAACGAGCGGTCCGGGAGCGGACGGCGGCAAGGTATCGATTTTGAAATTCGGCACTGATGCATGGAACGCGGTCCAGGAAGAGCATTCTCCGCTTAAGTCGCAGGACATGGCGCGCCATTTATAACCGACCGGCGAGTCGGGTATGTCGGATATGCTGGACGTAGCAAAATAACCGCTCGTGCTCCAGTCCCCGGCGCTGGATGTTGCTGTCTTCCAAATTTTGCTTATACATGAATCATATTGTGTTCCTGAATCGCAAGTGGAGGTTGGAACGCTCGAGGATGCGCTGTAAGTCGAACTTGCCGAGACGAATTCGTAATAAATTATCAACTCCTCGTAAGTATCGGGATCGGTCGTTGAGGCCTGCAATAATATATCATTTTCGGTAATCCAAGCGCCGTTCGTTATGGCGGTTTGGTCAGAAGATTTCTTTTGGACCAGGCTTTGGGGATCGTTCGGCGTAGCATTGCGCGCCGTATAGGCGAAAGTTATTGCGTCGTCGTCGACATCAGCTGCTCCGGTAGATGTGGCTAGGTCGGTCCAGACCTGCGTGCTGGCCGGCTCGGTAGTTGTAGAATAAAAACGGTCGGCAACGCCATTCCAGAAAACTCCGCCATAGCCTATGTTTCCGGCGTCAGTATATTGATAAATTGCCAATAGCTCGTACTCAAGCGGATCGTCATACAACCGCGCTCTTGAATACTGATAGTAACCGGATGGCACCGAAGTCGTCGCCCCTAAACTGTCCGTTGCCGTAGTAATTACTTTGTATTGCGGCGGAATAGCCGTATTCCTCGCCCAAGTAACCAGGCCTTTACCGCCCTTGTAGAACATGATCGAGTAGGGCTTCTGGGAATAATTTGTATACGCATACATAGCGCCAGCAGAGATATTATCGCTGTTTTCTGGAATCGTCCAGGCAGGATTACCGCTTGATATATTCATCTTATAGACATTGATCTGGTTTACGATATCGTTGCCGGCGAAATAGGCGATGCCGCCACCTGAAGGATCAGCCGCGAATTCACCGTAATTGTAATCATCAGCCCAGGTTGCCGGGCTCGTTGTGTTTGTGCCAAAGCTGATGCTGGACGCACCGGCTGAAAAATACTTGCCTTTGACATCCCAAGCAGTCGCCGTATCAGAATAATTAATTGCTCCCCGCGTATTGTCGCCGGCGTCAAAAAATGCGTCAATCGCAGTATTGTTGGCGTTGTTGCCAGCATCGTAATGCTCCAGGATAACCGACCAAGAATTTGCATAAGTGCTTCCGCCGTAATAATACGAAGTATTTTGATCCGAGCCTTCATCATACAGGACAAGCAGGTAATTATCGGTTCCGGGGCGACGTACGAGATCGCATGTATTGACAACCGCTCCGGGGTTGGGGCCGTCGGTTTCTGTCGTCCATTCGTCGGTCGGGTTCCAGGAATAGACGGCCGTGCCAACTGTGGGGTTTTTTGACCTAACCACGAAAAATTCTCCTCCTGAAAGCGATGCAACACAGGCTTCCATCAGCGCTTGATTGCCGCCCGCCGGAACTCCGGAAGAGCCCAGTTGCAATGTGCTTTCGAAGTCATCCGCGGCGGAGCGATAGATCGTTCCCCAGAATTCCTGATTCACGCCATCCCAAGTCTTGGCGACCACCGCGATCCGCGTTCCGTTGTCTGAACGCTGTGCCGTGATCTGCCTGATATTGTCGCCAACGGCGCTTCCCAGTGTCGGCCCGGGCTGTTCGGGACCCCATGCGCTGCCAGTCCACCTCCGATAATAAAGAACACGGCTGTTTCTTGTATAGAATACTGCTCCCGGCGTCGACTCTACCGCGCCAGTCGTGAAAGATGCTTCGCTCGAGCTCGCCTTGTTGCCAGCCAGGTCATAAGCCCAGATCGATAAATAGTATGTTGTCTCCGGTGTTAGCCCGGAAATGGTAGTTGTCCCGATACCATTGAATGTCTTTGAAAGCAGGTTTGAATCGCTGGTCGAAGCATGATCGAAGCTTAATTCAGTTACCGGCGTCGATGTTGCATAATAAATTACGTATTCGCGGAAATTCGCTTCAGTCGTAGTCGCGCCGAAACTTAAAGTTAGGCTATAGCTCTCTGAATCATATTCGGAAAGCGCTCCCGGCGCTGTAGGCAGGGTCGTATCGATATAGATATTCGGCGTAACAGCGCTGAACTGCGTCCAAGTCAGGGCGCAATCGCCCTTCGAGTCGCAGGCGAGCACCGACCATTTATAGCCGGAAGCAAGATCAGGTATGCCGCTGATGGTCGTCGTTGCGCCGTCCTGCCAGATCTTGCCAGCGCACGAGGCGTACGGTGTTGTTGAAGCGCAGGCATTCGACGGAACGCTCGTTGCCGTGATTGTGGTGCTTGCGCTGGGAATGAACTGATAATAAAGAATAAGGCTGTCACCCGCATCAGGGTCTGTCGCAGTCGCCGTTAACATGACCGAGCTCTGGTTTAGCCAATAGCCGTTCAGTAGCGGCAGAAAATCAGTTGGCCGTTTTTGGGCGGTCGATGATGCCGCTCCCGGCAGGAGGTTGGTCGTGCCTGTAGCAGTACTGGAACTCGCGACATTGCCGGTCTGATCATAGGCCCAAATATTGAAGTAATAGGTCGTGCCGGGCGCAAGACCGCTAACTGTGGTTGACGCCGCGAGATTGTAATTGATCGCCAACAGGTTGGAATCGCTATGCTCAAGATCCTGTTCGTCTGGCGGGCTTGTAGTCGCATAATAAATGCGGTAGCGCGAAAAGCGCGGCTCAATGCTTTGCGAACCAAAAGTAAGAGTAATCCTGTCATGGCGGGTGCTCGTCGCAGTCAGCGCTCCCGGGGAGGTCGGTGCGACGTTATCGATAAAAAGCGTCCTTGAGCTCGTCGCGGTCAGGAAGCGGCCATCGCTGATCACAACTCCGATGCAGTACGAGCCATATGCAGCGGGTTCGTTGGCTTTCGAGAGCCAATCGAAGAAAACCGTGTTAGCTGATGTGCTGTAAGAGGTTACGATATAACCGGAAGAGGTTCCGACTTGATAAGTCGATTCGTTGTCTACTTGCGGATCGCCGTAAACGGCTGTCGTATTCGTATCCGACGGATCGATCCATGGATCGAGTGAGGCATCAAAATTACAGGTTGAACTTGCTACATACATCACGCGCGCCCGCAAAGTGTCGTCATTATCCGGATCATCGGCGCTGATTGACAGGTCGATCCCTCCGGAGCCGTCGGTCTTCTGAGCCGCGGAAAGCAGGCTCCCGGTCGGCGGAGTATAGGATTCAGTAGTTGTCGCAGTTAGCTGTGGAGAAGCGCTAGACTTATTGCCAGCCAGGTCATATGCCCAAATATTGAAAGAATAAAGAGTGTTAGCCGAAAGATTGGAAATCGTTGTCGTAGTAGCGCCATTATAGTCGATATAGTTTAAGTTATTATCGCTATGCAGGAAGTTAGACTCGGTCACAGTCGAAGTGCCTGAACGGTAATATATGCGATAGCGGTAGAAATTGCTTTCTGTGGTCGTCGCTCCCAATACAACCTTTACTGTTGTTGGAGTTGTCGTTGACAAGCTTAACGCGCCAGGAGTTGTCGGCGGGGTTAGATCTACTCGGATATTTGGATCCGTTCCTGCGTCGGACCAGGATGAACACTCGTTGCTCGAGTCGCAGGCTAATGCCTGCCACTTGTAACCGCTTGCAAGTTCCGGGATGCCCGTGATTGTCGTTGTGGCTATAAAAGGGCTAGTGCGCCAATCTCCTGCCGTAGATGTCGCGTACCAGACGCTTGAAGTGCAAGTCAGGTAGTCCGTCCCGGACGGACAAGCGCTCGCGGGCACGCTGGTCGCGGTCAAGCTACTTGATGCTATCGGAATGAATTGAAAATATACTCCGAGTAAACTATTGATATTCACATCAGTAGCTCGGGCAACCAGCTTGATCGTGCTTGTGCTGATCCATGCCTGGTTGGCTATCGTTGTTGTTCCGTTCTGATAATACTGGCCAAGGCTTGAAGGAGCAGAAGGCGGTGTATTGGTTGCCGCCGTCAAAAGATAAGCACAGCTGTCGCTATAATACGCATCAAGCGTATCGCCGCTGTTTTTCACTAGCCGGAAACTGTAATATGTCATCGGCGTTGCAGATGCATTATAAACAGCCAGGTCCCATTCGGCCTGCCCGTTTTCAGGGATAGATCGGATGTTAAAAGTCGTCGGCGCTTGCTCTTCATAGGTCTCGGCTACGGTCGACGACGAGAGTAGCGCCTCTGTCATCGTAGCTGATACGCTCAATGACGCATTATCATACATTCTCCAGATTTCCGAGCTGCTCGTCGCTCCGATATCGCTCCAGCTGGCGACTGCCGTGCAGCTCGCTCCTGCTCCGTACTGCAGAGAAAATGCATAAGTGCCGGTCGCGACATCAAGATCGGAAACCCCGATATTCATATGCAAGCGCAATGCGTCGGCGATATTAATATTGCTGACTACTGTATTCTGGGCGGCAAGCGACGTAGTCGCGTTAAGCGAATCCGAATTCTGGTACCATCTCCAATCATTCTGCGTAAAGAACGGGGAGTCATATTCATATTGATAGGTATAGCTGATCACGCCGTTCTTTTTCGCGCCCTGGGTAAAAGGTGCTGTGTCCTGTCCATAATTATTGATATAACAGGCTGTGTATGCCTGCCGGTCAATTGCGAGGAAGTCTGAGGTAACATCTTCGATAATTTCGAAATATGCATTCTGCCCGCTGGGCCGTATCAGATTGCTGGCCGTACAGACTGGTGAGCTTATTCCAATCCCGGCGCCTGCCTGCATATTGCCTGCATTGACCCCTCCGTCGCTATCGGATACGTGATAACTTGAACGTATGCTAGCCCCGACGATGGTCTTAGTCCCGACGATTTCAGGCAATACGCCCGAACCTGCGGCCAGATCGACTTGCGAATTATTCGGATTGGTATTCTGCTGTCCTCCGAATAGCTGGGCGCTAGCTAGGTATCCAAGGCTTTCGGAGCTGTAAGTGTAGGTGATCATAAGCTCGGCCGATACAGCTCCTTGATTCGCGGTACTGTTTTGCGTCGTTATTGCTATATCCTTAGATTCATACAAATTAGCTTCTTGCAATTCTGCATAATCGCCGGAAGGTATTACGTGTATGATGTTGAAATTAGGATTGATCACGGTCGTCCCGGGATTATAATTATATGTATAAGTCGATGATGTAGCGTTATCGCTTACTTTGGTACTTACTACGGTCGAGGCGGCTCCGTCATTATAATTATTGCTGATAATCCTTATCCATGCTTTCTTTATAACGATCTTATCGGTCGAAAAGCCGTTTTCAGGGAAGGCTACGGACACTCTAGAGTAACTGGGGTTGATATCGCCTCCGGTATTTACGACCCCGAACGGAATTGACACGGTCCTTGTTTTGGTCGTTGCTGCGACAGATGCTCTATAAGTCTCATAAACCTCGCCACCCATCAGATAATAAGTCAGGGCGGCCCCCGGGCTCCAGGCATGGTATTCCAGGCTTTGCGATGTATTTTCCGTAAACCCCGGTACGGAAGAAAAATAATACGGGAAGGCTGACGTCTGCCCGCCACCAAGCGCGGCTTCATGAATATATGAATCGCTGTCCAGGTTCGTTCCTTCGATATTGACATTGCGGTATGAATCGGCTGTATTGTTGCCCTGATCATGATAGACGTGGGTTTCGAACCATTGGGCGAGTTTTGTCGATAGTTCAGGTATTGCAACGTTATACGAGAAGAGCGGGCAATTTCCGCTAGGCGGATTTAGCGTACAGTCGTCGGCCTGGGATGCCTGACGCGTCCCGCTATCACCTGCAGCGGAGGA
The DNA here is from genome assembly GCA_964435875.1 of uncultured Gammaproteobacteria bacterium. Lineage (GTDB taxonomy): Bacteria > Patescibacteriota > Patescibacteriia > Patescibacteriales > CAYTAV01 > CAYTAV01. Next base: position 25,194 of record CAYTAV010000005.1, read on the forward strand.
TTCCAGCGGATAGACCACTGTATTGGTAATATTCGAAGTATTCTCTTGGTCGTACGTGTAAGTCACTACCAGCTTGGCTGTTGCAAAAGCGATCGATCCGACGCTGGCTGCGCGCTTGACCGCATAACCCACTTGTCCATTCAAGGCTTGGCTCTCGCCGCTGTAAGCTGCGAGCTGTGCTTCGCTCGTGACATCCAGTAGCAAGCGCAGATAGTTGCTTTCGGTTTCGCCATAAGCTAGGACGGAAGAATCGTTGGTTATCACCCGGCCTGTCCCCGAATACGCGTTCGGAGTGCAGGGGTCGGCGCAGACGTCAAAGGCCAGCTCATAACCCGTATAGCTCCCCGCGTTATCCGCATAAGCTTCGAACTGAATTTCAAAAATTATGAACGCATTCCTAATATCAGCTCCTGTTTCAGCCAGCTGGAAAGTAAATGACGGCAAGGTATTGGATGCATTAGAGTTCTGTCCGGTCGAGCCGTTTCCGGTATAAGTCCCAGCGTAATAAGTTACTGTATTCGTGCGCATCGGTTCAGCTTCAACTGTCGAAAATACGACTGGCGTCGAGCTAGCGGAACTGCCGGACGAATCATAGGCCCAAATATTGAACTCATATTCGGTTTCAGGATCAAAACCGCCGATCAGCGTAGTCGTTGCCCCGTTGAAATTTATTTGCCCCAGATCCGGATCGCTGCCTTTATCGAACAAGCTGTCTGATTCGGATACGGAAGTGCTTGTAGCTGTATGTGCTTTATAGTATATCCTGTATTCGGCGAAGTTAGATTCGGTCGTGGTCGCTCCGAAACTGAGCCTGATTGTCTGGCCCGCAGCCCTAACCAGGGATAGTGGGCCCGGCGCAGTAGGGGGGGCGGTATCAACCTTAAAATTAGGGGTTGCAGGATTGAATTGCGACCAGGTAGGGGCGCACACCCCCTCCTGATCGCAGGCCAGGACCTGCCATTTGTATCCCGAGGAAGAATCCGGTATGCCGGTTATCGAGGTCGTGGCCGATGACATGTTGTCCAAAGCATATTCGCTCGAGAATGAAAGGAAATCGGATGTTAGATGCTGATTATTATATGATGTCTCGATCCATTCGGCCGCCCTTGCTATGGATGATACTCGCGTCTCATCGATAAAACCGTCGTAATCTCCGTAGTTATTCGTCCCAGCCTCTGAGACTCCGATCGAAAACGGTGCAGACGTATTCGAAGCAAGCGCTCCTCCCCAGGTAGAGGTGGCCACTACCTCGATTCCATCAAGATAAATGACAACCTCGTTTTCCTGGTCTTGGTCATAAACAAAAGCTAGATGATAAGTAGTGTCGTCAGCTATCCCGATATTGAAACTTAGAGTGCCGTTGTAATCGGCGGTATTCAAGTAGATATCAAGTTCGGCGCCATCGCTGCCTATCTCGACAATATCGGAGCCGGCATTATGCGCCTTGGCAAATATCATGTTCTCGACTGCATGCGCAGACGCGGAATTGACATCGCGGTCGCGGTTGAACCATGTCTCGATGGTCAAATATCCTGCGCTATTGACCTGGCTGACATTAGTGAAATTAACATAACTATCCCCTCCGTCGAAATCATCCGCGCCATCGATCTGGCCTTGGGCATTGGTGCCGCCGGCAGAAAACCCCTGGGCAGTTCCCGTATAATTATTCGAGGTCGAATCGAAATGCCCTGCCGTTCCGTTGGCCGGAGATTCCGATAAGTGCCATACCCCGGCATAATTTGCATCCCAAACCTGCGTGGTGCTTGCCATGCTGGATACTAGCGAGCTGTTACCGTAATAGATATAAAAGACAGGGTCAGTCGTCGTACCCAGATCTGTTCTGACCCAGGCTGCGATCTGTCCGGTGGTCGAAGCATAATATTCGATCTGGAAAGGAAGCACTGTGCTATTATCTTCGCCAACGAATATGATATCGCCTGCCGTAGAACTGGCGGCCCTCCCTCCGAAGCCCGTATACGCCAGATCGGCATCAGTAGTCGTTGCTAGGACTGCGAATCCGCTAAGCGCCCCTGCAATCTGAGACGCATCAATCGTGATGCGTTTTCGATAGAGCCAGCCGGAATCGTACCAGCCGCGCGTTGTTGAACCGTAAAGGCTTGCGGGAACTTTCCAAATCTTATCGAAACAGTCATCCCAGGCAGTGCCGCTTGAGCATCCTCCGCTCGGTTTCGTTACGGCAACCGTGAAACTCTCATCATTCTCAAGCGCTTGGAAATAGAATTCCATATCCGGAGAATCGATATCGTGAGCGGCTCCTTCGAGCATGACGACAGGTTCGTTAGTGAATGCTCCGTTGGAAATTTCGGTCAGACCGTCTGTCTTATACTGGCGGGTTGCGACTGCATCATCCGGTGCGGTATTGACGGCAACCGTCAGTTCGCTCGGCGATTCTTGCTTATTGCCGTAAACATCATATGCCCATATCCGGAAATAATAATTTGCACCGGATGCCAGCCCTGTGATAGTTGTCGTCGTTGCGCCTCCGTAATCAATATTTCCTAGATTAGGATCATCCCCCTGGTCGTGCACCGAGAATGATTCAGTGACCGGCGTACTTGTCCCGTAATAGATCTTATATTCGGCGAAGTGATTCTCTGTAGTTGTGGCACCGAAAATCAGCACAACAGAAGTCGCTGTCTTCAAAAATAGCGAAACCGATCCCGGGGCGGTCGGATCGAGATTGTCGACAAGGACGGTGGTAGTCGCACTTATTTCCTGGTCTTCTGCCAGGTTGTTGGCGGTCAGGCGCAAACAGAATGTTTCGTCGATGTTCGGCAGGTCGCTTTGGGTGTTCCAGTCGAAATTAACTGTATTCGCCGAATTATTGACCGCGATCCAACCGGTTGACGTTCCGATCTGGTATGCAGAGGCATTGTCGACGCGCGGAGATCCGTTATCCGCCGATATCGTCGAAGTGGCCTCATCGAGCGACGGATCAGCGGCTGACGAGAACGAGCATGTTGTGCCGGTCGCATACTCCAGTTTGGCCCGCAGATCCAGGTTGTCGGGCTCGAAGAAGTCGGCCGAGATGTCAATCTTGCCTGAACCGTCTGACTTTTGGACGGCAGAATTGAAGAAGCTATTGATAGGCGCGTAGCGATATGCATAAGTCAGGATGCCGCTCGACCGTGCTCCGCCGGTTGCCGAGCCGACTCCGTTGTTCGTATAGCAGGCTGTATAAGCTTGGCCATGCTGGGCGCTCATAGCAGGCGCCACGTTCTCAATCATCTCGACATAGCTGTTGGCCGCATCTGCATAGGCTTGGTAATAATTACTGCAGACGGGGGTAGTGCTCGAGAGGTCGACATCCAGCGTCAGGCTGGTACCCGTAATCGCATTATCATCGCTCTCCAAGAATCCGGCGCGCAAGCCGGCGGCTAACACCTTGGCCGCCTGATTTTCCGGGAATACAGCCCTGATGCCTGTTGTCGTGGCGGAGCGGGAAGGATTAGAATCCGACTGCCCGGCATTGACAGTAAGCGACGCGAGGTGCCCACCAGATTCGTTCGAATAGGTATAGGTCACGGCCAGCTCGGCTGACGCATAGCCTCCGGCCGCATTTGCGGCACTGATCCTGACATCCACAGGGGAAACCAGATTGCCTGCCGCGATAGTACTGTACTGGTCGACCGGGATGATGTGGATTATCTCGAAAGCGGGGCGAGCTACCAGGGTGCTTGTATTATAAGCATAAACGGAGTTGGTGGACGAGGCATTGCTGCCGACTTTGGTCGAAATTGTAACATTTGTCGCCCCGTCGTTAATGCTGTTCGAGCTAACCTTGAACCATGCGCTCCTGACCGTGACGTTTGACGTACCGACGCCGTTTTCTGGGAAGTTAACCGTAGCACCCCCGCCTGGATTAAGTCTGCCGACGGGAAATACGACGGTCCGGGTCTTGATTCCTGACGAAGATGAGGCGGCATAAGTCTCGAAGGCTTCCCCGCCCAGCAAATAATAGACGCTGCCGCCGTTATATGCATGATATTCGAGCTCCTGGTTCGCTCCGGGATTTTCAGCGAAGCCTGCGACATCCTCGAATATCATCGGCATAATATTGCCCTGCGATCCGGCATTATACGCTTCATGGACTTGGACGGACGAACTCTGGTCGGTACCCTGGATGTTAACATTGACCGATACGTCGCTCTGCAGCGCACCGTCGTTTAAGTTATGCATGACGAACCATTGCGCCAGCCTCTGGGTCGACGATGAAACGATTTCAGGAGCGATGAACTGATAAGCGAAGGTCGGGCAGGTGCCTCCGGGAGGGCCAAGAGTACAGCTGTCGGCCTGGCTCGCTTGGCGCGTTCCCAAATCAGTGCCATTGGTCGAATCAAGTGGATAAGAAACAGTGTTGGTAAAATTTTCGGAATTATCTGCATCATAACTATAGGTCAGCACTAAAGTCGCCTTCGCAAAGGCGATCGAGTTGGTTGCCGCGGCATGATCTACCCTATAGCCAAGCTGCACTTCCAGGCTTTCGCCGTCTCCAGCATACCCTGCGATCTGGGGCTCTGTCGTTACGTCAAGATTGAGTTTTGCCTGGTTATTCTCAGTCTCGTCATATGCCAATATAAAACCGTCGTTAGCGGCTACTCTTCCGGTTCCGCCCCATGAATCTGTGGAAAATCCCTGTTGCGCGGCGTCAAAGCTAAGGCGATAACCAGTATAATCGCCGGCATTATTCCAATATGCTTCGAAGACCGGTTCGAACATCACGAACGCATCTTCAATCTCTACGCCATGTTCATATAGTTTGATTTGTTCTGCGGCGAATTCCTGGTCTGTGTTCGCTTGCTGGCCGGTCTGTCCGTCGCCGGAATAAACGCCTAACGGGAAATACACCGTATTACCCCTGCGTTTCTCCGCAGGCAATGTGTGCACCACTATTTCCGAAGAGCTTGCCCGATTGCCGTAAGTATCATAAGCCCAAATATTGAATACATAATCGGTATCGGCTTCGAGCCCGGTTATGATAGTCAACACCGCTCCGTTATAATCCTGGAAGCCGAGATTCTCGTCCATGGTCATGTCATGCGCGCTGTCAGATTCGGTTACTCCGGATGTCCCTTCCTTATAATAAACCCTGTATTCGGCAAAACGCGTTTCCGTAGTCGAAGCGCCGAAAGTCAGCTGGACAGCGGAGCTGAAAGTCGACGTGCCGGACATCATCCCTGGCGGCGTCGGAGCAAGATTGTCGATCAGCAGGGTGCGGGTCATCGGCAGTGCCTGGTCTTCCGTGCCGTTGTTGGTAGTCAGCCTCACGCAATAGGTTCCTTCGACGTTCGGGATATCTGCCTTGGAAAGCCAGTCTAAATTAACGGTATTCGATCCAGCAGACGTAATGATCCAGCCGGTTGTCGTGCCGACCTGGTAGACGTGGCTATTATCGATGCGCGGTGATCCGTAATCCGCGCTGATCGTTGTCGTCGATTCGTCGAGCGTCGGGTCAGAAGTACTCGAGAAATCGCAAGCTTCTCCCGCCACATATTCGATCTTAGCTCTGGTGTCGTTGCCGTCAGGATCATAGACTTCGATCGATATATCGACAGCGCCAGAGTTGTCAGTCTTCTCCGCAACAGAGTTGAAATCGCTATTTAAAGGAAAATACTGATAGGTATAGATTAATTGGCCGTTCATCTTGGCCCCGCCCGGCGCTTCGCCTAATCCGTTATTGCTATAGCAGGCGTTATAGGCCTGGTGATGGCCTGTGTCAAGATAAGTGCTGACTTCTTCCAGGTATTCGACATAGGCATTCGCTCCGTCAGCGCTCACTTGGTAATAGTTTGAGCAGGATGGACTGCCTGTTGCTATCGAGGCGTCAATCATTCCGTAGTTGAGCACTGAATAATCGCTGGCGTTGAAGAGATAGCTGGAGTAGAGGCCTGCCGTCCTGATAGTTTTGCTGCCAGGCTCCGGAAGGACTGAGAGCGCCGTGGTAGTGGTTGCCAGCTGGCTTGTCGTCGCTTGTTGCTGGCCGGCATTGATTGCGATCGTGGATAGATAGCCGTAATCTTCGTTCTGGTAAGTATATGTGACGAGCAGCTCGGCTGAAGATGATCCAGCTACGAAGCTGTTGAGAGCCTGCACGCCGATGATCTTCTGGTTCTGGGCGTTGGCGCTGGCCAGCTCGCCGTATTCAGTTTCTGGTATGATATGAACGATTGTAACCGCCGGACTTGCAGTTTGCGCGCTTGGATTATAGCTGTAGGTGCGGACGGTGGTCGTAGCGCGTGAGCCAACCTTTGTCGAAACTGGAATGCTATAGGCCCCGTCAGCGAAATTCGATGTAGTGATCCTTAACCAGGCTTTCCTAACGTCGACATTCCCCGTCCCGACACCATTCTCCGGAAACGATACTAATGCTTGCTTGTAACCATAAGGCAGGAAGCCTAGCTGGAATGCAACGGTGCGCGTCTTTATCTCGGCACTTGTAGACGCCGCGTAGGTTTCATATGCTTCTCCTCCCAATAAGTAGCTATTGCTTGACGCGCTTCCCGATGTATGGTATTCGAGCGTACCAGTAGCGTTCTCCGTAAAACCCGCTACTCCAGTGAAATAGACGGGCGGGAGGGCTCCCTGGCCTCCGCCGTTAGCCGCTTCATGTATGAATGTCGCGCTATTAATGTCAAAACCCTGCAGATTAACATCAGCTGAAAGATCGGTCGCACCTGCGCCGTTATCGTCATAAGCGTTATACATGACGAACCAGGCAGCTGTGCGTGTAGCGACTTCGGGAATCGTCATCAGATAAGTTGACGTGGCGCAGCTTGTATTCAAGGTACAATTATTGGCGACCGCAGCCTGGCGCGCGCCATCGTCCGTCCCAGCCGTGGAGTCGAGTGGATAAGCCACAGTATTGGTAAAGCTAGCGGAGTTGTCGGCGTCATAAGTGTACGTAACCACCAACATAGCATTCATGAAAGAAATCGAAGAGGTTGCAGCCGGATGGTCAAGCCGATAACCGACCCGGCCCTCCATAAGTTCGCCGTCCCCCAGATAGCGCGAGACTTCTGTCTCGTTTGTAACATCCAAAATCAACCTGATGCGGTTAGATTCGGTCTCGTCATAAGCGATGATCGTGGAATCAGTATCGGCCCTCCTGCCAAAGCCATTCCAAGCATCCGCGTTGCAGTTTTCCTTGCACGCATCGAATGCCAAGAGTGAGCGGTTATAGTTGCCGGTATTATCCCAATAGGATTCGAACTGGATGTCGTAAGTAACGTAGGCATTCTCGATGATCACGCCATGGTCGGCGAGCGAGAAATTGAAAGCTCCTGCGCTATGGCTCGAACTGGCCGCTTGCCCTGTCGCGCCCGTCCCCGTATACCAGCCGGCGGGAAATTTGACTGTGCGTGCGCGGCGCGTTTCCAAAGTGTTCGTATGGATTGTAACTTCGGTTGAGCTCGCGCGGTTGCCGAAGATATCGTATGCCCAGATATTGAATACGTAATCGGTATCAGGATCAAGGCTGTTTATTATCGTCGTAGGTGCGCCGCCATAGCTTTGGTTGCCGAGATTAGGATCCGTATTCTGGTCAAGTACATAGTCTGTCTCGTTAACGCCTGAAGTGCCTTGCTTGTAATAGATCTTATATTCGCTGAAGCGTGTTTCTGTCGAACTTGCACCGAAAGTAAGGCGCACAGCCGAGCTAAAAACGGATGTAGCCGTCAGCTGGCCAGGGGACGTCGGCGCCAAGGTGTCGATCAGCAAGGTTGTAGTCGCCGGAATTAACTGATCAGCCGAACCGTTGTTGGCAGTCAGGCGCAGGCAATAGACGCCGTCGGCGTCTGGAATATCGGTCTTGGCCATCCAGTCGAAACTGACAGTATTCGCGCCCAGATTGGTCTCGATCCAGCCGGTCGTCGTGCCCAATTGATAAGTAGCCTGGCTGTCGATTCGAGGTGCGCCGTAATCAGCGGTTATCGTGCTGGTCGCTTCGTTAAGCATGGCTTGGCCGGACGAGAGAAAGCTGCAGCTCGTGCCAGCCTCGTATTCCAACCGGGCCTTAATGTCTGATCCAGCAGGATCATACGCCTCGATCGAGATATCGACACCGCCCGTGCCGTCGGTCTTAAGTGCGGCAGAATTGAACCCTGACAATATTGGCGCATACTGGTATGTATAGACCAGCTGGCCGCTCATGCGCGCACCGCCGGTTCCCGCGCCGATGCCGTTGTTGCAGTAGGTGACCTTATACGATTGGTTGCCTATAGTCGTCATTTGCCCGATCGCGCTGGCGTACATTTCAGTGAATGCGTTGATCGCGCCGGCACTGGACTGATAAGCCGGATTGCAGGTAGCCGGAGTCGTGGGCGCTAGGACAACCCCTAATCTGGCGTTGGTCCCGGCAACGGTCGCGCTGTCCGAAAGGAGATAGCTCGCCCTGATGCCGGCAGCCCGCAAGGTCTTGTTGCCTGGTTCTGGGAACAGCGCAGTTACCGTACCTGTAGCGGTCTGGGAAGGCGAGGTCGATGACTGGCCGGCATTGAGCGCAAGCGATGTGAGATAGCCGAACTGCTCCGAACTATAAGTATAAGTTACGACCAGCTCCATTGAAACGTCTTCGGAAACCGACGAGCTGTGAGTTGTCGAGGCTGTGAATGCTACTGGCGACGAAACATTAGCCCCATCCAACGTACTGTAATCGCTTGCCGGTATGATATGGAATATCTGGAATACCGGACGTACGGTCGATCCGTCAGGATTATAATTATAAATATATGTACTGGAAGTCGCATTAGCTCCGGTCTTGGTTACGACACGTACTGTATCCGCGCCGTTAGCGTAATTCGAAGAAATGATCCTGAGCCAGGCGCTCTTGACCGACACCGTGCCGGAGGCGGTCCCGTTCTCCGGAAAATAGATATTAACGGTCGTTGCACCATCAAAATTGCCGAGCGGCAATTCGACTGTGCGGGTCTTGACCGGAGCTGAAGACGAAGCATAGTAGGTTACGCTGGCCTCTCCCCCTAAAAGATACTGGCTATAAGCTGCAGCGGCCGACCCGCGGTATTCGAGCTGTTGCGAGACGTTCTCGCTGAACCCGGTAACGTCCTTGAATATCGCTGGCAGCATGAATGCCTGGCCGCCGCCGTTTGCGCCTTCATGCACGGATGTTGCCGTATCGATATTAACGCCCTGGATATTTACAACGCTATAGACGTCGGCCGGCGATCCGTCGATGGCGTTGTACATCGTGAACCAGCTTGCATATCTCTGTGCAGAGCTGGTTACTTCAGGAACAATGACATTGTACTGAAACAGGGGACATGACACGTCGTATGTGCAATTCGTATTCGTAGCAGTCTGGAGAGTACCGGAATTTGCGCTGAATGAAGAGCTTAGAGGATAAACAGCCGTATTCGTCAAGCTATCCGACGAATCTGCATCATAAGTATATGTCACATACAGCAAAGCTTTGGCGTTCGCGATCGAGCCGACTGCTACGGAATGATTGAAGCGGTAGCCGAGCTTGAGATAGATCGGTTGGAAATCGCCCGTATATCTTTCTAGCTGGGTTTCGTCGGTCACGTCAAGATTGAGTCGGATATGGTTTGATTCAGTCTCGTCGTATGCAACCACCTGCCCATCACTATCAATTGACCGTCCGATCCCATTGACTGGATCCAGCCCGAAACCCTCTCTCTCAACATCTGCCGCGAGATAATAGCTTGTATAATTTCCGGCATTATTGGCGTATGCTTCAAAATTCGCTTCAAAAACGACATAGGCATTCTTGACCTCGATCCCGTGTTCGGCGATGCGCAGGGTCGTCGTTGCGAAAACCTGGTCTTGATTAGCGTTCTGCCCCGCACTGCCGCTTCCCGAATAGTAGCCTGCCGGGAAGACCACAGTCTTGGCCCGCCTGGTCTCCAGCGGCAAAGTCCGCACGGTGATCCAGGTTGAACTCGCACGATTGCCATAAGTGTCATATGCCCAGATATTGAACGTATAATAGGTGTCGGGATTCAGGCCGGTGACGAACGTTTCAGCTGTTCCGTTGTAATTTTGGTATCCAAGCGCCGGTTCGATCGACTGATCGACCAGACTGTCCGCCTCGCTTACGCTGGTAGTCCCCTGTTTATAATATATCCTATATTCGGCAAAGCGCGTTTCCGTTGTCGAGGCTCCGAATGTGAGCTGGACAGCCGAACTAAAAGTCGAAGTGCCCGTTAGCTGCCCGGGTGGGGTAGGCGCAAGGTTGTCTACCAACAGGGTCGTAGTGGCTGGCGAAACCTGATCGTCTGAGCCGTTATTAGCGGTCAGGCGCAGACAGTAATACCCCTCGCGGTCGGGAATGTCAGTCTTGGAATTCCAGTCAGTCGCTACGTTATTAACTCCTGCGTTTGTCAGGATCCAGCCAGCCGCGGTGCCGACCTGGTAGGTGCTGGTATTATCCACTTCGGGATCGCCGTAATTTGCAGTCGTCGATGGGTCTGCTGTATCAATCGTGGCGTCACCCGGCGTAGAGAAATCACAAGCCGTGCCGGTAGCATACTCAATTTTTGCGCGGGAATTTCCTCCAGCCGGATCGTAAACGGCAAAAGAGATGTCGACCTGGCCTGAATTGTCGGTCTTTTCGGCAGCGGAATTGAAGGTTCCTATGACCGGAGCGTACTGGTAGGTATAGGTCAGGACGGCGCCCTGCACTGCGCCACCGGTCGCTGATCCAATGCCGTTGTTTGTATAACAGGCGGAATATGTCTGTCCGTCCGTCGTGCTAACCGCGTTCTTGGCCCAAACAATGATCTCATTATAGGCGTTGATCGCATCAGCGCCCGCTTGGTAGCTGTTCGAGCACGCCGGCGTGCCAGCAGAGATGTCCGCGCCCAGGGTCAGGCTGTTACCGGTTACGTTGCCGGTTGAATCACTATTTAAATAGCTGACTGCAAGACCTGCACCTAAGATTTGCTTCCCGCCCGGTTCCGGCAGATAAAGCTCAATGCCGGTGGTTGTTGCGGATTGGGACGGCGAAGTGGTGGACTGTCCGGCGCTTACCTGGACTGTGGATATATAGCCGGCGGTTTCGCTCAAATAGGTATATGTAATCATGAGTTCGGCGGACACGCTCTCGTTGGCGGAAGAACTGTGGGTCGTGGATGCCAAGAGCGCTACCGGACCGGTAAGGTTACCAGCCCCCAGTGCCGCGTAATCGCTGGCCGGAATGATGTGGATAATCTTAAACGCCGGGCGCACTACCGTTCCGTCAGGATCATAAGCATATGAATATGTGCTGGAAGTGGCGTTCGAGCCAATTTTGGTGATAATTCGAATCGTATCAGCGCCGGTATTGTAATTATTAGAAATTATCCTGAGCCAGGCGCTCTTTACCGTCACGCCGGACGTCCCTCCGCCGTTTTCAGGAAAGGCGATCATGGTGGTTGTCGCTCCGCTGATCATGCCTAAAGGAATGCTGATGGTGCGGGTACTGGACGCCGCTGTCGTTGACGCGAAATATGTTTCAAAGGCTTCGCCGCCCATCATATAGAGGTTGGCTGCTCCGCCCGAAACGCGGACCTCCAGCTGCTGGGCGGCATTTTCTGAATAACCTGTAGGCATGCTCGAAAACATTATTGGTAGCACGTTGGCTTGCCCTCCGCCCAGCGCGGTTTCTAATACGCTCGAAGCGGTATCAAGGTCGATGGTCTGGATATTGGCAACCGTATAGAGATCTCCGCCGGTACCGTCATTCTGATACTGCAGGGTGAACCAGGCCGCCTGGCGCTGCCAGGAGAAAGCGACCTCTGGTATAGAAACCGTATAATCATAACGAGGGCAGGTTCCGTCATAGGTGCAACCGGACGCGATCAGCGCCTGTCTCGAACCCGAGTCTGTGCCGTTCGTCGAATCGAGCGGATAAGCAATTGTATTAGTAATACTCTCGGAATTTTCCGCGTCATACGTATAAGTGATTGCCAGGTATGCCTGCGCATTAGCGATCGAATTGACGGCCGACGGCCGATCGATGCGGTAGCCCAGCTGCACGTCGAGCGGCGCGCCGTCTCCGACATAGTGCTGGAGCTGTGTCTCGTCGGTCGCATCCAGGATTAGCCTCGCTTGGTTGCTCATCGCCTCGTCATAAGCGAGGACCAGCGAGCTAGTGCTGATGATGCTTCCGGGGCCGGTAGTCGCCGCTACGCTGTAGCCCGAGGGAACCGCATCCAGAGCTAGATAATACCCTGAATAACTGCCGCTATTATTGGCATAGGCCTCGAATACCGCATCGAACACGACAAAAGCGTCCTTGATCTCGACGCCGTGTTCGGCCAGCCGGATCGTGCTTGAGGCGAAAGAATGGTGGGTATTGGATTGCAAGCCGGTCGTACCATTGCCTGAATAGGCGCCGAGCGGGAATGCCGCCGTACGCACTCTTCTTTCTTCGAGAGTGCTCGTATGCACCTGGTAGGGGGTTGTGCTGGAGCGATTGCCATAAGTGTCATAGACCCAAACGCTGAAAAAATAATCAGTATCAGGCTCAAGTTGGTTGATGATTATAATGGATGAACCGTTGAGATCGGCATAAGCCAAATTAGGATCGGTAGCTGATGTTAGGGAGGCGCTAGTTTCTGTTATCGGCGTGCTAGTCCCGTAATAAACGACATACTCAGAGAAACGCACGTCCGAGGATGTCGTCGCGAAGTTAAGCTCCACAGCCGAACTGAAGGTGGAGGTCGCCATGCTGACTGTCATGATATCCGGGGCTAGGTTGTCGATGAAAACCGTGGTTGTCGCCGGCAAGACCTGGTCGCTTGAGCCGTCATTTACCGTCAGGCGCAGGCAATATGTCCCCTCGACATCCGGTATGTCGGATCCGGAGTTCCAGTCGAAATTAACGTTATTTACCCCGGAATTCGTCGATATCCAACCGGCTGCCGTTCCGATCTGATAAGCAGCTGTATTACTGACTTTCGGGTCGCCGTAATCAGCAGTTGTGTAGGAGTCTGTCTCATCGAGCGTCGGATCGCCTGCAGGAGAAAATACGCAGGATGTGCCGGTCGCGTATTCGATCTTCGCCCTGGCATTCGAGCCGTTGGCGTCAAAAATCCCAAAAGAAACATCGACTTTGCCGGATCCGTCCGTTTTCAGTGCAGCTGAATTGAAAGATGAGATGATCGGCGCATAGGCATAAGTGTAGCGCAGGATGCCGTTCATGCGCGCCCCTCCGGTCGCCGAGCCGATGCCGTTGTTGGTGTAGCAAGCCGAATAGTTGGTGCCGTCCGTGACAGTCATCGCCCCCCTGATCGACTGGATTAATTCGACATACGAGTTGATCGCGTCTGCTCCGGCTAGATAGTTATTGGAGCAGATGGGTGTGCCCGGCGATAGGTCTGCTCCCAGCCTTAAATTCGTGCCGGCAACCGCGTTATCATCACTAGCCAGATAACTCGCGTAAAGACCGGCTGACAACAGGCTCTTGCTCGTAGATTCAGGAAAAAATACCGTAATGCCGCTTGTTGTGGCGGATTGCAAAGGTGAAGATGTCGATTGTCCAGCATTGAGTTCCACCCCTGCAAGGTAGCCGAAAATTTCAGTCGTATATGTGTATGTAACCAACAATTCCATCGATACGTCCTCGGACGCGGA
>CAYTAV010000006.1:0-38761 GCA_964435875.1 uncultured Gammaproteobacteria bacterium
CCATGCGCTTTCTCGGTCGGGATCCTGGCGTTGACGATATAATATAATTTCATTTTTTTTACATATAACTTGAGCCTGTAGAAAAACCCTCCCAGAACTGTCATTGCGAGGCGTAATCGCCGTGGCAATCCCGAGAAAGTCGCTAATATCACGGGATCGCCGCGCCCCTGATTACAGGGGCTCGCGATGACAGGCAGGTTTTTCTCAAGTCTCAACTTATAATTTTCAACTTTATACTTAAATATATACCGCTTTGCAGCAGCGACGGCAGATCGGGAGCGATCCGGAAAACAGGTATTGGCGGAAATCCTGGAATCCACGGCTGGTCCAGATCTCTTCGGGCGGCTGACTAACGAGGCTGCCGAAGCTTTTGCCGATGATGTCGCACCAGACGACCCTCCCCTGTTGGTCAATCCTCAGTTCAGGAGCCATCAGCTTCGTGCAGAAAGCCCTGCCTGGCCGCGTGCCTGCATATTCCTCGATATGGGCGTAATAATTGAACGGCGAGAAGTTCACGAAGCAGCCGGTCTTGAGCCCGTATGCGCGCGCTTCGTGCAATTTCCGCCTTAGCGCTTCCGGGGTCATCCTGGGCGGCAGGATCTGCTCGCGTACCTGCGTATTGAAGCCGTAGCTGCCGTCCGCCCAGCCGAGCCGGTTCTTCGCGACATACTGCGCCGCCTCGATTTCCGTCGGCGTGTAAACCTGCTCGAATAGGACGTTAATCGTCCCGAGCCCCAGGGACTTTGCCGTATCGACGAGCTCTTTGAGCTTATCGGCGTTATCATGCGCGAGCAAAGTGGCAAAGACGGTAAAACGGGCCCAGGGCAGGCGCTCGCGGACGAGCTTGATCGCGCGCCCCAAACGCTCGAAACTGCCGGGAACCCCGCGCACCCGGTCGTGCACCTCCGGCGGGCCGTCGAGCGAAGTCAGGATATCCCTGAGATATTTGAACCGCGCAAGCTCGGAGACGTTTCCCTCGTTGATCAGCGTGCAGTTCGACTGCAGGCTGATCGGCACGCCGCGCGAATCCCAGAACTCCAGTATGCGGAATATATCGGGACGCACGAGCGGCTCGCCGCCGACGAGCTTCACCCGCCGTACGCGTCCGGAGAGCCTTCCGTTCATCGCGGCGACCTCATCTTCGCCGAGCTCTTCGTGCCTTTGTGCGCGGGTCGGTCCCTGGTAGCACATCTTGCACCGCAGGTTGCAGCGGATCGTCGGCTCATGGCCGATCGCGAGCTTTACGGGCATCCGGTCGGTGAATGGAAGCACTCCTGACAGGAAATCCCTGACTTTTGCTTCCTGCAATCGCTCGTTCCTCGCGTCGTACAAAAGCTTGATCCAGGAACGGATAACCGGTATTCTCTTGATCTGTTCTCTAAGACTTTTCATAAAACAAGTTTAATCGCGGGACCTGGATCCGAAGCGTTTCAAGAGGCTTCCCGCGAGCTTTACGAAATAGCACAAAGGGATGAAAAAAAGGAAGTTGAAAGCGAGCCTGTATCTCGCGATCGAGAACGGCGAGGTCACGATCGCGTCATAGGCGACGGCGGCGGCGGCGATCATGAAGAACGGCAGGAGCCTCCGGTCGCGGAAAAGCGAATAGCAAAGCCCGAAAAGGATCGAGAAAGAAGCCAAGCCCCAGAACGCGGTACCGCCAAGGTAAATCAGCGCAGACGCGCCGGAATCTTTAATAAACCTGAAGAGCGATGCGATGTCGCCTTTGGCCATCAGCAAGGTGATGTCCGGCTTGGAAAAATCATTGCGATAATTCGTATAGATCGCATATAGGCCGGACTGGAAGAAATACGGTACCGATTTGATCAAGTGCAGCTTGAGATATGACGACGGCTCTTCCAGGATATAATCCTTGGACCGGGCGGAGAAATAATCTAGCTGGCGGCCGAATTCCTCCTGGCTGAACCTGGAACAGTCGCCCTGGTCTCCGACATTCTCGCCGAGGTCGCGCTCTGCATCCGCCTTTAGCCCGAGGAAAGCCTGGTCATAAGTGGTATCGCGGGTCAGGGCGAGCAGCGGCGGGATATTGTAAAAATAGACGTTGGTCGCCATGATATTGGCCATGGTCCAGCGGCCGTAAACGATCCGGTTGCGCGCGATCCAGGGCGTGATCACAGCCAGGAACAGCAGGATGAAGATAGCCGCGCTCTTCAAGGATTTCCCTGTGCTTTTCAAGAAAGGCCATTCCAACCGGCTTTTATAAGGAAACGCGTGCGGCAAACTCAGAAGCACGGCGAGCACCGGCACCAATAAGAGTGAATTCGGCCTGGTGAGCGCTGCCAATCCGAAGAATACGGACGAAAGGTAAAGCCCGCGGGCGAGCCCGTACCTAAGATAATGGAAGAAATAATAGAACGCGGCAACGATCAGGAAGATGAACAGGTTGTCGCTCGCGAACGTAAAATTATGGAAGGCGGTATATGGTTCGACTGCCAGCAAAAGAGCGGACGCGAGAGCGGTATTTTCGGAAAAATACATCCTGGCGATGCGATAAGCCAGTACGATACCGATGAAGGTCAGCAAAATCTGCGCCGCATAGACGGCCCAATGATTGCCAAACAGCGTAAACAAAGCGGAGGTAAAGGCATAATAAAGCGGCGGATGCCAATCGCAGGGTTCATGGAACAGCACTTTCAGGACCGCCGGAGTAGGCTGGGCATAAGCGTACAAAGTTTTCCATCCGTCATGCAGGTAAAAAAGGACGAACAATGCCATCCTGACCGTGACAAACAAGGCAATAATCGAGAGCCATGCCCATTTTTGTTTGGTCATTCTCATAAATTGTCCGTTAAATCCCTGATCGCGACCTGTTCATCGCCTGCGGCGACGATCCTGCCGTCCTGTTTGCCTGCCTTGACCAGCTCTAAAAACAACGAATTATTATGCTCCGAAGACCGCTCCCATCGGTCCTGATAGTCCTCTCCGAATGCGCTGCGCGCCCTCCGGCTCCTTGATTCGATGCGGTCGCGACGTCGTCCGAGAGGCAGGTCGAAAACGATAAGCCGGTCCGGCTTCGGCAGGATACGAAGATAGCCGAGCAATTCGCTCTTATCCAGGTCCCTTTCGAAAACAGCGTAAACGTTCGTGTGGTGCCCCTGGTCGAGCAAAGCTTTGGGATGATTCCGGGCCTTCATATATTTTGCGTTATAATCCAGGAACGTATTCATCAGCTTGAAGTAGAACAGTCGGAGCGAGCCGGCATTGCTGATAACCAGCCGCAACAATCTAAAAAATTTCACCGGATAATGCAACAAGAACAGCAGGTTGTAAAATATTAATGCGGACCTGCTCCTGATCTTGATAATTACAAAACCGCCCTCTTGGGCCAGGCGCTTTGCGAATGTCGTTTTGCCCGACCCCGGAAGGCCGTATAATTCAATGATCATCAATTTCGCGGCTTCTTAAACATTATGCAATATGATTCGCTTAAAACGCGGCTGAGCGGATTTATCGGAAAGCGTGATAATAGCCGGAAAGCGAGCTTGTTCAAGCCCGGCGACTTAATCGCTGGCACGCTGACGGTTGCCGGCCGGATCCTGATGATTTCCAAACCGCAAGATTCCAGCATCCTCGCCAGCTGGTTATGCGCAATCTGGCCGCGGTGCAGTTCAGGGACGCTCCTGCCGAGCAGTTTCTGCCGCAGATAGTGCGGTTCCTTGGTGATTATGAAACCTGCGCCGCCCGGCCTTAGAAGACCGGCGATCTTGCCTGAAACCGCGGCTTTATCCGGCAAATATTCGATGGCGCGCGAGGAAAAGAACAAGTCATATTTCATCTCAGGTGCCAGCTGCAGGAAATCAGCTTCGATAAAGCGGATGTTCGCCTTTTCTCCCAGCTTCTTTCTCGCCAGATCGAGCATGGCGGAGGAAATGTCGACCAGGTCATAGCGCGCATCCGGACGCAGGCCGAGCAGGATCTCGGTCCAGGTTCCCGCTCCCGGCCCGAGCTCAAGGCAATCCTCATAATCAATGCCTGCGAGCGAATGTCGGATCGCTTCGAGCGTCATAGAATAACCCGCGCGCTGGATATCGTTCTTGAACCAGCGCTCATGCTCGTAGTTGTTGGCATATTTGCCGGGAACAGAGCGGTTATAGAATCCTCTTACTTTTCCTGTCTCCATATCATTCTCGGGCGGTTGCCTCGTAATGGCCGGCGATCCTGATCGAGAGCGCCGGCAAGGAATGCTCCTTTTCGACCAGCATCCGCAGATTCTTAATTAAATCCTCCCTCTTGTCTGCCGTTGCCTCGATCATCGCACTGATCCTTTCGGACAGCATAACCGCGTCTCCGGCTTCGCAAATCGTCGCCGGAAAACTTTGTAAGAGCCGTCTTCCGGCATCATTGCAGGTTATTATGGGGATTCCGGACGCCATCGCTTCAAGGATGGTCTTGTCGAGACTTCCGGTCCGGCTCATATTCACATATAGGTCGGCGGACGCATACAGCTCCGGCACCTTGCTGAACGGAACGGGTCCTAAAAATGAAATAACCCCCTCTAAACCGTTGTCCCTTGCCATATCCTTAAGGCCTTGCAAATACTTTTCCTGTTCGGGCAAACCCGCTCCACCGGCGATAACCACCCTGATATTATTATATTTTTTCGAGATTATTTCAATAGCGCGGATCAGCGTCTCGTAATCTTTGACCGGCGATATCCTACCGACTGACACGATCGTGAATTTGCCTTTTTGCTTTTGAAATTGACCCGAGTGCTCTGGATCGGAAAACGTAAATTTCTCAAGGTTTATTCCCTGCCCGACGATCTTGATCTTTTCGCTCTTGATCCGGCAGCCTTCGGGCGTCGAGGTAAAAATGAAGTCAGCCAGCTTCTCGGCGATGCTTAAATAATTATTGACAGTGCCATGCGCATACCAGAGCCCGACAGGCTTTCGAGTGATTTTCCAGGCCGGCGCGCCTAGCATGACATACTCCGGATTCATATGCACGAATACCGCGTCATAATTTTTTCTGTTAACAATAATAATCTTATAAAATTTAAAAACATATATTACTCGCTTGTATAATTTAAATGGAGTTAAGAATAAAGAATTAAGAATTAAGAAAATTGTATTCATTCTTGATTCATGATTCTTAATTCTTGCTTCGCGCCTTTCCTTGCCCAGGCTGATCACCTTGACGTTAGCCGGCAGCTCGCAGGCTCCCTGCTTGAGGCAGATTACCGTCAAGCGCTCGAAATGCAAGGCGAATTCTCTGATCCAATCATGAAAAAACCCGAGTATCGGATCGTTCTTATCGACAACCTGTGTTGTTATCAGCAACCGCATATATCCTGCTAAGCTATTTAAATTACAATATATTGATATTCCGTGCTTTAGCATCATTTGTCAAAAATCCTGGAAGAACACCAATCGATCCGTAAAGAATAGGTTAAATGAATACCGCGATTATACTGTTCAAGACCTTCTTTTTTACATACAGCAGGGGATAGATGCTGTTGACCGTGCATTCGCGGCAACCGTCGATATCGAATGTCCCGTTCTCATGCGCCGCGAGGAATTCGTTCCGGCGCTGGCCTTGATAAAGGCTTTCCAGGGCGTCCGTATTCACGTTACCCAGCTTCGCACCTGGCAGCGGGTTGTTCGCACAGACGATGGCATCGCCGTTCCAGTTGATCGCCAGGCCTTTGATGTAAAGACAGGGCTTCTTCAGCTCGAATCGCATCAGCAGGCGGTCAAGGGGATTCATCCTGTGAATGACGTCGCTTCTCGTGCCGGCCCAGTTATGCGGCTCGTAGCAGAATGACGTCTCCGATCTGAGGCCTTTGAGCTGCTTTTTCCAGTAGCGGACAAAGCGCAGCTTGTTCATGAAGGAAACGTTACCGGCATCGACGAAATGGATATTAAAAACCGCGCTGTATCCGGTATTTTTCGCTTGCTTAAGGAGATAAAGCACGTTGCTCTTGGCGAGCTCGTATTGGTCCACGCCTTTGCCGATCCGATATTCGTCCCGGGTCGAACCGTCCATCGAGATTTCGACGGACTTCAGCGGGTAGGCTAGCAATCGGTCAGAGAGCTCATTATTCAGCGCGATCGCGTTCGTCGAGATGCGCGCCCGCAGGCCCTTCCCGTGGGCATACGAGATCATTTCGAGGATGCGGGGGTGGAGGAGGGGCTCGCCCCAGAGCGCGAAACCGACATCCTTGATGCCATGGTCGGAAGCGTGGTCGATCAGCTTGCGATACAGTCCGAAATCCATATATCCGCTTCCGCCGGCATGGATGGATTCCCGGGGGCAGTAAAAGCATCTGGCCGTACAGCGGTTGGTAATGCCGAGCCGCAAAACCGAAGGGAGGCGGTCGGCGCGGCAAAGATACCTGCCTTGCGGATCCAAGAGGTAATTGACTTTGCGAATACGGCGCAGAAGCAGGCGTTCAAGAATATTATAGCCGCTCCTCCCGCTTGTTCTGGCGGACTGTGCAGGACTGGCAGTCAAAACGCCATCATCCCCGACAATTCCTCCGTATTCGTCATACTCGAGATCCTTGTCTTCCATATATTAATAGCCTTATGATTGATCGCTCTTCCGGTCATGAGACCGCGCCGCCATTTCCCATGATTCCTTGTGCAAACGGAGCGTAGTTTCAAGATCAGGCAGGCTTTCCAGCGCCCGACCGGCGGCCTGAGCCAGTCTCGCGCGCAATTCAGTATCATGGGCCAGGCGCAACATAGCCTCTGACAGCGCGTATTTGTCACCGATCGGTACAATAAGCCCGCTCTCTTCGTTTGTTATCAATTCTCCGGCACAGCCCACGTCCGTCATGATGATGGGAAGGCCGGCTACAGCTGCTTCGACGATGACCCGACCCCAGCCCTCGTAATTGGAAGCCAGGACATACGCATCAGCGCTCCGGTAATACGACATCACGTCAGCAGTCCAAGGCTCGAAATAGACGCAGTTGCCGATCCGCAAAGCGCCCGCCAGGAATTCGAGGCGCTCCTGTTCGGGGCCTTCGCCGACGATTACGAGCACCGCGTTCTCGAGCTGCGCATGGACCAAGGAAAATGCCCGTATGAGCAGTCCGATATTCTTCTGGCGTACGAGGCGGCCGATGGTCAGGAATATGAATTTCCCGGGATATTTCTGCCTTAAGAGATCGACGCACACAGGCTCTGCGGCCTCATTATTGAAATAGACCGGAACCGTCACAATGCGTCCGCTGTCAATCCCTGCGATTCCGGACAAGGCGCGGGATATCCGCCGGCTGACTGCCCGCACCGAATCGGCGCGCTTAACAAGGAAAATCCCTGCCGGATATTTAAGCATATGCCAAAAGCTCTCCCTGAACCAGTACGGCCAGGTAAAGAAATCCCCGTGTTCCTGGATGTTCAGGGCGGCCCCGCTTATCCTCGCGGCTACCCAGGCGGCTAAGGCGGTTTCGAACGGGTCTTGCGCGGTTATCACGTCGTATCTGCGCTCGCGCGCCAGCCTGATCGCCAGCCCGGCCAGCTTCAAGCACCGGACCAGCTTCGTCTTTCCGCCCGAGCCGTACGCCGTTGAATTCGGAGCCAGCTGGATTGCCGCATCCTGGCTATGCGCGACCGCGCAGTCAAAAATATCGGCAACGCCGGCATAAAGCATCATTCTTCCGGCAGATACAGACCCTGGTTCTAAGATCGTTTTGTCAATGCTGATGTTTAGCACTTTCATAAGACGCAAGAATCGTATCTATGGTTGACGACAACATCCTTTCTTTGGAGAACAGCTCACTGTCCTTTCTCGCCTGTCCGGCCATTCGATCGGCCTTCGGCCGGTCTTCCAGAACATTCCTGACCGCCTGCATTATCGCACGCTTGTCATCATACGGGAACACCAGTCCGTTCGTGCCGTTCTTGATGACCTCGGTATTGCCCCCTTTGTCCGAGACCAGGACGGGCGTCCCGATCTGCATCGCTTCGATGACAACGAAAGGCAGTCCCTCGTATCCGGAATTCAGGATGAAAACGTCGGCCGCGAGGATATTCCTCCAGACTTCGGTCCTCGGCAGTCTGCCGGCGAAACGAACTTTGCCGCGAAGGTCCTGTTCGTCGACCGACCTTTCGAGAAAATCCTTCTGCGGCCCATCGCCGATGACCAGGAGGCGGCAATCGGGGTATGACGCTGTAATCTCCGGCATAGCTCTGATAAGCGTAGCGACCCCTTTCCAGGGAACGAGGCGTGCAACGGTAACGATCAGTTTCCCGTCGATGCCCAGCTCCGCCCTCGCGCTCATCCTGTCGCCTGGCAGGCTGATCCGCTCGACCGCGTTATGGATGACGCGTATCTTTCCCGAGTCGACGCCCCAGGCGGTAACGATCCTTTTCAAATACTGGCTTGGCGTGATAATGGCTCCGGCATTGCGGGCAACCCATCTCTGGACTGCCTTGATGACGCGTATTCTCAAGGGCGGAGTGAATTTCCTGAAATCTTCGGGATCGATGAATTCCGGCTCTTTCTGAGCGCCTGCCGCCCTGTTTTGGAATGCTTCCCAGGCATGGTCGCCGACGATCTTGAGTACATAGCTTTTTCTTCGCAAGATGCAGGCGAGCATAACCGGCAGTCCCTCGCTAACCGGCCCTTGCGAATAAATGATATCCGCGCGGCCGGCCTCTTGGCAGGCGGCTAAGAAAAACCTCAAATACCTGGACAGGACTGGCCCGCTTCTCAAGACGCGGCGCACCGGAAAATTATATTTGCCTTCTCCAGCCGGAACAGAACCCTGATCGGAGTATGTCAATATCCTGATGATGTGGCCGCGATCTGCCAGTTCGCGAGCCAGAAGTTCGACGTAGGTTGCCGGACCGCCGATATCCGGAGGAAATATTCCGGTAACGATCAATAGCTTCATATATAGCTTTGACAAATACGCAGGAGCGTCGCTCCTGCGGGATGCTTTTTGGGACTGGAATATCCGGCCAGGTCAAACCGGCGAAGAATCATCTCCGGTTCCGCTTTTCTCCAGCTTGGCAGGCAATGACTTTCTGAATGTGATAAAATAACTGATCGAAAAGCTGACGACTGCCACGACGCCGCCTGCCAGGATTTGAGCGAAAATATGATAGATCCCTGCCTTGTCAACGAGAACGTACATCGCCGCCGAATTGATAGAGAGGCAGATTATCCCCGTAATGAAATAGAAAAGGAGCTGTTCGTAAATTACAGAAAGGTCGCGGCAGCGGAAGGTCCAGAATTTCTGCAGCGTAAAGCCGATCATAAAAGCGACTAGGAACGCCAGGACCGATGCGGTCAGGTACCAGATGCCCAGAATATCGGCGAACAGATAGAGGAATACCAGATCGACGAAAGCGCCCATGCTTCCGGCAATCGTATATTTTATGAATAATTTGTATTGCTTGGCAAGCCCCGATATTCGATCGATCATATGTATAATCGCCGGCATACTATGAATACATGGACGGTTTTGATATATTATCCATCATTTATGGCCTAAATATCCATCATTTTCAAGATCTTTCTGGCGATCGCCAGCTCTTCATCGGGCTCGACCGCGATGACCGGAACCTTGCCCAGGAATGGAAGCTGGCGCATGACAGCGTTGCGGGTCGCAGGATCGCCGGCGCCTATCCGCCCGGTAAATACGATTGTGTCGACACGGCCTTTAAGCGCGGCCCAATACGCGCCGATGCACTTCACCGCCCTATAAACCGCGTAATCGAAGGCTGTTTTTGCGCGCTGGTTGCCGAATTGCACTTCTTTCAACAGCTCTTCATAATCTCGGATCCCGCACAGGCCTTTAATCCCGGAATCATGATTGAGCATGTCCTTGATATAAGTCGCGGCTTCTTCTACCGGAACCCGGGGAGCGTCATCGTCTTCGCAAGGATCTTCCCGTTCGGCGCGCCAACCTTGCGAGAGCGGACGCCGCTTCTCTTCGGAATAGCGCTTGCAGAGTTCGAATATAATTCCCGGATCGATATCTCCGGACCTGGTCATCATGCAGAGCCCCTCCATCGGCGTCATGCCCATGGATGTATCGACTGCCCGGCCCTTCTCGATCGCCGCGGCAGACCAGCCGCCTCCCAAATGCAGCGTTATCGCGTTCGTCCGGGCGGGAGAACTCTTGATCCTGGCGGCAGCCTCTTCGAACGCATATTCGTGCGAAATGCCATGGAATCCGTATCTTTCAAGCTTATAACGCTTCGAAAGCTCGCGCGGCAGCGCATAAACCCTGGCTTGAAAAGGCAGCGACCGGAAAAAAGCCGTATCAAAAACAGCGATCTGCGGTATGTCAGGCAAGAAGGACGCAGCAGCCCTGATGCCGGATGCATTGAACGGATTATGGAGCGGCGCGAACGCGGAAAGCGATTCGATCTTCTCAAGCACGTCTTCATCGGCTTCGACCGGCTCGCTGAAAAATTCTCCGCCATGGACTACGCGGTGTCCGACGGCAACCAGTTCATGCATGCCGCCGATGTCGCGCAGTATGCGCTTCACTGTCTTTTCATAATCGACAGTGTCTTCGCAGATACTCCTCCCGATCTCATGCAATCCGCCGCCTTCGCTCTTGAATACCGCATATTTGACCGATGTCGATCCGGCATTGATTACGAGAATATTGCTCATAGCAAGATTTCGCCGAAAACCGGCTCATTGCCGATGCCGGCTGCGTTGGCCTCATCCGTATCGATCTGGAAGCTCGGCTTATAATCCCTGTTTACCCTTACATGTACGCGGTCAAACACCAGCCCGCGCTCTCCATCAACCCTGACCGACACTTCGCTTCCGTCTTTAAGGCCCCATTCTTCGGCTGTTTTAGGATCGAGATGCAGATGCCTCAAGGAGATGATTACGCCGCAATCGGCCTTGAACTCTCCGGCCGGACCGCGTACCGTAACGCCCGGCGTATGTCCTAGATCGCCGGAAATATGATAAGGCGGATCGATGCCGAGGGATCGCGCCTCGGTTTTTGAAACCTCGGCCTGGAAGGCGCTGCGAACGGGACCGATGATGCGCACATTCTCAAGACAGCCTTTCGGCCCCACAAGAGCGACTGTCTCGTTTGCGGCGAACTGGCCGGGCTGTGAAAGATTGCGCAAGACAGTGAGCTTGCTTCCTTTCCCGAAGAGAACCTCGACCTGTTCTCCGGTCAAATGCGCGTGGCGCGCTGAAACTTCTACCGGTATTCTCATATTTTGTTTTTTATCTATCGCTTAAGCAGTGATTGCCTCAGAATGAACGGCCGATAGCATTTTTCGTCAGCAAGCCGTTCTGCGCTCCCAGCTCGGTAACGACTGAAGCGGCATTGCGCGCAGCCAGCGCAAGCGCTTTTTCGATATCAGCTTCGAAAAGATCGAGTCCGGCGATAAAAGAAGACCCGAATGCATCGCCAACGCCGGTCGTATCGACCACTTTCTTCGCCTTGACCGGCCCTTGCCGGTAAAGATATTCTCCGTCGAATGCCGTCGCCCCCTCCTCTCCTTCGGTCACCACGACTGCCGTCGGGCCGAATCCATGGATCGCGCGGCAAAGATTTTCTGCCGATTCGAAGAATTTGTGCTTTTTCCTGCGGTATGACGGATCGCTGAACACGAGCTCGACTGCCTCGTCTTTGTTTAAAAGCAGCACGGTTGTTTTAGCCAAATACCGCTTGAGAGCCTGGCTGCCTGCGCTGATCTGCAACACGCCCGGATTCCAGGCGATGAGCAGGCGTTCATGCGAAAAAATTTTTTTCAGCACCTGCTCCCAATTCCGGCCGGACAAAGACGAGAGGTACGCCCAACGGGCCTTGGACAGGCCGGCATTCTCATGGCTGGAGATATGGAGCTCCTCGTTCGCCCCTCTGTGGAGGAATGCGACATGCTCCTTGCCGGGACCGATCAAGATGAAAGTAAAGCCGGTCTCTGCCCTCGCGATCCGCTGTATCAGTTTCGTATGCACCCCGTGCCTCTGCAGGTTGTCGACAACCCGCTTGCCACGCTCATCGCTGCCGATAGCGCAGAGCGCGGAAACCCGGAAGCCGAGGCGCGCGAGACTGACCGCGGCGTTAGCAGCACCGCCGCCGTATGTATAGGTAGCCTCGTTTATCCTGATCTTCGCACCATATTCGAAGGCGAGCAGTTTCTGTCTGACGATATCGCGCTTATTGTCGATCACGACGCCTTCGTCCGTATGGAATGTAATGTCCTCTGTCGCGCCGCCGATCGTGATTATATCATTCCTCATTATAATAATATGGCTAAAGCTAATACTGTGCGTTTACTGCCCGCACTTACCATAATACTAACATATCAGAGCCTTCTTTTAAAGGGCGCGGCGGATTTGTAACTGCCAAACGAAAAGGGAGGCAAACCGGCCTCCCTGCTTCCATGGACCGCGGCGACCAGCCATCGGTCAAGCTTATTTCAGGTCTTCAGGCCGCTTGTCAAGCGATCTGACCTGCTCCTTGCTGACCAGATAAATATTATCGCTGTCCGAACGCTTGGCAAAATATCTTTCCTTCCCGTCCTCCTTGCCGATCATGATAGTGTTATCGACCCCTTCTCCTGTGGCCTGTACTATGATGGCGCTTTTTTCGAGTCCTGTTTTATTAAACGACTGGTCCGGAATGCCCTGTGAAGTCAGGTTAGACATGATGGCTAGAATTTCCTCGAGCTTCTCGGCCTTGACTTCGAATTTCTTCGGAATCGTACCCTGCCAGGATCCGTCTTTTTTCTCGACAGTGAATTCCCGCGTCGGATATTGGAATCTGATCTTGGTAATTTTCTCGCGGTCGGATGAGAAAATCGTCGTATCGCGCCATTCTTCGCGGTCGAATAGAGAACGCAGGTTTACGTTCAGCCGATAGATCTCTTTGATATCCGGCAATGCCACATATGCGCTCGTAAAATCAGATCCGGCCCCGCCGACCAGGAATTCGCTAGTGGTCGCATCACCCTCAAAGAGGGAGATCCGGAGCACATTCGGATCTTCGAGCTGGAAATCGGATTTCTTATCCGGATTGACGCTGGCAACGGAAAGATCCGAGGTTCCAGCCTCTTTGAGCTTCTTAAGCACATCGTCCGCGATATCCTGCCGGACAAAGAAGCCTTTGGAACCGCCGACCCTGAGGCGCCCGTCGAGGCGCTCCAATTCGGTAGTCTTGCCTGCGGATGCGATGCTGATTTTCGAGATCTTTTCCGCATCCAGAGCGCTGAACATGTTCTTGGGCTTCCGGCTTTTCTCGCGCCAATCCTGGTAAGGCCCTTGATATGCGTATGCGGCAGCGGCCAGCACGATAAGGAGCAGGAAGAGCTTGAGGTTCTTTGTGTTCATATCGTTAATCCTATAATTATCAGGGGCATTAATGCATCTCCCGCGCTTCAAACATAAGGCCAGAGCGAAAATAGACCGCCCTGGCACGTGGATTCAGGCTGATGCCCTTAAGCGTCAAAGGTCATCGACAAATTTCCTTTTCCTCCGCATTAGATAGCGGATGATCCCGAAAGCGACGACGGCTGCCGTGATGCCGAATACGTTAAGATACCGGGCAACCGCCTTCTGCGAGTCGCTCGTTTCCTTGAGCGGCCGTGACGATACGCTTTTCGATCTTATAGATATCAAATCCTGGTCGATCGTAACGCTGTCAACCAGGTTCTGGAAGAATATGAGATTATCGCGCGAAAGCTGGCTCAGATTATCGCGCATAAAATCGCTGTCACCGACCACGACGAGCTTAGCATCCTTGTTCTCCTGGGGGCCGTTCCCGCCCGGGTACGCGCTCTTTACGGCTCCCTGCACCGAAACGGCCAGCGCGTAGCTTTTCTGCGCGCCTGACGCGGAGAATCCCTGCTGGGGGTTGAGATTGAATCCTTCGGTCGATACCCAGGCCTTTGCGGTCGTCTGCGCCAATCGCGAGACCTTCCCCCCTTCGCCAAGCTTACTTTGATCGACATCGATGCTCGAAACCCAGGGGAAGGCGACTGACTCAAGATCAGCTACGGTAGGATTGGCCGTGTCGAAATCGGGCTTATCAACTTTCGGCCAATAGGGGTATGGGGACGAGAAGCGGAAAAAACCCTGCGTAAATGACGCATAAGCGTTGCGGTTATCCAGGACAAGGTCCTTGTTGACCTTGATGCCGTATTTCTCAAGCAGGCTGCCGAGATTGGATTCGTTCTTGTCGGCTACTAATCCTTCGCCGACCGTCACCCCGTCATACAGGACGACCAGCGAACCGCCCCTCATGACGAAAGAATCGATCGCTTTCAGCTGCTTGTCGGAAAATTTCTCTTTCGGGCCTGCGATGACCAGCGTTTTTACGGTTTCCGGTATGGCCGGATTTTCGCCGGACAGATCCGGCTGTTCGATCGTATAAAGCTCTCCGAGCTTCTTATAGGCTTCCTTGATTTCGCTATCAGCCCCGGCCGTCCCGAATCCCGTAAGATAGCCGATCGTACCGATCTCCTTTTTCGTGACCTTCTTGATGGACGTCGTAAGCTGGTATTCAAGGTTGTTGGCGTCCTGTTCGATAACTG
The DNA here is from genome assembly GCA_964435875.1 of uncultured Gammaproteobacteria bacterium. Classification (GTDB taxonomy): domain Bacteria; phylum Patescibacteriota; class Patescibacteriia; order Patescibacteriales; family CAYTAV01; genus CAYTAV01. Next base: position 14,490 of record CAYTAV010000006.1, read on the forward strand.
GAATCACGTCCGTGCGGGATCCGTACGCGACCTCGATCCCGATAAAACCATTGACCAGCTGAAGCTTGTCTTTTTCATAGACCTCGAACTGCAGCTGCGGTATTCCTTTCATCTGGATCTCGCGCGCCTTGCCCTCATCCTGGCCCGGGTCGATGAACTCGACCTTGATCCGGCCCTTTGAGCTGGCCTCGTATTCATTCAAGATGTCGCTGACTGTCTGGCGCAGGCTGATGAACTGGGTCGGCAGATTTCTAGAGAAATACACTTTGATGGTCACGATATCGTCCAGATCGCCGGATGTGCGCTTGCTGACTTTCGAGATAGAGAAATCCTTGTTCTGCGTGATGTCCAAACGGTAGAAGATCCGGTATGAAAAGAAATTGACTACTATCAAGATGCCGACCAGGATCAAGGCCGTGATAGTCAGGTCTGCTTTCTGTTTTGTCGCTTTGCCGTCCATATTATTTCCCTTGTCGATTAGTGCTATTTCCATTCCCGCCCCTCGATCACCCTCGTATTGAGGTAAAGGAAGAGGAAAATGAACGAAATATAGTATGCAACATCCTTAGTATCGATTACTCCTTTCGCGATATTGTCGAAATGCCCGCCAAGCCCGAGGAAGCTCATGGCGCTCTGCAGGAACTGCGGCGCTCCCGATACGACGAAATCTGCGCCGATGATAAAAGCCAGGAAGCAGGCCGCGAGGCCGAGCACGAAGGCGATGATCTGGTTCTTCGTCAGTCCCGAGATGAAAAGCCCGAGAGAAAGATAAGCGCCGGCCAGGAACATGCCCCCGGCATAGCCTCCGATCACCGGACCCCAGTCAAGATTGCCGAGCGATGCGATCGTCAGCGGAACGCTGAATGATAATAGCATGGCGAGCACGGCGAACACCAGGGCGCCGAAAAATTTTGCAAGCACGACCTGCCAGTCGGTAACCGGCAGAGTCAGCAGGAACTCGATCGTGCCGCTCTTTTTTTCCTCGGCCCAAAGCCGCATGGTCAGCGCGGGCGACAAGAATAGGAACATCCAGGGCAATAAAGAAAAATAACTGCGCATGTTTGCCTGGCCGATCTTGAAAAACGAATCGAAAAACAACCAGTTTCCGATGATGAGGAATGCGGCGATAAAGATATATGCGATCGGCGAATTGAAATACGCCCAAAGCTCCTTCTTGAATAATGCAAAGAAAACTTTTACCTGGCGCCTGTTTTCCATAATAAGTTATATTAGACTTTTCTGGTTTTTGGCAAATTATCAGCAATTTTACTTCGTCAGCTCCCTGAATACGTCTTCGAGGGTAACGGATTTGCGGCTGAATTCGAGAATGCTCCAGCTATTGTTCATAACTGCCATGGATAGCTGTTCGCGCAGATCGATGCCTGCTATAGGCTCGATCTCATAGCCGTAGACATCCTCCGACTCTTTGTCTTTGACCTCGACCCTGGCGATATTCTCGAGCGCCTTGAGCTTTTCGATAACGCTCTCGCGGGGGCCCTTGATCTTGACATAGATCAGCTCTTTTGATCCAGCTTGCCTGGTCAGCTCTTCCGGGCTGCCTTCTCCGACGATCCGCCCGTTATTGATTATCAAGACACGGTCGCAGGTCGCGCTCACTTCGGACAGGATATGCGTCGAGAAAATCACGGTTTTTTCCTTGCCAAGCTCCTTGATAAGCTCGCGTATTTCCACGATCTGGTTCGGATCCAGGCCGGTTGTAGGTTCGTCAAGGATAAGGATCTGCGGATTATGGATGATGGCCTGGGCGAGCCCGACTCTTTGGCGATAGCCCTTGGAGAGTTCATCGATCGGCCTGGCAATGACTTTCTTGAGGCCGCAAGCCTGCGAGACTTCCGAAATCCTCCTTTTTATCTGATCATGGGGGATTGCGCGGACTTCGGCGGCGAATTTCAAATATTCATAGACGCGCATGTCGTCATACAAGGGCACCGTTTCAGGCAGATAGCCGATCCGGGCGCGGGTCGAAAGCGAATCTTCTGCTACATCGATATTGTCGACGAGGACTTTGCCTGCAGTAGGCTTCCAGAAGGAAGTGATGATCTTCATCGTCGTCGTCTTCCCGGCGCCGTTAGGTCCTAGGAAACCCAATATTTCACCTTTCTTTACCGAAAGATTGATATCGTCAAGCACGAGATTCGAGCCAAAGCTCTTTTTTAAGCCTTTTATCTCGATCATACCTAAATGAGTGCGGTCTGACTCGTTTTAATTAAATAAAACAAGAAGATATTAACACATCCCCCCGTTTGCATTTAATATTCTATAGTAAAGTTGCTAGATAGCGCAAGCATGTTCTTGTGGATAAATCGGCTGGATCGGCCTTTCCGTCCCCAATATATAACAAAATTGCAAATATAGCGAATTAAACAAGCGCTTATTTTATGTTTTTTTACGCGCGCTTCCAGATTTTTTTTCAATAATCCTTTTCAATGAAAAGACGCTCTTGCCCGAAACCTTCATTTTCATCCTTTTTTTCGCTCTTTTTTCGGCGCGGGTTTCCGTTAAACCGGGCTCTTCTTGCATATTTTAAGAATTTTCATCAAAAATCCCGAACCGGTTCTCGAAGATGTCGCCGATCAGTACGTTGGCTGCTGTCGCTACAGGAATGGACAGCATCGCCCCGAGTATGCCGGCCAGCTTGAAGCCGATCAGAAGGACGGCGATGCTGATGATCGGATTCAAGCCTACAGCCTTCTGCATGATCTTCGGGACCAGTATGTGGTTCTCGGTCCATTGGACCAAGTAATAAAAGATCGCGACGACCAGCCCGAGCGCCGGAGACTGCGTGAAAGCGAGGAAAACCCCGGGAATCGCGCCGATGATCGGTCCGAGATACGGCACGAATTCGGTTATCCCGGCGATCAAGGCCAGCACCAAGGCATATTTTACCTGCAGGATCTCGAGGCCGATCAGCGTCAGAAGCCCGACTGCGATGCAGAGCATGAACTGCCCTCTGAGCCAGAGCCCGATCTTCTTCTGCATGCGATTGACGAGGCCGAGCGCATAGGGCTGATGCTTGTCCGGGACCGTCGAAACGATGATCTTCTTCACGGCATTCTCTTCAACCGCCATATAGAAGGTGATGACGAATACCAGCAGGAAAGACACGATGCTCCCGAATATGCCGCGGGCGAACGAAAAGATGTCGGCCGGATTGGAATCCAGATTCCTACCGAATGATTCCAGGCCCTTACCGACCATATCCAGCTTGCCCTGGCCGCTCCCGCCATCCCCGACCAGTCCGAACCCGGAATTTATGCTTTCAAGGTATTTCGGGAAGTTCCGGGCGAGTTCACCGATCTGGGAGGCGATCGGCGGGACGATCAGGAACAGGACAAAGGTCACCAGGAAAGCCGCGACCAGATAAACGGATAGTATGCCGATCGGCCGGGGTATCTTCTTATGCTGGAGCCAGTCGACCCAGGGGCTGAACGCGGTCGCCAGGACAAGGGCGACGAACAGCACGACCAGGATATCCCTGATAAAGTAAAGGAAAAAAACAGCGACAAGGATCGCGATGATCTTGATGATTGTGCTGGTCGCAATATTAACTGTAAGCTTTATATGGCTGCTATCCATGTCCTGTATTTTATGTAACATTATTATAGTTTATATTGGCATTTAAGGCAAACAGGCGCTTGACTTGCCGGCATTAACTTAGTAAGATACCTGGCTACCTGCTCGTTTAACAAATATAGAATTTTATAAGAAAACTAGCCAAAAAGCTTATTATCTCCAAAACGTCAAACAAAAAGGAGGGAAGGCATGGAAAGAAAAAAAAGTACTTACGCTTTTATTTGTATTGTCTTTGTGGCAGCTATAAGCCTTAATGCCGGATGGTCCGACGCATCAGCCTATACCGGTATGCCGACGCACAGCATCCGCGGCGCAACCTGTTATGTTAGCGTTGCGCAAGAGGAGCTTCTGGCACTGAAAAGCTGGGGCGCAAACACGGTCAGGCTCATGCTGATGGTGCGCGATCTTGTACCCTATCCTTACGGCGAGCTTCCGACTTCCCGCATCACGAGCGGCAATCTAGCCAGGGTGAAGCGGATCGTCGAGTGGGCGAACACGCTGGGAATTGCGGTTATCCTCGATCTGCACGAAATACCGGGATATGTGCGTTTTTCAGCGCCGCAGGATCTGCGGATCTGGGATCCGATCGTCGGATACAGATACAAGAATCTGCTGATGAACGTATGGTACCAGCTTGCCATCGCTTTCCGCAATTACCCCGAATACAGCATAGCCTACGAGCTCCTGAACGAGCCCGAACCAAGGCTATCTGAAAATGAGCCGGAGAACAGGGGTGCGGAATGGGACGATCTTCAATACAATCTGCACCGGCTGATCCGCCGATACGACCGGCGGCATACGATCCTGATCAGTGCGTCCTATTCCTGGCGCTTAAGTTCGCTCATGAGCTGGACGCCTGATGCGCGGATGATCGACGGACGGACCGCATTATCAGTCCATTTCTATGAGCCGCTGGACTTTACCCAGCAGATCGAGGCTTTCTGGGGGAGTGCTCCGCCCCGCACCTATCCCGGCTGGTTCGGAGAAGCCGTCTATGAAGGACAGCCCGGACTCGTCTTCTGGGATTACTGGAAAATGCGGGAACGGCTGCAGATAGCCGGGGATTTCCAAGGCCGCTTCCCTGGCTTGCCGCTGATCATGACGGAAATGAGCGCCATGGGCGTCGCCCCCGGCGCTGAAGTCTGGCTCTCGGACGCGATCAATGTCATGAAGGAGCTCTGGATCGGCTGGTGCTACCACAGTTTCCGCGAAACTGCCTATCTTAAACCGTTGACAGGCATGGTCGAATCCCCCTGGGACCTCGAAACCGGCGATCCTGACCGACTCGCGACGGTTAAAGCGGGATTCGAGAACCCATGAAGCCGGAGGCACGAAGAATAACTCTGAATTGATCATTGCGTTTATCGTAGCATTTTTCATTCCAAGAACGATGTTTGCATTAGCCATCGGGCATCTGACAGGAATGGGCGTATTCCTGGTGGCCGTACTAACACTTGCCGGGTTGTTCCTGGATATTGCATTTTATTCTAAGTAAACAAAGGCGGACGCTTACGCGCCCGCCCTTTTTTTATCTATCTATCAGTATTAACCCAGCTGATTACATCATGCCCATGCCGCCGCCCATGCCTCCCGGCATGCCGGCTCCGTGGCTGTGCTCTTTCTTTTCCGGTACGTCGGTGATGACCGCCTCGGTCGTCAGGAACATGATCGCCGCGCTGGCCGCGTTCTCGAGCGCCGAGCGCACGACTTTAGTCGGATCGACGATCCCGGCCTTGACCAGGTCGTCGAATTTGTCGCGCGCGGCGTCATAACCGATATTCTTATTCCCTTGCTTGTGCTCGCGGATGATATTGTAGATGATCAGCGAACCGTCTTTGCCGGCGTTCTGCGCGATCTGCTTGATCGGCTCGAGAATCGCGTTATCGACGATGCGCGCTCCCGGATCGTCGGAGTTCTTCTTGTCCGTGAGCTCCTCAAAGGCGTTCCCGGCAATGGCGAGCGCGAGCCCTCCCCCGGGGACTACGCCTTCTTCGACCGCCGCGCGGGTCGCATTTAAAGCGTCGTCGATGCGGTCCTTCTTTTCTTTCATCTCGGTTTCGGTCGCCGCTCCGACCTTGATCACCGCGACCCCGCCAGCCAGCTTTGCGAGGCGTTCCTGCAGCTTCTCGCGGTCGAAGTCGGAATCGGTCATATCGATCTCCTTCCTGATCTGCGCGATGCGGTCCTTGATAGCTTTGTCGTCGCCGGCGCCTTCGACGATCGTCGTCGTGTCCTTGGTCGCGGCCACCTTGCGCGCGCGACCGAGATCGGCGAGTTCGGCGTTCTCGAGCTTAAGCCCGACCTCTTCGGATATCACGCGTCCGCCAGTCAGGGTCGCGATATCGCCAAGCATCGCCTTCCTCCGGTCTCCGAATCCCGGAGCCTTGACGCCGAGGATGTTGAACGTCCCGCGGAGCTTGTTGACGACGAAAGTCGCGAGCGCCTCGCCTTCGATATCTTCGGCGATGATCACGATGTCCTTGCGCCCGCCCTGCGCGACCTTCTCGAGGATAGGCAGGACTTCCTGCACGCTCGAAACCTTCCGGTCGGTTATCAGTATATACGGATTCTCATATTCGGCTTTCATGCTGTCGGCATCAGTGATCATGTACGGGGAAACATAGCCCTTGTCGAACTGCATGCCCTCGACGACCTCTTTCTCGACGCCGAACGACTGGCCTTCCTCGACGGTTATAACGCCGTCGCGGCCGACCGATTCCATCGCCTCTGCGATGATCTTTCCGATTTCCGTATCGTTCGCGCTGATCGAAGCCACCTGCGCGATCTCCTCCTCGGTCGAGATCTTCTTGCTCATCTTCTTGAGCTGGACGACGACGTCTGCGACTTTCTTCTCGATGCCGCGCCTGATCTCGATCGGATTGATGCCGGATGATACCAGCTTGAGGCCTTCGTTGATCATGGCCTGTGCAAGCACGGTCGCCGTGGTCGTGCCGTCGCCGGCGACGTCCCCGGTCTTCTGCGCGACCTCCTTGACGATGTCCGCCCCGATATTCTCGAACTTGTCCTCGAGGTCGATCTCCTTGGCGACGGTCACGCCGTCCTTGGTTATGGTCGGCGAGCCGTAGCCCTTGTCGATGACGACGTTCCTCCCTTTAGGCCCGAGCGTGACCTTGACGGCGTTCGCCAGCTGGTCAACCCCGGCCTGCAAGGCCTTGCGGGCCTTCTCGTCATAAATTATCTGCTTTGCCATACTTTTATATGTTATTTTAATTGATATCCGGAATCGATTATGATTCCCGCTAAACTTTTTCAAACAGAATGGTCTCCGTAATTTCCAATATCAAATATCCAATTTAATATAAAATTCCAAAAAAATATTTTAGTAATTGGATATTTGCTATTGGATAATGCCATTACCCGATAACTGCTAAAATATCTTTCTCGCTGATGATAAGATACTCATCTTTGTCGACCTTTATCTCGTCCGGCGAATACTTCTTGAACATAACCTTATCGCCGGCCTTGACGCTCATCGGCGCCCGGGTCCCGTTGTCCATCAGCTTTCCCGGCCCGATCGCGATGACCTCGCCCTTTTCCGGGCGCTCCTTGTCGACGGTATCGGGGAGAACGATGCCTGATTTCGTTACTTCGTCTTCGGTTATCGGTTTTACCAGCACATTATCGTGCATAGGCTTCACGTTCATATCGATTTGCGCTTTCCGGGCAGAATACTGAGCCTTGAAGATCAGTTATGTCGCCCGCAAAGTATTAATTATTTCTAAATTGGTTATTTTTTGATCGGTAATATCAGCTTAAATCATCCGCTTGTTTAGCACTCGTTGTGTATAAGTGCTAAACCAGTTACATTGTAACTACGCATTCAAGAGCTGTCAAGAGGCCGTGCAGAAAAAAAATCCGCTAATTTTAGCTATAGCGGACTTGCTTATCTTTACAGTATGAATTTTACAGGTTTATCCGACTTTGATGAACTCGACAGACTGTCCTTCTTCGTCCTTCATCTTCGCCCAGACCTTGATCACTTCGATATTCGGAATATTTTTTCTAATCACATCTTCAGCGGCTTGCATGTCCGCTTTTTGCTTCTCAAACTCCTCTTCAGCGTTCGCGAACGATTGCGAGGCCTTGTACGCGCCGCAATCGCTATGGTGAATCAGGATCACCTGGCAGGCGCAATGCAATTTCGTAGAAATTTTGATCTGTTTCAGTATGTGTTCGCGTTCGGCATCCGTGCCGCTGACCAGGTCCTTGCCGGCGCCGGCGATCGATACTTCGTCGTAATCGCCGACAATCCCTTCCTGGCGGATCCATCTGCGGATCTCGTTTTGCAGCCTGAAATCCATGCAGTGGATCACCACTGACTTGCATGTGTGTGGCATAGCTTAAAAAATGCCCAATCTCCAATATCCAATTTCCAATAAATTATGCGGTAACAAAGATATCTATGCGAAAATATCAATAAATATAAGCTTGTCATTTCGACCGAAGGGAGAAATCCCTTGTACTTGCTATTAAATTAATAAGCGATTTCTCGTTAACACTCGAAATGACAAACAGCCATAGCCTTGAAGCCCGGGACTTATTGGAAATCAGTATTTTGGTATTGGTAATTATTGTTAATTCGAAATATTTCAACGTCTGATCTTGGTCTGGCTTCGCCGTTTTAAATCATTCGATATTCTTCAATTTCTTCCATCTCTTGACCGCTTTCGAGCGGGCGAGCTCTTTCGAGATGCGCGCGCTAAGATCGGCGAACTGCTCGCGGTCGAAGGACTCGATCTCGCGCTTGGTCTTTTCCGCGCGTAAACGGGCTTCTTCGGCGCGGTCGATATCGATTTCCTCGGCGCGCTCCGCCGTATCAGCCAGGATCACGACCTTGTCCTTCAGGACCTCGATGAATCCGCCTGATACTGACATGACCTCGCGTGCTCCGCCTTTGGTCATTACTTCGATGACTCCGGGCGCTAGCGTCGCGACCAGCGGGATATGGTCCGGCAGGACCGTGATCTCCCCCATGCGTGTCGGCGCCGTTACCTGCAGGATGTCCTCGCGCAGGACGACGCGCTCCGGTGTTACGATTTCGAAGAATATGGACTTGCTCATAGGCTGCTATTTATTGCTCGGAGATGACCCCCTTCATATAGAAATCGCCTTCGCTCAATTGGTCGTACTTGCCGTCCAGGATATCCTGGAAGCTCTTGATCGTGTCTTCGAGCTTGACATACTTGCCTTCGCGCCCGGTGAACGTCTCGGCGACGGTAAACGGCTGGGACAGGAATTTCTGGATCTTGCGCGCGCGGGCGACGGTCAGCTTGTCCTCGTCCGAGAGCTCTTCCATGCCGAGGATGGCGATGATGTCCTGCAGGTCCTTATAGCGCTGGAGCACTTTCTGGACCCCGCGGGCGGCGCGGTAATGCGCCTCGCCGACAATCTTCGGATCGAGGATGATCGACGAGGAATCGAGCGGATCGACTGCCGGATAGATCCCGAGCTCGGTAAGGGCGCGCGACAGCACGATCGTCGAGTCGAGGTGGCCGAAGGTCGTCGCCGGCGCCGGATCGGTCAGGTCGTCGGCTGGCACATATACCGCCTGGAAAGACGTGATCGAACCCTTGTCAGTCGAAGTGATGCGCTCCTGCAGCTCCCCCATCTCGGTCGCCAGCGTCGGCTGATAGCCGACGGCGCTCGGCATGCGCCCCAGGAGGGTCGAAACTTCGGACCCGGCCTGCGTAAAGCGGAAGATATTGTCGACGAAGAACAGCACGTCCTTGTTCTCCTCATCGCGGAAATATTCGGCGAGCGAAAGGCCGGAAAGCGCCACGCGAGCACGGCAGCCGGGCGGCTCGTTCATCTGCCCGAAAACCATGGCCAGCTTGTCGATCACGCCGGCCTCTCTCATCTCATGGTAAAGGTCGTTGCCTTCGCGCGAGCGCTCGCCGACTCCGGCGAAGACCGAGACCCCGCCGTGCGCTTTCGCGATATTGTTGATCAGCTCCTGGATGACCACGGTCTTGCCGACTCCGGCGCCCCCGAACATGCCGACCTTGCCGCCCTTCGCGATCGGGCAGATCAGGTCGATGACCTTGATGCCCGTCTCGAGGATCTCGACCTTCGTCGACTGGTCGGTGAACCGCGGAGGCTTCCTATGGATCTCGTACTGCTTGCCGGCGGCGACCGCGCCTCCCTCGTCGATCGTTTCGCCGAGCACGTTGAAGATGCGCCCGAGCGTCTTCTCGCCGACCGGCACCGAGATGCCGGCCCCCGTATTGCGGACCTCCTGCCCGCGCTTGAGGCCGTCGGTCGAACCCATGGCGACCGTGCGGACCGTGTTCGACCCGACATGCTGCTGGGTCTCGAGCACGAGCCGCTTGCCGGCGATCTCGACCTCGAGGGCCGTATAGATCTCCGGCAGTCCGTCCTCGAAATAAACGTCGACGACCGCGCCGATGACCTGTTTTACGGTTCCTGCCTGGCTCTTATCCGCTGTTTCCTTTGGCGCTTTTTTCTTATGTTCTGACATACTATTGACAATAATAAATAATTATGTTATTTTACTTAAGTAATTCGCTCTTTATCTGTCATTCCCATGAAAACGGAAATCAGTTCGCGTATTTCCCTTATCATGGGATTGGCAAAAAAATCTAAAACTACAGGAGGAATAAATGGTCGAAAGGCTGGTTGCTTTGGCTAGGGCAATGGATCAGGACTCAACCCTGAAGACGATCATCACAAAACATGTTTGCCTCGAACAATTGATTTTGCTATATGAATTCGGGCATCATGACCGGCTCAGGAAAGTATCTGATCAGATCTTGGAAGCGGCAGTGGATTTCGACCTCTCTTGCAGGAAGCAAGGGGTTGATATCACGCGCTATTTTCCCGAAGAACCGGCCCCGCCTCAGGCCAAGCACTATGCTGACCTGGTTGACCTTTCAAAAATTTTGAGGTTCGCCTGGTTCCGGGCTTGCCTCTAAAAAGCCTAGCTAAAAACCTATTTCCTTATTCTATACCGGAGTTGCCAGACTCCGGTTTATTTATTCCATTTTTAAGCTGCGAGGGCATTCGCCCCGGCTGAGATCTCGGCGATCTCTGCCGTGATCGAAGCCTGGCGCGCCTTGTTGTAAAAGAGCGTAAGCTCGCCGACGATATCGCTCGCCGCGTCGGTCGCCTGGTGCATGGCGCTCATGCGGGCCGAATGCTCGGAAGCGTTCGATTCGAGCAGGGCCTGCAGGAGCTGGACCTCGATCAGTCGTGGGATCATCTCGTCAAGCACTGCCCGGGGGTTCGGTTCGAAAACATACTCATATCTGAATTTTTCGTCCTTGAGATATTTTTCCTGCTTGGTGCGCAGGAACTCCTTGTCGATGCCGACGCGCGTATCCTTGCCGACGATGCCGAGATAGGCTTCTTCGGCCGCGATATCGACGGGCAAGAGCTGCTTGACGCGCGGCTCCTGCTTCGACGCGCTGATATAATCCGTATAAGCGACCAGGATCTTGTCGTACGTACCGCCCAAGAAGCTCTTGATCGCCAGCCTGGCTACCGGCAGGACTTCGCGCACTTCGCTTACCAGGTCGCCTTTCGGGAACTCGGCGACGATATCGTGACCGTAATGCGGATAGACCGCGGCGCCCTTCCTGCCGACCAGCATGAAATCGGAGCTTTTGCCTTCGGCTTTATGCTTTATTATCGATTCGTGGGCCTTCTGGATCACTGCTGAGTTGAAGCCGCCGCACATCCCTCGATTCGACGTTATCAGGATAATGCATTCGCTCCTGACTTCTTTGCGCTTCGTCAGGAGCGGATGCAGGGCATCGCTTCCATTGCCCGCGGCTTGCGACAGGTTGAGCACGGTCGCCCAGCTCAAGTTCGCGTACGTACGCGTGCGCAGTACGCCTTCGACCGCCTTGCGCATCTTCGCCGCCGCGACCATCTCCATGGCGCGCGTAATCTTCTTCGTGCTGCTGATGGATTTTATCCTTCTTTGGATATCCCTGGTCTTCGCCATAGCGATAATGCAAAATCAAATATTTAAAAATCCGCAATGGATATCATGGCCTATTTCAGCGTCGATTTGTAATCCTTGATCGCCTTTTCCATCTTCTTCTCGAGCGGCTCGGACAGCTCTTTTTTCTCGGCGATCTCGGCGAGGATCTCGGGCGCGCTGTTGTCCAGATAAGCGTACAGCCCCTCTTCGAACTCCCTGATCCGGGCGACCTCGACGTCGTCGAGCAGGCCGGAAATGGCCGCGAAGAAGACCAGAACCTCCTTCTCGACCGCCAGCGGAGCATACTGGTCCTGCTTGAAGATCTCCATCAGCCGCTTCCCGCGCTCGATCTTCGCCTTAGTGTCCTCGTCCAGATCCGAACCGATCTGGGCGAAAGCGGCCAGCTCGCGGTATTGTGCGATCTCGAGGCGGAGCTGGCCGGCGACCTTCTTCATGGCTTTGATCTGCGCTGCGCTGCCGACGCGCGAAACCGAGAGCCCCGCGTCGACCGCCGGCCGGTTCCCCTGGTAAAAAAGCTCGGGCATCAGGTAGATCTGCCCGTCAGTGATCGATATGACGTTGGTCGGGATGTAGGCTGAAAGGTCGCCCGCCTGGGTCTCGATGATCGGCAACGCCGTGATCGAACCGCCGCCGTTCTCCTTATTAAGCTTACAGGCCCGTTCCAAGAGGCGGGAATGGAGATAGAAGACGTCGCCCGGGTAGGCTTCGCGGCCCGGAGGGCGCCTGAGGAGGAGTGAGATCTCGCGGTACGCGACGGCGTGCTTCGAAAGATCGTCATAGATGACCAGCACGTCCTCGCCCTTGTCGAGAAAATATTCGGCCATAGCGCATCCGGCATACGGCGCGATATAAGCGAGGGCAGCCGGATCGGAGGCTCCCGAAAGCACGATCGTCGTATATTCCATCGCGCCGGCGGCCTCGAGCTTCGCGGCGATATTCGCTACCTTGGATTCCTTCTGGCCGATCGCCACATAGATGCATTTCATGCCCTGCCCCTTCTGATTGATGATCGTATCGATAGCGATCGCCGTCTTGCCGATCTGCCGGTCGCCGATGATCAGCTCGCGCTGGCCGCGGCCGATCGGGATCATCGCGTCAATCGCCTTGATCCCGGTCTGTACTGGCTCTTTCACCTTTTCACGCGTAATTACGCCGGGTGCGATCTTCTCGATCGGATAGAATCCGGCGGCTTCGAGCTCGCCCTTGCCGTCGACCGGAGAGCCAAGGGGATTTAAAACCCTGCCGACGATATTATCGCCGACCGGCACTTCGAGGATGCGGTCGAGGCAGGCAACTTCGTCGCCCTCGCGGATCCTGCCGAATTCGCCGAGCACGATCGCGCCGACCGAATCCTCTTCAAGATTCATGGCGACGCCGTATACCGGTCCTCCGGCCGTCCTGAATTCGAGCATCTCCGACATCATCGCCTGCGATATGCCGGCGACGCGTGCTATGCCGTCGCCGACCTCGATCACGCGCCCGACCGTTTCAAGGCGCGCCTCCGACTTATATTCGGCGATCCGGGATTTGAGCTGTTCGACGATGAAATCTTTTGTAATTGACATATTTATATCGAAAAATGATAAACTTCCCGTATGGTTCCCCTCTGCTCTCGTAAAAACCGGCTGGGCGGCCAAGGACTATTTCGCCAGATGCCGCTTGAGGCTATCGAGGCGGGTTCGCAGGCTCGCGTCGAGCGTAACGTCTCCGATCCGAAGGATGAAGCCCCCGAGGATGCTTTCGTCAACGGACTGTTCGACAACGACCTCTTCGGCGTCGAGCGTCCGGGCGAGCGAGCGCTTGATCTCGGCGACGGAATGCGCGTCGAGCGTCCGGGCGGAAACCAGCTTTGCCGGCACGATCCTCCGCTCCTCGTCCCAAAGCGTTATAAGAGCGGCGCAAACCGCGTCAAGGTCGCGGATCCGGCCGGATCTGGCGATCTCGCGCGCGAAACGGCCGATCAACCCTTCGGCATCCGCCCTGCTCCGGCCTTCCAAGGAGGAATACAAGGCGCTGGCCAATTGTTTCGTTGTCGCTTTCATATTTTATGCCTTACCTGATATTGCGGATCTTTGATGCGATGTCGTCGCTTTCCTGCTCTTTGAGCAGCTTTTCGAGGGATTGGGCGACGAGCTCCGCGACATGCTCCCTGACCTCTTTTAGAGTCCTGGCTTTTTCCGCCTGGATCTTGGCCTTCTCATCATTGATGATCTGCCCGATCTCTTCCTTGGCTTTCGCGATCAGCTCCGCGCGCTTTTCCCCGGCTTGTTCGTTCGCCTTGGCGATTATCAGGCCGGCTTCCTTGCGCGCCTGCGAAAGCGCCCGGCTGTAATCTTCCTCAGCCTTGGCAAGCCTGGCCTCGATCTCCTTGGCGTCCGACAGGCTCTTTTCGATCTTCCTCGAGCGGTCAGCGAGGACCTTGGCGACCGGCTTCAGCGCGAAAAAATACAGGACTGCGAACACGATCGCGAAATTGACGGTTTGCGCGACCAGAAGTTTCGCGTCGATGTGGAATGTTTCGATTAGGCTTTCCATGATAATCAAATCAAAATATAGAAATATTTAAAAAAATAAACACTTGATAAATGAGTCAAGTACGCTACTCCAAGCCTTTAGCTCCTATCATCATCGATAATCCTTTTTTGTTCGATGTCTCGCAATGAGAGACTATGGCTTAGCCTCCCAAACGCAAGGCATCCAGCGGCCGTGTGCCCTATTTGATGCTGAAGGCGATGACCAGGGCGTAGATGGCGATCGCTTCGGCGAAAGCGGCGGCGAGCAGCATCGGGACCAGCACCTTGCCGGCGCTCTCCGGATTACGGCCAATCGCTTCCATCGCCTTGGCGCCGATGAATCCGATGCCGAGGCCTGGCCCGAGCGAACCGATTCCGATCGCCAGCGCCTTCGCAAGCATGACGTTCTCCATAGAAATTATGTTTAATTATTTTTGCTAATATTGACAACGGCTATCTCGGATAAAATATATCGATTATTTTTTGATCTTTAGTATATGATTTGCCGGCTTTTTCAGTGTTCTTCCGCGCTGGTGTTCATCGAGAGGTAGACCAGGATCAGCATGGAAAAGATCAGCGCTTGGATCAGCCCGACGATCACCTCGAGGAACATGAACGGGATCGGCAGGGCGAATGCCATCAGGGCTGACATCGACGCGACCAGCACCTCACCAGCGAAGATGTTACCGAACAGACGGAATGAAAGGCTCGCGAGCTTCGCGATCTCGCCGATAATCTCGATCAAACCGACAAAAGCCTTGATCGGATTGACGATCACGACCGTCGGATCCTTTCTGAACTTTTTCGGGATCTCTAGAAATGCCTTGAAATTTAAGAATTTATTAAGATAAGGCCAGACCCCGGTCGCAACGACTCCGGCAATATGGCTTGCGACTACGCCGATGATGGCCAGTGCCAGGGTCGTATTGAGATCAGCCGTTCCTCCCCGGAAATAGGGGATGAATACCCTGTGGCCGCCTTCTTCAGCGATCTGCCCGACCGAACCGACGCCCGGCAGAAGCCCCATCCAGTTGGAAAGCAGGATGATTATGAAGAACGAGAAGACGAATGGAAAGAATTTCAGCGACCTCTCCCTCGATCCGGTCACCGAATCGAATATCCCGAGGAATGCCTCGACGACCGACTCGAAAGCCCCCTGCAGTTTGCCCGGGACCTCCCTGATCCTGCTCCTGGCCGCCAGCGACGCGATAACGACGACCGCGACGACGATCCAGGTGTTAAGGAGTGAATTAGTTATATAAAAATCGCCGATATGCGCTATCGGTTCGGCGAATAACGTATGTTCATGCAGGACCTCCTCGCCGGCTAATCCCGCCGGATGAGCGCCTGTTTCTGTTTGATTAACCATAGATGGAACCAATAAAAGGACTGTTGCGTAAAACGCCTGATTCTTTGTCGCATAGGGATTTTATGAAATTATTACTTTTAGCTTGATGTATGCGCCCGAGCATCGCCTGGCCAGCTGTCACTCCATGCCCTTGCCGTTCTTGGCGTCCGTTTTTCCGTTCGATCCGCCCAGTTTCTTGTATTCCGCCAGCGCATTCCTGATCAGTCCGATCATCGAGACGACGAATGCGGCTCCGACGGTTGACAGAAAGAGCCAAGGCTCGGTATCGTAGCGCTGGTCAAGCCATCTGCCTGCAAAACTGGCGATGATCACGGGAAACGCGATCCAGGCGGATAATTTGATAAACAGCACCAGCGCCGGCATATACCATGGCTTATCCCGTGCGGTAATCCGGGCATCCGCTATTTCTTGCTGTTGTTTTTTTTCCGGTTCCGGCATAATTTAATCTGGTTTGGTAAAACGCCGGAATACCACATGATCCGTGATCTGCCTAGTTATCGCAAAAAATAAATCAAGGATGTATTCCTTGGATTTTTTACACTCTAAAATAACAGTGCTTTTTAAACACGTTATATAATAATAATGGCTTAAAATCATCAAATAGTCAACCCTTCAAACGCACCCCTGCTTTTTACCGTTTATTCGTTGATCCTGAAGAATCTCAATGCGTTATTCGTCGTTTCTTCAGCTACGCGCGCAAGGCTGATCTGCTTGATTTCCGCGATGCGCTGGGCGATCAGCTTTACTAACGCCGGCTCATTGCGTTTTCCGCGGAAAGGCTCGGGCGCCATAAAGGGACAATCGGTCTCGACCATGATCCTGTCGAGCGGCACTTTCCTGATCAGGTCGCCGTATTGGTTCGAAAAGGTTATCACGCCGGTAAAAGAGACGTATAATCCGAGGTTGAAATATTTCCAGGCAAGGTCTTCGCTGGCCGTAAAACAGTGCATTACGCCCCAGGCATACCCCGGCGGCAGGGTTGCGCGGTGCGCCTTGCGGAATTCAGAAAGTATCAGGAGCATATCGTCGTGCGCGTCCCTGCAATGGATGATCGCCGGCAGATTTAGGCGACGAGCAAGGGTCAATTGTTCGATGAAGATCTCTTTCTGCAATCTCTTCGCCTGCGTGGCGTTCTCGATCGGCAGATGGTAATAATCCAGTCCGATCTCGCCGATCGCGACGACTTTCTCGAGCCGCGCGAGCTTTTCGTATTCGGTCCCGTTATAGGCTTCTCCGCGGGTCTTGAAATCGTATTCCTCGTCGCTGGCTTCGACCGAATGGATATGGATCGGATGCAGGCCGACTGCGGCATAAACGCCGCGCTGGAACCGGTTGGCGATGTCGATCGCGCGGCGTGAAGTCTTCATGTCGGCGCCGACATTGACTAGCCAGACCCCCTCCGAAAGCGCATGCTGGATGACGGCGTCGGAATCGTCCTTGAAATATTTAAAATTGATATGAGAATGCGTATCGATCAGCCGCATAATTTTTTTCCGCTATTGCACCGATTAATTGAAAAACCCGATACTTGAAATAATCTTGCATAGATGCGCTTGCGATGTGCTAAAAAACCTTCTTAAAGCTTCAACTTCATCCAGTCAACGGACCCTCCTGGCTTTTCCTCGCTCGAAAACGATGAGCTTCGAGGGCTTTTTCCTGCTTAGCGGGCCTGCGTCAAACGCGATATCCGGCCAAACGTAAAAATTCGCCGGAATTTCCCGGGGACTACCGAGCGGCTGCATCCCGCTCCTGTTAAGGCTTGTGGATACGAGCGGCTCGCCAAGCCTGGAAATTATCCGGCGCAGGGAAGCGGAAGCCGGAACGCGGAATGCGAGAGTCCCGTCTTTCCGCAGAAAGGCTAGCGCGCTTTTCTTGCGGGCCGGCAGGACAGCGGTTACCCTGCCTGGCCATAGATTCTTGAGCCTTTCCTTTAAATCATCGCCTAGCAAGCAATATCGCTCGACCATTCCGAGGCTGGATGCGAGCAGGACGAATCCCTTGCCAGCAGGCCTGCCTTTGATAGCGGCGATCCTTTGAACCGCCTTCTTGTCGCCTGCCCTGCACCCGAGCCCGTAAATCGTATCGGTCGGATATGCGGCTACCAAACCCTTTTCTAAGGCAAAGACCATCTCTTCTTCCTGTCTTTTCCGCCAGCGGCCGCCCGGCAGCCTGATTGCCGCCATCCTGCTAGGCGCCATAGTCCTTCGCAAGATTGATGATCGCATTCTTTACGCGGGAAAGCGAGTCCGGCAATATCGACATCACCAGGGCGGTAAAGGTCGCGAGATAGGGCACGATGACCGATTTTTCAGCGTACTTATGCACCAAGACGGAAGAGGCCGGGTGCGATGACGCTGCTTTGAACAGGAGGCCGATCAGGATCGCGCCGATGAAAAAGCCGAAAATCGCTCCGATAAGCCGGTTGACGATCGAAAAGAACGGGATGATATCGATGAAGTCAAGGGCGCTCTCGACGAATGAAAAGCCGAGCTTGACAAGCCGGTTGATGATGATGAACATTATGACATACAACACGCCGCGCCCGATCGTATCATAGCCGAAGGCCAAGGCCCCGACTACGGCAAAGACCGCTTTGTATGAGATGCTGGTGAACCAAATCGCCACAATCAGGGCGACCAGAGAGCCAAGCGCCCTGAGCAGGCCGAAAAAAAGCCCATAAAATATGAAGCCGCAAAGGATGACGATCAAAACGACATCAAAGATTACCATAACGCTCGCTATTGAAATTGTTTAATCTGTCCCGGGAAACAAGTCCGCCGCAATTATGCGCGGTTCTCGGGCTTTTCGAGCCTGGCGAAAAGAATCAGGCCCTGCTCGATCCGGCTGCCGGGTTCAAGCCCACCCCAGGCAGACGCGCCTTCAAAGCGTGCTCCAGGCCCGGCGCCCGGAAATCCCAGGGCGCGGCTGATCCTGGCGGAAATACCCGGTATGAACGGATCAAGCATTGCCGAGACATGTCTCAAGGTCTCGAGCAGGCTGTAGATGTGGGCGGCGCCCTCTTCGCGGCTGGTTTTGACGAATTTCCAGAGCTCGATTGCCGAGATATGCTTGTCGCACATGCCGACGAGGCGCATCACGGTCGTCAGGGCCGAATCGATGCGGGCTTCGGCCATATCGGCAGCCAGCATGTCCCAGGTCCAGGCGATCGCATCCCTGAACTTGATCTGCTCCCGCCCTCCTTCGTCATGCAATATCGTATCATCCGACCGCGCCGGGACCGTTCCGTCATAATATTTGCCGCAGAGCGAAGCCACGCGGGCAAAAAGGTTCCCGATGCCGTTCGCAAGATCTGAATTATATTTCTCGTCCATCCGCTCGAAGGAAATGTCGCCGTCATGCCCGAAGCCGGTCGAGGAAAGCAGGAGATAGCGCGCTGCATCGCTGCCGTAGCGGTCCCGAAGCTGTTCCGGCGAGATGACGTTGCCGAGCGACTTCGACATCTTCTGCCCCCCGGACAGGAAATAGCCGTGCACGAAAAGCTCGCGGGGAAGCGGCAATTCGAGCGCAAGCAGCATCGCTGGCCAGATCGTAGCGTGTACGCGCAGGATGTCTTTGCTCATCAGCTGGATATCCGGCGGCCAGAAATCCGGGGCTTGTCCGGCTTCGCCATCCCAGCCGAGAGCCGTAAGGTAGTTGAGGAAAGCGTCGGCCCAGACATAGATAGTATGCTCCTCATCCCAGGGCACCTTTACGCCCCAGCCCACGTTCTTGCGCGAGAACGAAACGTCCTTCAGGCCTTCATGCTCGATCAGGCTCAAGATCTCGTTTCTGCGCTCGTCCGGACGGATGCGGAACTCTCCGGTCGCGATCCTTGAATAGAGGACTTCCCTGTATTTCGATAACCGGAACATATAGCTTTCTTCGCTGAGCTCTTCTGGCACAGTCTGATGATCCGGACATTTCCCGTCGACAAGCTCGCGCTCGGTCTTGAACTGCTCACAGCCGCGGCAATACAGGCCTGCATAGGTCCCGACGTAGATATCCCCGCGCTTGTACATGAATTTCATCGCTTCCTGGACGGCTTGCTGATGCGGCTCTTCGGTCGTGCGGATGAAGCGGTCGTAAGAGATCGAATACGTCGACCAGGCCTCCTTGAATTGCGCCGCGATACGGTCGGTAAAGACGGCCGGCGCAAGACCGGCTTCACGGGCTTTTTCCTCGATTTTCGCACCGTGCTCGTCGGTGCCCGTCGAAAAAAAAGTCCGGTCGCCGATCAGTCGGTGCCAGCGCGCTAACACATCCGCAGCAACGGTCGAATATGTATGGCCGATATGCGGTTTGGCGTTCACGTAATAGATCGGTGTCGTAATGTAAAATCTGTTATTTGAACTCATATGTCTAGAATGATCGTGACCGGCCCGTCGTTGGTCAATTCGACCTGCATCATCTCACCGAACGCTCCGGTGCCGGTATTAAAACCCGATCCGCGAAGATAGTCAATGAGCCGGTTGTAATAATCCTCTGCCTTAACCCTGGGCGCCGATCCCGTAAAGCTCGGACGGTTGCCTTTTGCCGTTTCCCCGTACAAGGTGAATTGCGATACTATAAGCAGCTCCCCCCGGATGTCCCTGATCGAAAGATTCATCTTTCCTCCAGCGTCCTCAAAGATGCGCAGGCTCAAGAGCTTCTCTCCCATCTTCGCGATCCGATCTTCGGTATCGTCCGCATGCACGGCCAATAGGACCAGGAGCCCCTTCCGGATCTCGCCGACGGTTTTCCCGCTAGTGCTGACCTTCGCCTTAGATACCCTTTGCACGACCGCGCGCATACGGATTGCTCTTGATAGCTTTACTATAATCGTTTTGCCGGGGATTTGTCATTTGCCCACGATTACCACGAATTCGCCCTTCTGGTCATCCGCGTTCTCCTTGATCCTTTTGATGATCGAATCCAGCTCTCCCCGGTAGACCGTCTCGTGCATCTTGGACAGCTCGCGGCAGATCACGACCGAGGTTATCCTTTTCCGGTTTGTCTTCTCCTCGAAGGGTGCCTGGTCCATCCCTTGCCTTGAGGTTTTCCTGCTTATTCGTTGCACAGGAAGCCCGCCTGCCGAGCGGCTGCCGGCTAAGCGGGGAGCAGCTGGCTCATAATCGGAAATTTCCTCTGTTTCATTACCATCAGCACCCGAACCGGCGGCTGCCGGGTTGGCCTTGCCAAGCTCTTCGAGCAACCGGATAATCCTATGCTTGGATTCATAGATGACGACTGGCCATTCGCTCTCGATCACTTTCTTCAAGAACTTGTTCCTGCCCTTCTTGTGGGGCGGGAAACCGAGAAAAACGAACCTGTCGGTCGGAATGCCTGATATCGAAAGCGCGGCGGTAACGGCCGAAGGTCCGGGTACGGATTCGACCGCGACCGCATCATCGAAGCGGTCGAGGACCGCGGCAACCAGCTTGCCGCCCGGATCCGAAATCCCTGGCGTCCCGGCGTCCGAAACCAGCGCGAGATTCCGGCCGCGCTCGAGATGCTCGAGGACCTGCTCGGTCTTCTTAAGGTCTGAATGCTGGTGGTAGGAGATCGTCGGAGTGGCGATCTTGTAATGGTCGAGCAAGCGCTTCGTGATCCTCGTGTCTTCGCATAATATGAAATCAACCTCGGACAAGATCCGAAGCGCGCGCATGGTAATATCCTCCAGATTTCCGATCGGCGTCCCTACGATATATAAAGTCGGCATAAGATTAAATGCAAAATGCAAAAATCATAATGTATAATTACTGGCTATGCTGGCAGAATCTTAGTGATTATTAGAGTGTTTTTGAATTTTCTATTTTGCATTTTGTTATTTTTTACCTTATCCGATCTCCTCCCTCCGCTCTTTGACATACTTTGACCATTCGTCGGCTACCTCGACCAGCACCTTGAACGGCGCTTCAATTATGAAATCGAGGATGAATATAAAGACGTTGATCCGTGAAAAATTCTCCGATAAAAATTTGCCGACCACCAGGATAGGGGTATAGAAGAATTCGCCGAGCAGGGTGATGATATTCTCCGTCGGTTCGACGACGAACAGCTCGCCCGTGCCTTTCCTGATGCGGATCGAAAAAAAGCTGACCAGGGTAAGGAAGAAGAGGAACAGGACGGTGCTAACCAGGCTGAAATTGATAGCTCGCAGGACGTAGATGACGAAACCGAACGACAGGATAAAAGTAATTCCGTAAACAGCGGTAAAAACCGCCTGCAGGCGGCCGCTGCGGGCGATCGATTCGCGCAGTTTGAATTTGCGGCCTTTTTCAGGAGGCGCGACCATGATCTCGTTGATGCCCTCGACGATCTTCGCCGTGTTTGCATCGCCGGGCAGGCGAGTGAAGAATATGACCAGAAAGAGGAGGAAGGGCGGGAAAGCGATATTGATGAAGAGCGAGAGCGCGCTGGTCTGTTCGCCTAAGAGCGAAGCGACCGGGATCTCAAGGATCAGGGCGACGATCATCTTCGTCAGGAAGATATAAATAATGCTCCTTACGCCGGCGCGCCAGAGCTTTGACTTCTTGGCTTTATAGAGCTTTTCGCAGACCCGCTTCACCGCGCGGGGGAAGGCTTTCGGATCGTGCTTGAGGTAGTTGTAGACCGCGACCGGATCCTCTTCGATCACGTCGAGGAAGATCGTGAAAAATACCGTATAACGCAGGACTACGCGGTCGATCTGCCTCGCGAAAGGATGGTCGAGCTGGCGCTCTATCTCATTGCGCAAAGGGATGATCCTGCGCGCAACCGCGATTACATCTTCCTGGCTCGGGCTTTTCCATGTCCCGTTATAAAACTTTAGGAGCAGATATCCGAGCATGTCGCGGTCGAATTTAAGCCAGTTCCGATGGATCGACAGGAAGATCTGGATCTCCTTGTCCTTTTCGTGCTCCGATGTATCCGGCAGCTCGATCCGCGCAACGAGCATGTCGAACATATACTTGATCACAACGTCTGTGACTTCGCGGCGGCCGAACAGCTCCTCGATATCGCAGGCCGCCATGGACAATATCCAGTTCGTCAGGTCCTGCTTGCCCTGGAAATCGACGCGCGTATGCTGGAGGGCATAATGCCGCAGGGCGATATACTTATCGATCACCGCGGCGACGTCGTCTATCTTCGTTTCCGGCAGCTTGTTGTTCGGGAGGTAGTCCGCGCGGATCAGGTCCGTCAGCAGGTTGTGGGCGACCTCGGCGCTGTGAACCTGCCGGATGACGCCCTGGATGACGATCTCGCGCTTGAGGATGCGCTCGATCGCATTCTTCCTCTGCAGGTGCTCATCCTTGTATTCGACCGAGTTGCGGATCTTCTCGTAAAAAAACGACATCCGCGAAATAAGCGATGAAACCTTGATCTTCGGCGATCCGTCGTCGGTTTCGGTCTTTTTCTGCTCGCGATAAACGGCCTGGAACAGCCGCTTGGCATGGTCGTTAGGCACGATCGCCTCGACCCTGCCCTCTCTTTTCGCGCTTAACGTCGGATTCGCCATACTCGATAATTGTTTATATACTTCTAGCTTACTGCTTGCTAAATCGCCCAGTCCGCGATGCGGTAGAGCTGGTCGTTCTTGATGCCTAGGCCCTTTTCGCGCATGATCCTGAACGCGTCCTTCGGGCGGCCGAGATAATAGGCTTTCTTGTCGGCCGGATTGATATAGTAGGCTTCGCCGTTACGCTCCACGTCAAGCAGGATCCTGCCCCAGACTTCCTTCGGATAGGTCTTGTAGGACGTGATATACTTATGCGACGCTCCCAGCCCCAGCTTGCGCATGATAGTGAACGCGTCGAGCGGGCGGCCGAGGAAATAGCGGCGCTTGTCGCGCGGATAGACGTACCAGGCTTCGCCGTTCCTTTCAACCTGGAGCAGGATGCGCCCGGACATCCTGCCTGCCAGGCTCGCGGCTTCGCTGACCTGCTTTTGCGTCCCGAAATAATAGACGGCTTCGAGCTTGTCGATCAGGATGTTCTTCGCTTTGCCGTCGGCTGACAGGACGGAGTTGACGCCGAAAGTGACGGTCGTCTTTCCGGATTTCTTCGGCCTGAATGTCACGCTGAACAGGACGCCGGCGCTGTCTGTGTACTTTCCCGGATACCCCCCTCCGAAAACGATAGTCCCCTTCTTGTTGTCTACGGTCGGAGGCGTCGTCCAAAGCTGGAACAGCGAACTGCTTGTCGCGATCTTCCGGACTTCCAGGAAAGCCGGGTCGAACTGCACCCGCCCGTCGGCGGCGTTAACTCCGGGAATCCCTCCGCTATTGATGACCAGCCTGGTCGTGATCTCCTTGCCCGCCGGGTAGACCCCGCTCCCCGAGGAAAGGAACATGTAGCTCTCGGCGGCGCGGACCGCCGGAAGTCCAGCCAGGCCTGCGATCGCAGCTGCTATTAAAACGATGAAATAACGGAAAATAACCTTATTTGAAATATCCAAACCGGCTTTTTTCCTCTTATGCAATGCGTTCATAAAATCACGAGCAAGATGATGACGATCGCGAGCAAGGTCAGTTCTATCACGAAAATTTTCGCCATGGTTATGCCGATCTTGTCGGGATCTATCAACATATTTTACGAATTTTCACAATATTTATTTGTACTCCTAGTATAGCAAAAACGGGGATTTCTTCAACCTGACAAAAACAAACATGGCGCCAAGGCCATGTTGATATGCGGTTCAATCATTATGCATCTAAATGGTTAATTTGCTTTAATTACACCACCAGCTCGCCGCCTTATCTAACTGAACTTATATATCTAGTATACGGAGTACCTGCCATTTTCGCACGCACCGGATTAAGGGCGATATATCGGAGCAATTCCCCGAGATA
>CAYTAV010000007.1:0-17877 GCA_964435875.1 uncultured Gammaproteobacteria bacterium
ATTACAGGGACTCGCGATGACAGGCAGGTTTTTCTACAGTCTCAATATTGATTATTTACGCTTGTATAAATAAACGCCTTTTCTGCTACGCTAATTTATGCTGTGCCAGTAGTGTTTGATTTTTTTATCTAAATATCGTAAAATAATACGAGAAAACATTCATAAATACGGGTATGCAGATACCGGATTTTGTAATTGAAATACTGGAAAAATTCGATATATACGGATTCGAAGCATATATTGTCGGCGGTTGCGTACGGGACATATTGAGCGGCATCGAACCCAAGGATTGGGACATAACCACGAATGCAAGGCCGGAACAGATGCTTGAAATCTTTCCGGAAGGCAGATATGAGAATAATTTCGGGACGGTTTTGATTCCGATAGATTACGCAGGCAGACGTTCAGCCGTCGAAGCGACCACTTTCCGAAGCGAACAGGGATACACCGACCGGCGGAGGCCTGACGAGGTGCTTTTTGAGGATGACCTTGAAAAAGACCTCCAGAGGAGGGATTTTACGATCAATGCGATGGCGTGCAAAATCAAAAGCCAATCCCGAGCACCCGGGACAGAAGCCAAAAAATTCGATTATTTCATCGTAGATCTGTTCGGCGGCCAGGATGATATGAAGAAGAAGATAGTCCGCGCCGTCGGCGAACCGTCCGACAGGTTCAAGGAGGATGCGTTGCGCATGATGCGCGCCGTCCGCTTTTCCTGCCAGCTTGATTTCTCGATCGAACCGAAGACCGAACGCGCTATCTATAAGATGGCCGGCGCGTTAAAATTCATAGCGAATGAAAGGATCAGGGATGAACTCGTCAAGATCCTGGAATCTGACCGCGCATACGAGGGGGTTATGGCCTTGCACAGGACAAAGCTCCTGCAGTATATATTGCCCGAACTCGAGCAGGGTGTCGGCATCGGCCAGAACAGGCATCATATCCATACCGTATTCAAGCATGCCGTGCTTTCCCTGAAGCATTGCCCATCCGCGGACTGGCGGGTCAGGCTCGCTGCCCTACTGCATGACATCGGCAAGCCTCACACAAAAAGATCAGACGGTCCCGATGCGACATTCCACAATCATGAGGCGGTCGGCGCGAAACTGGCGCGTCGGATCAGCAAACGGTTGAAATTTTCCAACAAGGACGCGGAAAAGGTCGAAATCCTGGTCAGGCACCATATGTTTTATTACAACGTCGGCGAGGTTACCGAGAGTTCGGTAAGGCGCCTGATCGCTAAGGTCGGCAAGGACAACCTGCGCGACCTGATCGACCTGCGGATCGCCGACCGCTTGGGATCCGGCGTTCCGAAAGCTAAGCCTTATAAGCTGCGGCACCTGGAATATATGTTCGAGCGGGTCCAGTCAGATCCGGTATCAGTAAAAATGCTCGCTATCAACGGCAGCGACCTGATGGATAATTTGGGCCTGCATCCCGGTCCGCAAATCGGCGCGATCCTAGACGTCCTGCTGGCCGAGGTCATCGAGGATCCAGCAAAGAATACAAAGGATGCGCTCGAACAGCGAAGCCGCGAATTAGCGGCGCTTGAGATCGATGATCTGCGCAAGCGGTCGAAAGAAATCATATCGGATAAGAGGAAAAGCGATGATAATCTGATAAAAAAATCGCATAAGGTTTGAGATAATCATAAACGGCCAAATATGAATTCCAGCATCCGCATCATTGAAAGAACATACTTCGGTCTGCTGATCTTTATTTTTTTCCTGATCGTCCTTACGCCGGATCTTGTCCGCTCTGATATTTCCTTCCTTGAAGAGCAGATATTGGAATCGATCCTGATCGGCGCGCTTTTCTTCATCGGTTACTTCATCCTCTCGCTCTACCGCAAGGAGGTCGACAGGAACTTAAAAAAGCTTGCCAGCCTCGAGCAGGACAAGCAGGACCTCGAAGACCGCCTGATCGACGCTTTCAAGTATATCGGATCCTTAAATATCCAGATCCAGGAAATACGCTCGCTTTTCTCGGATCTGAAAAAATATCCGGAAAGCAAGAACGATTTCAAGAATATCATGGATTATCTATGCGACAAGGTGCTGGCGATGGTCAGCTGTGAATGGGTGATCATCAAGCTCATCGATACTAACACCTATGAAACCCTCCGCGAATGCTCGATCGCCAGAGGCAATGCGATCGTTTTAAAGTACAGGCTTAGCAACAAGGAGCTGGTTGAAAACATCGAGCATGAAGGGCTGTGGATCGTCGGCTCGAGCCAGGAAAATTTCCACATAAAAACCTTCTGCATAGTGCCGAAGGAGCTGACAAGCGAGGAGCGTATATTCATCACTGGCGTAGTGAACCAGCTGGAAATGTTATTCCTGATATTTACTTCCACATACTACAATAATGCATCAAAGTCCAATAACCAGGAACGGATAGCTACAGGCACGTTTTCTTGAAGCATAATCAGGAATTACCTTGGACAGGAATGATAAGATATGAGACTGTAGAACACGAGACTGTAGAAAAACTCTCCCAGAACTGTCATTGCGAGGCGTAATCGCCGTGGCAATCCCGAGAAAGTCGCTAATATCACGGGATCGCCGCGCCCCTGATTACAGGGACTCGCGATGACAGGCAGGTTTTTCTAAAGTCTCAACATAGTTTTTCTAAAGCCCCAAGATCATCAATCTAAGTATTAAATTATTTCATATAATCACGCAAAGACCAGATCAAATCAAGAACGCCTATGATTAAGTGCAATATCAGAACCAGCGCACTAATATTGATCATTTTGAATGCGGCGCTCCTGCTTGCAGGCTGCAGCATGGGTAAGAGCGCGGGTACGCTGACCGAAAAGGACATTCCCCGAGGATTCAATTCAAGCGGCGCCGAAGACGTAAAGCGCCGGATCGATGAACTTAATTACGGCCTTGCGCCCAAAGTGCGTCCGACCGGCCAAGCGGATGCGGGTAGCCGGACGAACGCTGGCACCGGAGCGCAAAATCCAGGGCAGGGGAGCTATGAAGACGGCAGCGAGATGGAGGTCAAGCTTGAGAACCTGGCCTCTAAGTACGCGAAAGCCGTACTGAAAACGAATTTTGGAGATATCGAAATCATGTTCTATAAGGATGATTGCCCCTTGACGGTCAATAACTTCCTCAATCTCGCGAAAAAAGGGTTTTACGACGGCACGCAATTCCATCGAGTCGAAAAAGATTTCATCATACAGGGCGGTGATCCGAATTCAAAAGATGCGGATCCGAACAATGACGGAACCGGCGGGCCAGGATACAAGTTCCGCGACGAGATCAACTCAAGGCCGCTGGTCAAAGGCAGTCTGGCGATGGCGAATTCAGGTCCAGACACGAACGGTTCCCAATTCTTCATTGTCACAGCATCGAGCACGCCTCAGCTTGACGGGAAGCATGCGCATTTCGGTTATGTCGCATCCGGTTTAGAGGTGGTCGAGAGGATCAATAATACGCTGACGGACGATACTTCGCATCCGCTCGAACCGGTGATCCTATCCTCGATCGATCTTTTGGAATAGCGATTCTTTCGCATAATTCGCTGGGAAATGCTGATCCGTTGTCTTTATCAACATATCCATCAATCAAAACCCATGAAAAAACTTTTTAAAATATTCTTGGAAATTTATTTGCTGTTTTTTTCGCGGCTGGCGATCATGATCCATCGACCTTTAGTCATCGCCATCGCGGGAAGCACGAATAAATCCTTTATCAAGGACGAGATTAACCGCGTGTTGAGGAGCAGGGGATTCGACGTACGATCGAATATCAAGAGTTTTAATACGGAAATCGGCCTCCCTCTCGCGATACTATCGCTCCCGTCTGGCTATGGCGTCTTTGCCGATTGGGTTCCGGCTGTCACAGGAGCCCCCAAAGCAGCTATTTCAGGGAAGTTTCCGGAGATATTAGTGTTGGAATACGGCATTTCATCGCCGGGCGATATGAAGAAGCTCATTAGGGTCGCGAAGCCGCGGATCGGGATAATTTCCAGCATAACGCAGAGGTATCTTGAAAGTTTCGAAGACATGGATGAAGTCGTCAGCGAATTCAAGATTCTTGCCAACAACATCGACAAGGCAGGTCTGCTGATTTATAATAGCGACAACAGCAGATTAAGCGAGATCGCCGCCTCATCAAGACTCAAGAAAATCAGCATCGGGATCGAAAAGGACGCTGATTTCAAGGTCTTAACGCTCAAGAATACAGGCGGCCGCCAGCAATATAAGCTAAAATATGGCGGAAAGGAGATGGGCGGCGAAATCTTGCGGCCGGGCAAGCACCATGTTTATGCTCATCTTGCGGCTTTAGCTGTCGAAACTGCAATCAGCAATGCAACAGCCGGAGCAAAACATATAAAAATCAAATCAGGTGCCTAGCAAAGCAAGCAAAAAAAGGTCGTTCATCCGCAAAGAAAAAAAATTCAAAAACCCGCATTTTATCCGCCAGCGGCGTATAAAAAGCGCTGGCACGAAAATTTTATTTGCCAGCCTCCTATCAGTTATCGCATTATCAGGAACTATCTGGATGCTCTTTTTTTCCGAATATTTCCGCATCCGAGATATCCGGATCATCGGGGAAGTCGAGAAGATCAGGGATGAGATCGTCCGCACTGTAGCATCCCAGCAGGAGAAGAGTGTTCTTATCATAGGCAGGCAGAATAATATTTTCCTATTTAAAAGCAGGGAACTTGAGAATTCCATCGCCCCGAAATATTATTTCTCGCGCTTCGAAGTGAAAAAAAAGCTTCCCAAAACGATCGAAATCACTTTCAAGCAGAAGGAATACTATTTTATCTGGCAGGAAGAAGGACGTTTCTGGTATATCGACCGCGACGGAATAATTATCGAGGAAGTCAATCCTACGGCTCTTGGGTCATCGACGTTGCCGCTCATAATAAATCTGACAGGGCGGCTGAAGGGCGAGCAAAGCGTCAATGTCGACCCGCAGGCTCTTGTGTTCATTGACGAGCTTGCGCGCGCCATCAATGATGAACCGCCAAGCTCGTTCAAGCCTGCCGAATTCGAGATCAGGGACACTTTCAACCTCGTAGCCATGAAGACTTTAGAGGGGCCGGAAATCTACCTGAATTATACGCGCAGCGCCTCTGACCAGCTGGAAAAACTGAAAGCCGTGATCGCCAGCAAGCTTAAGGAAAATTTCCCCCGCAAGAAATATATCGATCTGCGGTATGGCGATATGATTTATACTAAATAAAATATCCGTTAGTTTGCAATAATCAATCAATAAAAAAATATGGAAGCGCTGTTCAAGATCACTTTTTTTATCGCCATTCTGGTTTTTTGTATCCTGGTAATTGGAGTTTTCCTCTTAGGCATCAAGATTCTATTATTGTTTACCGATAAGGTAGAATTGCTTGGAATAACATTTGCTTGATCAAAGCTAATCCGGACTAACGGCCGTTGGCATGCAGGAAATCATTATACGATACTTCGCTTAACCTACATTATGCGAAGTATCAAATACGCATATTCCTGTCTATCTCATTCGTATTAAAGTTAAAGCGCCGCCCTCCCCCTTCCGCTCCACCCTGCCTTTACGTTTACTGCGGGCAGATAATAATTCATCAAATTGCATATCTTATGAGCGTTCGGAAAAAGAATATAATAGCAAATTATGTTCCGGCCTATCTCGAATATCTTGAAATTGAAAAAGGCCTGTCTTGTAAGTCGCAGGAGAATTATGCGCGCTTCCTCAAGAAATTTCTATCCTGGCTCGCTGAGTCCGGCCTCGGAGGAATCTCCCCTGCCCAACTTACTCCAGACCATGTCTACCGCTACAGGGTGTTTCTGTCAAGGCATGTCGATCCGAGGCTGAAGGCGCCCTTGAAACGCTCGACCCAGAACTATTATCTGATCGCCTTGAGGAGCTTGCTTGAGTATTTTATCGAAAAAGATATCCCTGCACTGCCTCCCGGCAAGATAAAGCTGGCAAAGGATAAATCAGACAAGGAAGTCAAATTCCTCACTTTAAATCAAATCGAAGAGCTGCTTGTTTCGCCCGACATCTCGACAGAACAGGGTTTGCGCGACAGGGCGATCCTCGAGGCCCTGTTCTCGACCGGATTAAGGGTCGCTGAATTGGTGCGCTTATCCCGCGACCAATTCAGGTTCAAGAACGCTTCACAGGGCCTGGAGATAGCGGTTGTCGGCAAGGGAGGAAAGGTCCGGACCGTTTATTTTTCACAGCGCGCCGCGCGCTGGCTGGAGACATATCTGACAAAGCGCCGCGACATCGATCCTGCCTT
Source organism: uncultured Gammaproteobacteria bacterium (assembly GCA_964435875.1). GTDB lineage: Bacteria > Patescibacteriota > Patescibacteriia > Patescibacteriales > CAYTAV01 > CAYTAV01. The sequence continues at coordinate 6,259 of CAYTAV010000007.1, forward strand.
GTTTATAAACTACAAGCGTGGCACGGAAAAGCTTCCCGCATCGCGGCGCTTGACTACCAGGGCGGTCGAGGACATCGTAAAGAAGTACGTAAAAATATCCGGCGTACCCATCATGGCTAGCCCGCACACGTTGCGGCATTCATACGCGACCGATCTGCTCATGAATGGAGTCGATCTGCGCATGGTCCAGGAATTCTTAGGCCATAGGAATATCGCGACGACGCAGATCTATACCCATGTAACGAACAAGAAGCTCAAAGACATACATGATAAGTTCCATGGTGGCAGGCAGCTAAAAGACAGGTGAACGCTCCAAACTATTAAAAATCCCTTGTTACCAAGAGATTTTTATTCAATGACTGCGTAAAACAATGTCTTTCCAGGCTGAATCAGGAATTGTCCTGATCAGATTGCCGCTAAAATCTGTTTTTGATAAAACCAAGCCTCGCAAACTAAAAAAACAATCCTAAACTAACAATATTATACTATAATAATGCTTTAGTCTAACCGTGAATGCACGGTTTTTAATTTGCTGATTAGCGCGCTTTTAGAACATTCTCATCCCGAAGATGTAGGCGACGGAAAGGTAAAGTCCCGCCACGACGCAGAGTGCTCCGATCAGCATGTATGAATCGCTTTTTTGTTTCGGTATCTTCGCGACACTAGCCTCCGTGATCAGGAAGATGCCAAAAACGAAGAACAGGATGAGCGGAAACAGGCTCATGAGCATACTTTTGGATTATAAATAATAAATTTATTTATGGCAGGTATTCAAGGGGGTTGACAGGTATGCCGTTCTGGCGCACTTCAAAATGCAGATGCGGCCCGGTTGTTAGCCTGCCTGCACCGGGAGTGCCAGGCAGGCCGCCCGACAAACCGATGACCTGGCCTTGCATGACGAAGTCGTCATCACTGACCATAATTTTGGAAACATGGCCGTAAACAGTCGATATCCCGTCTCCATGCACTAGCATGATATAGCTGTATCCCTTTCCGGCATCTTTCGCCCTCGCCACATAGCCGGATGCGGCGGCTCGGATCTGGGTTCCCTGCCCTGCGCGGATATCAATAGCCGGGTGTTCGAAAATATTGCGGAAAGGGTATTCAGGATCATGGAAGTAGGATGTTACAACATTCTTGGTCACCGGCCAGATCAGCCCTGAATCGTTGAATTCCAGCTTCTTTCTGTCCATTTCGGCCATGCGTTCACGGACGGTCTTCTCGAGGCTTGCGATCTCGCTTGCTGCGCTGTCCTGTTCCTTCTTCGCATCAACCAGCAAGCGCTGATAGCGCTCTTCCGAAAGCCGGGTTTCCTCGAGGATATATTCTTGGTTTTCACGTTCAGCCTCCAGCTTCTGTTTTTCTCCTTCCAGCCTGGTTTTCAAGTTTTGCAGATCAGTCTTCTTTTCGACCTGTGATGCTTGCTGTTTAACTAGTTCGGCTTTTTTGATTTTGAGCGCCGCAAGCGTATTCCCGACCTCCTTATTGATATCCTGGATATACTGGACGTCGTTGATAAAATCGGAAAAATCATCATTAGTCAGCATGATTTCCAGCGAATTCATCGAGTCCTTCTTGTATAGCAGCCTAAGTACATTTTCGATATGCTGCTTATCCGATTCGATCTCGCCTTCCGTATCGCTGATCTGGATCGACATCTTCTGGATCTCGAGCTGGGTCTTGTCAATCTCAGTCACAGTCTTTTCGATATCCAGCTGGGCTTTTGCTATGCGGTTTTCAAGGATTGCTAGCTCGGCATCGAGAGTCGCCGATTGTTCCTGGGCTAGTCGTATCGCTTCTGTGTACTCTTCTTCCTTAGCCTTGAAATCTTTAATCGAATCCTTCTTGCTATCTATCTCTTCGTTCAATTTTCTGATTTCCTCATTACTCTCGCCGATTTCTGCCCCAAGGCTGTTATTCTGAGCAGTTGCCGCGCTAAGCGTCTTCTGCATAACCGGCGCAAAAAAAATAACCGCCGTAATCGGTATAAAATATAAAAGAATGATTGCTTTTTGCCTGACAAGCATGGGTTTATAAAACTAGCACGCGAAATTTTATATCATAAGTTATTATAACATAATACGACTAGTTGGTGCAAGCTCTTTGGACGGCGTTTTCCAGTCTTTTGACGGTCAGCTCCTTGCCGATGATCGCGGCTACTTCGAATGGGCCTGGGCTGGCCTTTTTCCCTGTCAGTGCAACACGCATCGGCCATAAGTATTCGCCATTCTTGCCTCCTTCTCGGGAAATATGCCCCATAATCCGCTTTTCGAGCTCTGATAGGGTCCAGGATCCATTATCGATACCGTCCAACACTTCCAAGACCTCCCTTAGCTTCGCGGTCGTCTCTGTGAGCGGCAATGATTTCCAGGATAATAATTCCGGGTCAAAGGCTGGAAAATCATTAAAGAAGAAATCGGTCAATGAGGCGATATCGGAAAGCTTCTTCATCCTGTCGCGTTCGATCATGATGACCTTCGTGGCATAATCATCGCTTTTCATGAAATCGTAAGGCGCTCTTACTGCGAGCTTCTCGAGAAAAGGCCTTGCCAAGGCCATAAGGACGTCTGGCTTGAGTTTGCGGATATAATAACCATTTATATAATCCAGCTTATCAGGATCGAACACGGCCGGGCTCCTGCCCATATCAGCGATCTTGAACAGGCTGATCACCTCGTCGATTTCCAGGATTTCACGATCGTCCTTAGGGTGCCAGCCCATCAAAACGCAAAAATTCAGTATCGCTTCCGGCAAATATCCTTTCAGCCTATAATCTTCGACCGCGACATCCCCTTGCCTCTTCGAAAGCTTGCCGCCGCCCTTGTTAAGTATCAATGGCATATGGACGAAAATAGGCGGATCCCACCCGAAAGATCCGTATAACAATATATTTTTCGGAAAAGAAGGAAGCCATTCATCGCCTCTTACAACATGTGAAATCCGCATCAGATGATCGTCAACGACGCTCGCAAAATGATAGGTTGGCATTCCGTCAGATTTGACCAAAACATGGTCATCTAGTTGCGAGGCAGGAAATTTGATTGTGCCGCGCAGCGCGTCATCAACGGATATCGTGCCTTCTAGCGGCATTCTTTGCCTTATAACATAAGGAAGGCCTTGTTCAATATTTTTATTCACAATATTCTTAGCTAAATCGCGGCAGGCTCGGTCATACATCGGGGGAACCTTGTCTGCAGCTTGCTTCTTACGCAGCTCTTCCAATCTTTCCGAAGTGCAAAAGCAGTGATAAGCACCGTCCTTTCCGATCAGTTCCTTCGCATAGGTATGGTAGATTTCTTTCCTTTCGCTTTGGGTATAGGGGGCGTAAGGGCCTCCTGCGTGCGGGCCTTCGTCAAAATCGATACCTGCCCAATCAAGGATATCTAAAAGTTTTTCGATCGCCCCTTCGACCTGTCGAGCTTTGTCGGTGTCTTCAATACGCAGGATGCAATCGCCATTTGATGATTTCGCGATCAAATAGGAAAATAAAGCCGTCCGAAGATTGCCGATATGCAAAAAACCTGTCGGTGAGGGGGCAAATCTGGTCCTGGTCTTTTTCATAATTATTTGCATAAGTGATTTATTCAGTTAAGCAGTCCGTTCATGCGCCCAGAATTCTCATCAATTCTTTCACATATATCCGGGCAGATTCCCTTCTAGCAGGATGCAACCGCTCGATAAGCTGATCAAGGCTTACCCATTTCCAACCGTTATGCTCCAACGGATTGATCCGTATTTCACTGTCGTTGCCGGAATACCTGCCGATATATAATGCTTGCCGCTGACCTCGGTAGCCTCGATCCTTCGAAATATCTTTTGATTTGAACTTATATTTATACATATAACTGAAAACAGCAATAGTCTCGATTTTTTTGATATTTAGTTCTTCTCGGATTTCCTTGCGCGCGGCACTCTCCAGTTCAAGATTATCTACGCCTCCCTGCGGAAGCTGCCAATGGCCGGGTTCTTGCTTCCTCTCGACAATGATGACAAATATGTCTTGTTCAATTTTTTTGAACACTAAGCAGGCGATATTATTCCGATAAAAAAAGGGGTTGATGAAAGCCCATTCTAAGAATTTTATCGGAAACACTGCCAGGGCGTTAAAGATGCGCTTATTCCTTGGAAAAATTATCGTACCTTGGCTTTTGTTGCTGCTTTTAGCCATATTCACTGCCAGTCTCCATAGCCACTCAAGGCCGAAATACCGCATAATTTTTGGAGCCCTTCGCAAAGTACCGGCAAGATAATCAATGGTTGCACCGCAGGGGATTACCAGCCTGGCAGATCGTATTCGACTGGCGATCTCATGGCCGGCTTTTTCCTGCCACGGTGAACCAAGGCCGATAATAACCAGATCAGGAGAATATGAGGCGATACTTTCAATAACCTTTTCGTCCAGTTTTCTGCCCGAAGCCCACGCCTCGAGCTTGAGGCCTGGATATTGCGATTTGATCGCGTTTTTCGCCGTCTCGCTCGGGGTCAGCCCGTCTTCCCAAACCAATACTCCGACTTTTTTCCCGAGCTGATGCGCTGCCTTTAAGGCAATTTCAACCAGGTCAACGCCGGTAATCCTTTCGATCCAGGTACCAAGCGCTAAACCGGCGAATTTCAAGCCGATACCGTCTGCAACAGCCAGAGTGGCGGAATTCAAGATATTGAAAAGGTCCTCGTCGTTTGACGCCGCCAGCAGTATTTCAGGATTAGGCGTTACGATAAGATCGCCCCTCCCATGAATAAGCAGATCCTCCAGCTTGTCCCTGATAGCGTTTTTTCTAATCAAGCTGATCTTGATGCCTAAAATGCTGGTATTATCCATATGATTAACTCAAGCGCGCTTTCTTTTTATATTTTTGCTGATATTGAATAATAATCCGGTCGCAGCGAGCGATGCGATTATCGCTGATCCGCCATAACTGATGAAAGGCAGCGGTACGCCGGTCATCGGCATGATATTTATGGTCCCGCCGATATTGATCATCGCCTGCAATGATATCCAAGTCGCTATGCCGAAGGCGGCGAGCTTGCCGAACAAGTCTGGAGCTGCTTCGGAGATACGATAACTCCTGTAAAGGTAAGCGCAAAATAAGCCGATCAAAACTAGGCTGAAAACAAAGCCCATTTCTTCCGCGATCACAGCGAATATCGAATCACCGACAACTTCAGGTAGATAGAGGAATTTTTGCCGGCTTTCTCCAATGCCCCTGCCCCAAATTCCACCTGACCCTACAGCTATCAAAGCTTGGTTTACCTGATAACAGGTTTTCTGGGTATCGAAATTGGGATCGGCCATACAGCGGAACCTGTCTTTCTGATAAGGCTTTATACCAAGCATGATAGCCAGCCCTGCAATGCCGATCAAGGTAATGATGGCGATATGGCGCTTCTTGCCGCCGGCAATATAATAGACAACCAAGGATACCGCCGCAATGATTGCGAGAGTCCCGATGTCCGGCTGGAGTATCATTAAGGCAATAATGATCCCGAGGATCGTAACGAAAGGTCCGAAGCCTTCCGACAGATTGCCGAGCTTTGATGTCCGTTTTTCCAGCCAAGCGGAGAGATAAAGGAGGAATGACAGCTTTACGAATTCGGAAGGCTGAATTGAAAAGCCGAATACGTTTATCCAGCTCCTCGCAGTCCCCCATTCCGCCCGCAAACCGGGGATGAATACCAGGAGCAAGAGCAGTATCGAGATGAACAACAGCGTTGATGCATGTTCTTTCCAGATGCGATAATCGATACGGGCGAAGAAAAGGAATGCGAAGATCCCGATACCGAACATCAAAGCTTGATGCTTAATGAAATAATAGCTGTCATTGAATTTGACATAAGCGACAGCAGGAGATGCGCTGAAAAGCATGATCAATCCTAATATTACGATCAGGGCAGTAAGGCCTACTAGAAAGCGGTCGCCTTCATGTCCTTGCTTGGCGCCTCCCGCCAACAGATTGAATATTTTTTCTATTCGGTTCATAAATTAATCTTGCCTCTCTCTCGAAGCCCGATTGCCGGCTGTAATCGTCCGTGAAAATACTAGCAAGGAGGGGGAATGAAAATCCCTTAAAAAGACATATCCAAAAGATAAATAACCAGGCCGAGAGCAGAGCCTACCGCGGAAACGATCCAGAATCTCATAACAATCTTAGTCTCGGGCCATCCTTTGGCCTCGAAATGATGATGGATGGGAGATGAAAGGAAAACTTTCCTGCCATTCCTGAATTTTTTTGACATTAATTGGATAATGACCGATAAGGATTCCACGGCAAAGATAAGGCCTATCAACGGAAGAAGCAGTGCGCTGTTCGTCAGCATCGCTATTATCCCGAGCGTCACACCCAGGCTCATCGCCCCGGTATCACCCATATAATAACGGGCTGGAGCAATATTAAACCAGAGAAAGGCCAGCAATGCCCCGGAAACAGACCCGCAAAAAGCCGCAAGATCGTAACGTCCTTGGGCAAACGCGATGACGCCGTAAGCCGCGAAACAAGAGAGCAGGACTCCGCCTGCCAATCCGTCGAGGCCATCTGTTTCATTTACTGAAAACGACGTTGCGACAATTACTATGATAAATATGATGATATAAGGCCAGCCGATCTGAAAATTTCCTAAAAAAGGTACGTGGAAGAGGTCCCATTCCAATTTATAAAAGAACCACCACGCTCCCACTGAAGCAATAACGCTGTATATCAAAAGCCGATGCCGGATCTTAAGGCCTCCTCCCCCGAATACTCCCCTGCCCGTTACATCCAGCCAATCGTCAAACAGCCCGACAAGGGCGGTCGCGACCAGCGCGCCCAGCGGTAGAAAAGTTTCGCTTCTTGTCAGGAAGTTCAAGCGCGAGAAGAATTCTCCACTTTCTATCTCGGAAAGCAAAAACAGGATCAGCGATAAAGTAAGTACGGTTCCCCAGACTAACACGCCGCCCATGGTCGGCGTACCTGCTTTATGGGCATGCAATGCGGAAAAAACGGGTGTCGTGCCATTATTTCTGATCTGTTTGCCGAGCTTGTTCTTATAAAGGAAATTGGAAAGGACAGGCGACCAGAGTATTGCCATGACAAAAGATACCGAAGTAAGAACTAGAACTTTTATGACATAAAATTCCTGCATATCATAGTTGTCTAAAATTCAAAAAATATACAAAACCTGCAGCTAAAGCGAGGACCAACCCATTAAAAAGCGTGGCATAAAGCAGCAGTAGGGATAAATAACGTGAAAAACGGCTAAGGGAAACAGCGATCAATGAATTGGCAATAATAATTATCAAGCCCAAAACAGGAATAACGTAGGCGAACTGCGGGCTGTCAGCGTATGTAATCCCGAAATCGACCTTATAATTCAAGATCGTGAGACCGGTAGTTTCCGACCTGTTGATCAGGTAGGCGACATACCAAGCGGCGATATTCAAGGAAAATGCCGTTAAAATAATGATCCGAGAATCCCATGTTCGGAAAAACGCAATAATACCCTTGCTTCCCGAAACGGCAAAAGCGCGGATCTTTATTAGCAAATAACTGGTTTCTATCATTCTGTATTTATGCTGTCTACTTGCATACTTTAACACATAATCGATCAAATCTGAATACCCTTTGCCCACCCGCATTTCAAATATAAAAAATATAGTATTTTTATAATATATAATCCGATATTGTTCAAGCTTATGCAAACATGTTATAATTATTATAACATTTCCACAACATAGCACTCACTCATGCTGATTAGCGACGAACAGTTGAAAAAGATATTGATTTCCTCTGCGCTTGAAACAGAGGAAGGTTTTGTTCAGCACGCCCAGGAAGCGAAAGCGGCGAATAGGAAACTGTTCGATTATTTGATTGAGAAAAAAATTGTCGCGGCCAACTCGATTTTCGACGCCGCCGCAGCTTATTACAAGATCCAGTTCATCGATCTGCGCGACAGGATCATCCGTAAGGATATCTTGTCGCTGATTCCAGAACCGATCGCCAGCACTCACCGCATCATAGCTTTCGACGGCACCTCAAAGGAATTGAAGGTAGCGACGACAAATCCCGGCAATCTCCAGATACTTGAATTCATGCGCAAAAAGACCGGCATGGAAATCAAGGTTTTCCTGACCAATCCTGAAAGCATCAATGAAGCTTTAAAGCAATACCACAAAAGCCTTAAAGCGCAGTTCCAATACATGACCGAAGACGCTCCTGCGGGTTCGGATACAAAGGAGGACCTTAAAAAGATCGCTTCAAACCTCCCGATAGTCAAAGTTGTTGATACGCTCCTGGAATACGCGATATTTGAAGAAGCCAGCGATATCCATATCGAGCCTGAGGAAAAGGAGGTAGTAGTACGCTATCGCGTCGACGGAATACTTAGGACGGTGATGACCCTGCCTAAAGATGTCCAACCCGGCATCACGGCGCGTATCAAGATCCTGGCAAACCTCAAAGTTGACGAGCACCGGATGCCGCAGGACGGACGCTTCAAGATCGCGAACAAGGATTATAAGGTTGCTTTCCGCGTTTCGATCATCCCAACATTCGATGGCGAGAAGATCGTCATGCGCCTTTTGAATGAGAAAGCTCAGGTGCTATCCCTTGAACAGCTGGGGATGCAGAAAACCAGCCTCGATATGCTAAAGCGCAGCATCTCAAAACCGCACGGCATGATACTAGTCACCGGACCGACGGGATCCGGCAAAACTACGACGCTCTATACGTTGTTGAACCACCTTAACAAGCCTGAAGTCAATATCTCGACCATCGAAGATCCGATAGAATATCGCATGTCGCACATCAACCAGTCGCAGATCAATCCCAAGATCGGCTATACTTTCGCGATGGGATTGCGCGCATTCCTCCGCCAGGATCCGGATATCATAATGGTCGGCGAAATACGGGACGAGGAAACGGCTGAAATAGCGGTACATGCCGCCATGACAGGCCATCTCGTTCTTTCAACCCTGCACACTAACGACGCCGTTACGACCCTGCCCCGCTTGCAGGAAATGAATGTGCCTTCTTTTCTCGTAGCATCGACAGTCAATATAATTATCGCGCAACGCCTTGTCCGCAAGATCTGCCCTAATTGCATCCAAAGCTTCAATTTGGAAGGGGAGGCGATAACCGACCTCGAGAAGCATTTCAACACTCAGAGCATCTTAAAAACGCTGGAGCGGGAAAAAGCAATCGTAGCCGCCAAGGACGGGCTCCAATCTATCCTCTTCTATAGAGGAAGCGGCTGTTCGAAGTGCGGGAATTCGGGATACAAGGGCCGGGTCGGCATCTACGAGACGGTCGAGATAACCGGAGAAATCGCTTCGATGATCCTGAAGAAGGCAGACGTAGCCGACATCGAGAACTACGTTCGCAAGGAAGGCAGTACTTCGATAGTTGAAGACGGCTTCATCAAGGCCAAGAACGGGATAACAACGATCGAAGAAGTCATGCGCGTCACCAAAGAATAAACTTAAATCAGCATGCAAGTCCATGCTTGATCTATCGTAGTTGGTTTTTTCAACTTTATTTTTTATGCCTATCGACATCTCCTCAAGTGCAAAGATCCAAAATGCCGCTCAACCGGAAAGGGAATCGAAAGGACTGGTTGAACAGGTGAATGCTTTTCTCTTGAAATTATCCCGCGTTCCGCTCAAAGAAAAGCTTTTCTTCCTCCAGCACCTATCGATCATGCTTAAAGCCGGTATCTCGCTTTCCCAGTCCTTGCGCACCCTTTCGCTCCAATCCACCAACAAATATTTCCAATTCGTCCTGAACGACATGGCCACCAAGGTTGACAGCGGAATGAGCTTCACTGATACCTTGCGCTTGCACGAAAAGGTTTTCGGCGAGCTTTTCGTCAACATGGTCGAAGCGGGCGAGATGTCAGGCAAGCTCGAGCAGGTGCTCGGACAGCTTTATACGCAGACGAAAAAAAGTTATGAATTAAAATCAAAAGTCAAGGGTGCGCTGACCTATCCGGCAGTCATCTTGTTTGCTATGGGCGGGATCGGAACCTTCATGATGATCTTCGTCGTTCCAAGGATTACAACGATGCTTAAGGAATTCAATACCGAACTTCCCCTGCCGACCAAGATACTGATCACAGTCAGCGATGCGGTGGCGAACCATGTCATTCTTTCAGCGGCTGTGGCGGTTTTAACCATCGGCCTGATAGCGAAAATACTAAAGACCAACCGCGGTAAATTCATTTTCCAGACCATACTGCTCAAGCTTCCGGTCATCGCTCCGATAGTCAAAAAGATCAATATCGCACAATTTGCCCGGACGATCAGCTCGCTGATGAAAACCGATATAATGATCATCAAAACCTTCCAGATCACCGGCAATGTCCTCGGCAACCTGCACTACAGGCAGGCGCTGTATGCCATGGCCGAAAAGATCAAGAAAGGCGGAAAAATAGCAGATGTCGTCGCCTCTTATCCTACCTTATTCCCGCCTCTGGTTACACAGATGGTGATGGTCGGCGAAGAAACCGGAGAGCTGGATAATATTTTAGAAGAGTTGGCCGGATTTTATGAGAACGAGGTCGACCAGATCATGTCAAACCTGCCGGCGATCATCGAGCCGCTCCTGATCCTCGTTCTAGGCTGCGGCATCGGCGGCATCGCAGTATCGATCATCATGCCGATGTACTCGCTGACCGACAGCATTTGATAAGTTGTTTTCAAAGAGGAAGATAGAAATAAAATATGATCAAACGTAAATCTGTTGATCGCTCCTTAACCGCGCAGGACGGGATGTCGATAGTCGAAGTTTTGATTTCGATCCTGATGATAGCGTTGATAATGATCGGTGTTTACGGGTTGATTATCTTTGCTTTAAAAATTACGGCTGAAAACAAGTCTCGCCTCGGCGCCTTGATGTTGGCTGAACAGAAGATGGAACAGATCAGGAATTTGCCCTACGCAAGCGTCGGCACGCTAACCGGTTATATACACGGATCGATACCCGACAACGAGACAGTCACGAATAATAACGGTGTTTATGCCGTCAACACGATTGTTTTGTATTATGATGATCCTTTCGACGGCCTGTCTTCAACAATTCCGCAAGACACGCTGCCGACCGATTATAAGCTGGTCAGGATCCGAGCGAGCTGGACCGGCAGCTTCGGCACCCGCTATGTCGAGACTTTTTCCCTGATCTCGCCGCGCTCGATCGAAACCAGCATGGGCGGAGGCACCCTTTCAATTTTCGTCCAAAATGCGAACGGAATCGGGGTGGGATCCGCCGACGTCAGGATCATAAATACTGCGCTAGGCTCTTCAACGATTGATATGACCCTGCAAACCGCGGCAGACGGACATCTCGATCTGCCGGGCATGCCCGCATCTGTCGAAGGTTATCAGATAATCGCGAGCAAATCCGGCTATTCTACGGATTGGACGGCTACCCGGACGGCTGAAAATCCCAATCCGACAAAGCCTTTTGCGACTGTCCAAGCCGACCAAAGGACCGAAATCTCCTTTGCCATCGACCTGCTTTCAGACCTGCGCATCCGGACTGTCGAGGCGACCCTGCCGACTAACTGGCAAGTGAACACCGACTCGTCGGGAAAGAGCCAGGTCAACTCCAGGCTGGCGTTCGACCCTTCCGGCAATATTTATATTGTCTGGGA